>JAKLDV010000012.1 GCA_022703335.1 Elusimicrobiota bacterium
CGGGCTGCTCTTGGGGGAAGTCCTGTTGCCCGCCGACGATCTCGATGCCCTCCATGAGGAAATGGCGCCGGTAGGGGTCTTCCAGGGGGGCGGGGCGGTCCGCCGCGATGACGACGCGGAAATGTTCCCGGAGGAGCTTGATCAGGTTGTCCGCGGCGCGGTCTTCCGGGATGCGGTCCGGAACGGGGACATGGGGAACGATCACCAGCACCGGATCGGTCGGTTTCGCCGCGGGGCGGGGGCGCGCGCTCAGCGCCTGGGCCGCCAGAAGTTTTTTATCGAGTTTCGCCATGAGAGGGCTCCTTTTTAGAATGCCGCGAAGCTGGGCATAAAGTATATAAAAATTTTTCCGCGACGCCCGGCGCGCGCGTCGTCACGCGAAGTAAAGCCGTCTCGCCAGGAGACCCGCCAACAGGGCCAGGCCGTTGCCCAAGACCAATCCCGTCTTTGAAACCGCCTGCGACGGGATCTGCCGCCGAACGAGGACCTGCAGGCCGACGGCGCCGAGCACCAGCCACGCCCAGGCGCTGGGAAGAAGAAGGCAGAGGAAAACGAGGAACCGCTGGGCCATGGCGCCGTATTTTTCCCGGGTCGGCGGGAACTTCATGTTGAAGAGGTCCTTTTCGATGAAGAAAACGGAGACCGTGGTGAAATGGGTCGCCGCCACCACCAGGCAGCCCATGACGGGCCACGTATTTTCAATGATCCTGTCCGAGGTGACGGGGGCCAGGGCGAACAGGATCACGATGTGGATGACCTGATCCCAAATATAAAAAAGCAGGTTGTCCGGCGCCCGCTGGGCCGTCACGGACCAGATGCGCCACTGGTCCTCGAAGACATGCGACACGAAGATGAGACCCAGGCCGGCCCAGCCGTTCAGCGCCCAGGGGCCGATGTGTATCCACGTCGTCCCCAGATACGGCCAAGCCAGGAAGACATAAAGGACGATGTGCGTGCCCACATGGAAAAGAAGCCCCGCCGGCCCGCGCCGTTTCCAGGCCGCCACGTAGTTGGTCTGGAGAGTGAAATCTCCGAGGAGATGTCCGAACAGCAATCGCCAGAAAACTTCCATAGATCGGTGAGAAGAAAGCCCCGGGCCCGCCCTATTTCGTCGTCATCACGTACACGCCGTCCCAATCTTTCGGCGGCGGCGCGGCCAGGTAGCCGGCGCAGCGGTTCAGGTAGACGTCCGAGGGACCGTCGTGGGGAAGGAGGGCCTGTGTTTTTTTGAACAGCGCGGCCGCTTTCTCAAATTTCCGGTCCAGATAGAACGCCAGCCCTTCCTCATAGGAGGCGAAGGCCTTTTTCTGGTTGTCCGTCAGGCGGCCTTTGGCCGCGATCAGCTCATAGACCTTGATGGGAATGGCCTTGCCTTTCACGCGCAGGAGGTCCAGCTGGCGCACCTCGATGTCGTTCTTCGCTTTCTCGTAGGTGAACTCGGAGATCATGATGCGCGTGTGATAGGGCTTGTTGGCCCCCTCCAGGCGGGAGGCGAGGTTGACGGAGTCCCCCATGACGGTGTAGTCGAAGCGGTTCTTCGAGCCCATGTTGCCGACGACCATGTTCCCCGTGTTGATGCCGATGCGGCAGTCGATGGCGGGCAATTTCCGTTCGGCGAACCCCCGCTGAAGGACGGCCAGCCGTTCCATCTGTTCGAGCGCCGTGAGGCAGGCCAGTACGGCGTGGCGCGGCTGGTCCACCGGGGCGTTCCAGAACGCCATGATGGCGTCGCCGATATACTTGTCCACCACCCCGTCGTATTTCAGGATGATCTCGCTCATGGCCGTCAGGTATTCGTTCAGCACCGCCACGAGGTCGGGCGGCTTCATGGCTTCCGAGATGGAGGTGAACCCGGCCAAGTCCGAGAAGAAGACCGTCATCTCGCGCTCTTCACCGCCGAGCCGGAGCCGCCCGGGGTCGGAGGTGATGACCTCGATGACCTTGGGGGACAGGTATTGGGAGAACGTCCCCTTGATCCAGCGTTTTTCCCGCTGTTCCGTCAGGAAACGGTAGAAGAGGACCACCACGTAGGTGCCGAGGACCACGGTGGCCGGGGCCACGAAATCCAGGACGATGTGTTTTTTTGAGAAAAGCACCTGACAAACCGAATAATAACCGAAGATCCAGGCGGCCGTGGAGAGAGCGCCCGCCCAGGCCGGCACGCGCGACAACAGAAGTCCGCATCCCAGGCCGAAGACGAGGATGAGCAGGATGGTCCAGAGCGGATTGATCGTGCGCAGGTGGTTGCCGTTCAGGTAGTTGTCCACCGCCACGGCGTGGATCTCCAGGCCGGGGAAGAGGGGCACGTTGGGAACGGCTTTGAAATCGAACAGGGCGGTGGCGGTCCCGCCGACGAAAACGATCTTGTCTTTGAAAACGGCGGGCGAGACACGGCCTTTCAGGACGTCCGCGTAGGAGAAATAGGGGAACATCTGGAAACCGCCGGCGAAGTTGAGGGAGAACTCGTTCCAGAGGTCTTCCGTGGGCAGGTTCAGCTCCTGGAAGAGGGTCTGCGGGTCTTTTTGTTCCGCCACGGCCAGCACCGACAGCGACAGGGACGGATAGAACTGCCCGTCGTATTCCATCCAGACCGGCAGTTTGCGCGTCACGCCGTCCACTTCGGGCCAGAAGTTCACCGAGCCCATGTGGATGCGGTCGTTCCGCAGCGGCGGGATGGGCAGGAGCGGCGCGGCGGGGAGGTTGTCCTCTCCTTTTTGGAAGAACATGCCGAAGACGACCCGCCCGCTTTTGGACGCCAGGCGGCCGAGGGCGACGTCGTCCTGGGGGTGTTCGTTGTCGGGTTCGGTGAAAAGGATATCGAAGGCGATGGCCTTGGCGCCGGCGTCGGTGAGCCACTTGATGAGGCGGCCGTGGGTGGCGCGCGACCAGGGCCATCGGCCCAGCTCGGCGATGGATTTCTCGTCGGCGGTGATGATCACCACGTTCTCGTTCGGGACGCGGTCGCCTCGGATCTTGAACCGGAAATCGATGGACTGGCTTTCCAGCCCTTGGAACAACCCGCGGACGAAGACGACCAGGACGGCGAAGGACACCGCCAGGGCCAGGGCCAGGGAGACGATTCGGATTTTTTTCATGGGGCCGCTCCGTTCTTTAAGAGGTTTTCCCGCGTCGGTTCAACGCCGCGCGCCGCGCGGCAGATAATTTTTTTTGAACCAGGCGATGGTGTTCTTGAGGCCCGTTTCAAGAGGCACGCGCGGGGTCCAGCCCAGAACGCGTTTCGCCTGGCGGATGTCCGGTTGGCGGACCTTGGGGTCGTCCACCGGGAGCGGTTTGTGCACGATGCGGCCGCGGTTTCCGGTGAGTTTGAGAATCATGCGGGCGATGTCCAGGATGGTGATCTCGGCGGGGTTGCCGATGTTGACCGGTCCGGGGCAGTCGGAATAAAGGAGGCGCAGGAGCCCTTCGGCCTCGTCGTCGATGTAGCAGAAGGAGCGCGTTTGGAGGCCCTCGCCGAACACCGGCAGGGATTTGCCCCGCAGGGCCGCCATGACGAATTCGGGGATGGCGCGGCCGTCGTGTTTCTGCATGCGGGGGCCGTAGGTATTGAAGATGCGCGCGATGCGCACGCGCACGCCGTGCACGCGGTGGTAAGCCATGCAGAGGGCTTCGGCATACCGCTTGGCTTCGTCGTACACCCCGCGCGGGCCGACCGGATTGACGTTGCCCCAATAGCTTTCCTGTTGCGGATGGACAAGCGGGTCGCCGTAGACCTCGGAGGTGGAGGCGAGCAGGAATCGGGATTTCTTCGTCTTGGCCAACCCCAGCATTTTGTGCGTGCCGAGCGCGCCGACCTTGAGGGTTTTGATGGGATGTTCCAGGTAGTCGCGCGGGGAGGCCGGGCTGGCGAAATGCAACACCGCGTCGATGGGTTCGTGGAGATAGAGGTCCTGGGTGACGTCGTGGCGGATGAAACGGAAGCGGGGGTGTCCGGTGAGGTGGGCGATGTTGTCGGGGTTGCCCGTCAGGAAATTGTCGACGCAGATGACGGAGACGCCCCGCCGGAGGAGGTGGTCGCAGAGGTGCGACCCCAGAAAACCCGCGCCGCCGGTGACGAGGGCGCGCTGGATAAGACGGCTCATGGTTGGAATCCTTTCACGGTGAATTGGTCCACCGCGGCGCACATCAGGAGGACGGCCGCGGCCGCGGCGAGGACGAGGAGGGCCCGGACCGGGCGCGGCGATTTTTCCCACAACGTCACGGCGAAGACGGTCATGACAAAGACCGAAACGGCGAACGGCGGGAAGCCCAGGTAACCCAGAAGAGGCATCTCGAAAATCTTGCACCCGGAGACCCACGGGACGGAATAGACCCAGCGGGCGCCGGACCAGGAGTTCCACCACTCCCAGAGGACCCCGCAGAAGAATCCGCTGATGAGAAGGATCCAGAACCGGTGGAGGCGCCCCTCGCGCCAGTCCGTGATGAGGGACGGCACGCCCCAGCGGGCGTTGAGGGGTTCCAGCAGGAACAGGAACCCGCCCCAAACCAGGGGGAAGAAGAACCGGGGCCAGAGGAGCGGCAACAGCAACATGAGCGCGCCGAGGGCCATGAAATAGGGGCCCACGCTGCGTCGCCAGCCCAGCGGCCGCACGCGCCCTTCTTTGATGAATTGCGCGGTTTCCACCAGGTCGGCGGTCTCGAGGATGGCCGGCGCCACGGTGGCGAAGGCGATCGCATACCCGAACCACCGGAGAGGAAGCGCTGCCGGGAGGCCCACATAGGCCCAGTTCTGGAGCCGGAGGTTGAACGCTTCAAAGAGGAACCACAGGAGGACGGACCAGCACGCCAGGAACAAGAACCGGCCCGGATGGTTCAACAGGAGGGACTCCCCGCGATGCCGGTAGACCCAGCCGTCGATGAAAAGAAGATAGCTCCACCAGGCAAAATCGAAGAACCAGGTGGCGAACGGTTCCCGTCCCCGGGTGGCGAAGCCGGCGGAGACGACGAATATCCCCAGCCCGAGCAGCATGAAGATCTGGCTTAGTTTGTAACGAACGGTGGAAACGTCGATTGTTTGGTCGGGGCCCATGATGACGTGTTTGCGCAACGAATCCTGACATGTGAACGGGATGCATTCACGAAATTTTGACCGGAATCCCGGTTTTTCACTGACGAAAAACCCCTCGCGAGAGGGGCAGGTCATTCTACCCAATATCCGTCAAAAAAGCTATAGGACGGAGCCCGCCGCGGGGCCCGGGGGAGCGTAAGGCGTTAGGCGGTTATTTCGGGGTTTTTGAATGGGACGTTTCGGACGTTTGGAGCACATGAAGATGGGCCGGAGATACCAGATTCAAAGACCCCGCTCGTTGGAGCAGCCGGTTCCGCCGATCCTCGCGGATTTCGGGGGTATTCGAGTCGTCTTTTGTCCGCCAGGAGCGCCCGTAGATATTTCCCTGGGGCGCGATGATGTTCAGTCTCTCCGTCTGATTCGCCACGAGGGCGTAGGGGCTTATCCAGAGGGTGCTGACGGCCCCGAGAGAGTCAATGTGGTCCCTGTTTTTTTCGAGGAACCGCAACGTCTCGCGAAAATCTTCTTCAGTTTCTCCCGGATAGCCGACGAGCACGTTCAGGGTCACGTGGATCCCTGCTTTCTTCAGGTCGCGCAGATTATTCTCCGCGTCGGTCAGGCGATAGCCGCGGCCCATCAGGTCCGTCACCTTTTGGGAGCCGCTTTCCAGACCAAAGACCAGGTGATGACAGCCCGCCCGGTGCATCAGCCCCAACAAGTCGTAGGACAGGTTCGGATGAAAAACACATTGTCCGGTCCAGGTGAATTTCAACCGGTGAGAGACGATCATTTCGCAGACTTTTTTCAATTCCGGCAGGTTGGAGCTGACCGAAGGGCTCCGTTCCTCAAAACACCGAACGCGGTGCCGTTCCAGGCGTTGTTTTATCTCAAAAAAGATGTGTTCGGCCGGCCGGGTTTTTAAGTGCGCGATGTAGCCCGTCAGGGAACAGAAACGACATCGGTGCGCGCATCCGCGGGTGAACGTGATCCCCAGCCGGCCGTTGTTGAGCGAAAGATCGTAATCGTTGAAATCGGGGATCGGCAGCGCCGAGAACACGGGAGACGGCCGTGGGCCGCCGTTCCGCATCTTTCCGGATTCCCGCGCATAACAGCCGGGCGCCGGCCGAACCGCCCCGCTTTCTTCGATGGAGCGCAATATCTCAAGGACCGTTTCCTCCCCCTCGCCGTAGACCACCGCATCGAGGGCCGGCTCGGCGGCGAACGCCTCTCCGGACCAGCGGGGCATGCATTCCGGCCCGCCGAAAATGACGACGCTGGCGGGATGCCGGGCCTTGATGGTCCGCGCCAGGGCCAGGCTGCTTGTTTTGTTGGAGGCCCACACGGAAAGGCCGAAGACGTTGAAGCCGTCGCGGGCGAGTTCATCGATGCGGGCGGCGATTTGTGGCAGGTGGTTCCGAAAGAGGTCCGCCCCGAATTTCTCCAGGGCGTCGTCGTCGTAGCCGTCCCAGGGGGATGGGGTTTCCGGGGGCCGGGCGTAATACAATTCCCAGTTCAGGTCCAGGACCTTGACCGGATAGGCGGCGTTCTTCAGCACGGCGCCGATGTAGGCCAGGCCGAGGTCGGGGGGTTGCGGCATGGTGATCGCCGGACAACGGATCAGGCAAACCTTCGGTTTCATGGGAGAGCTAGAAAATAGCAAATCTAATGTGCTAAGATGGGACAGAATTTTCGGAGGTTCGAGATGTCAGCGGAAAAAAGGATCCCCAAAGAACGACGACTGGTGGAGCGCCGGCGGCAACGCCGCCGGCAGATGAATCTTCCGGTCTCGGTCGAACGGCGGAGCGGTTCGGACCGCCGCGGCCCGCCGCGCCGTCGCGGCATCCGTCGCACCGGCGATACCTACCTCGGCAAAAGAAAAAAACATTCCCGCTAGGACGGGCGTTACCGGGTTTTCCAGCGTCGCCGGTTCCGGTAGGTCTGCCAACGCAACATCAGCCGTTCCCGGAGGTCCGGGCCGAGAAGCAGGATGTAGTTGATGAGTCCCGCCAGGATCGCCAGGCGGGTCAACAAGCCCCCCGTAAGAAAACTCCAGCCCAGCCACGCCCACGTGAGATATCCCAGATAGCGCACCTGCACGGGCAGAACAAAAAACAACAGCAGTTCGAACGTCGGGAAAAGGGTCGCAAAGGCCAGGAAGAGGCTGGCGTTGAGATAGACATTGGGGATCGTCCCGTGGGCCGGGAAAAACCCCACCGCCGCCGTGGCCAGGGCGCCGAGCAGGTAGTAGACGGTGAATCGGAACGACCCCCACTCCGTTTCCAGGGCGTCGGCGTAAATGTAGAGGATGTAGAGCCAGAACAGGAGAAAGAGGGGCGACAGGGGCGGCGGTACGAAGAGGAACGTCAGGAGCCGCCAGAATTCTCCGGCCCAGACGGCGGCCGGGGAGAGGGTCAGCATCGGCGTCAAGCCGGGCCGGACCCATTCGAACAGGGAGACGACGGCGTTCGACGCGACGATGATGAGGGGAAGGTCGGTGACGCCTTCGAACCTTCCCAGCCGGTCAGGAAGGCGCATGGCGCTTGCGTCCGGCGGATTTTTTTCGATGTGTTTTTGAGTTGCGTGTGCGCATGGCGGCGTCCGAGATCGAACTGCGTACGGAAATAGAAAAACCCCCCGCCGGAGAACGAACGTCCGCCGACGGGGGGTTTTGAAGATTAGGCTTTCTTGACGTTTGCGGCGGCCGGTCCCTTGGGGCCCGAGGTCACCTCAAACTCCACCGCCTGTCCTTCGTCGAGGGATTTGTATCCATCTCCCGTGATCGCCGAATAGTGAACGAACACGTCGTTCCCCTCTTCGGTGGTGATGAATCCATACCCCTTCGCGGCGTTGAACCACTTGACTTTTCCCTTCATGGCTGTTAATCACCTACCCCTGTAAGAAAAAATATGAAGTCCGCAACCTTAAAAAAAATCCGCGACGGCCACTGAGGAGGCCTCCGCGGTTCAACGTCTACGTTTGACTGTGATAAAGTTGGAACGGTACATTCACGCTTACAAAAGAATTATAGCACGCCGGGCAAAATTAATCAAGGGGGGGGCGTGGAATTAATTGCCGCCGCCGGGGGCCTCAGGCCTGTTCGGCGGAGCGGACGGTGTTCCAGAGAAGCATGGCCACCGTCATGGGGCCCACGCCGCCGGGCACGGGCGTGATGGCCTTGGCCAAAGGGCGGACGCGCTCGAAGTCCACGTCCCCGGTCGTCCCCTTTTCGGTGCGGTTGCTGCCGACGTCCACCACCACGGCGCCGCGCTTGACCATGGAGCTTTTGACGAAACGGGGGGAGCCGATGGCGGCGATGAGGATGTCCGCCTCGCGGCAGACCGCGGCGATGTTTGTCGTGCGGGAGTGGCAGAGCGTGACGGTGGCGTCGGCCGAGAGCAGCATGAGGGCGAGGGGTTTTCCCACCAGGGTGGAACGGCCGATCACCGTCGCCCGGCGGCCCGCCACGCGGACGCCGTTCTGTTCCAGAAGCTCCATCACCCCCGCCGGGGTGCAGGGCAGGGGGCGGCCGGACGCGAGGATCTCTTTCCAGCTTTTCAGCCGCATCCATTGTCCCTGGTTGACCGGATGGAGCCCGTCCACATCCTTGCGCGGGTCGACCGCGAGGAGGGCCCGGTCCGCGTGGATATGTTTCGGCAAAGGCAACTGGACGATGATGCCGTGCACCTCCGGGGACCGGTTGAGCTCCCGGATCTTCTCAAGCAGGGCCACCTCGGAGACGTCGGCGGGGAGCGGCACATGGACGGATTTGAGCCCGTGGGCCTCGCAGGCCTTGATCTTCTGCCGGACGTACACCGCCGAGGCGGGGTCGTCGCCCACCAACACGGTGGCGAGCCCGGGCGTCACGCCGCGCCGGGCGAGTTCGGCGGCCTTTTGGCGCACGTTTTCCAAGACCTTGGCCGCCGCTTTTTTGCCGTCCAATATTTTGGCGCTCATGGTTTTTCTCCTCGTCACGATTCGATGCAGTCGCCGGAGTCGTCCCGCCCTTTGACTTCGGGGACGCGGAATCCGGCGGGCAGTTCGCCCTCTTCGCGCGGCACCAGCCCCAGCGTCACGGCCAGGGCTTCCAGGTTGATCACGTCTTCTCGGTTGTAGCGGAGCAGGAGCTCCAGCAGGTCTTTTTCCCCTTTGACGTACCGGTCCCACAGGAGCACCGCGTCGCGGCCGTCGAGGCCCTCGGTGTCCCGGGTGATGCCGAGGCGCTTCTCCACTTTTTTCAGTCCGCCGAAGAGACAGCGGGACCAGCAGTCGTACATGAGGTCGTGATGCCGGTATTCCTTCGCCAGGTCGATGTCGAGCTGATCGCGGAGGACGGGGAGGTCGAACCGGGCCCCGTTGTAGGTGTAGAGCGTCTCGATGCCCTGCAAAAATTCGCGGAGGCCGTCGGCGGAGAGGTCCGGACGGACCCACTGCTGGGTGTCGGCGCCGGGGCGGTAGACCCCGATGATGGTGATCCGTTTCTGCCAGTCCGTTTCGATGTCCAGATAGGCGCGCGGTTTCATCTTCATCTTACAACGCGGGGCACCAGAGACGGATCTGTTCCGGGAGGAGGCCGAGTTCCAGGGACGACACGGCCGCCGGAGGAGGTTCCCCGTCCGCCTGGGGCCAGACGGGCCGGTCGGTGCGCAACCGGAGCGAGCGGGTGGAGATCTTCGTGGTCTTCGTATCGAACATCGGCTGGCCCAGTCGTCCGCGCAGCAGTCGCCACGCCAGCCGCGCCTTGGAGGTGGCCGGCACGAAATAGACCTGGAGCGTTCCCGTTTCGGGGGAGACCGTTTTTTCAAAGTGAAGTCCGCCGGAAAAATAGGGGGCGTTGCAGGCCAGCATCATATAGTAGCGGCCGTCCAGCCGGCCGGCGTCCCATTCCGCGGCGACGCCGATGGGCTCGAACGATTTCAAAACGCCCCACGGCCCCTGCTTCGCCTCATAGGATTCACGTGAGCGGCCGAACCCGGCGTTGTTGACGAACACCGTCGAAAAATTCTCCCAGGCCAGCCGGCCGACGGCCAGCCGGGCCGGCCGGCCCTCCGGCGACGAGGCTTCCCATCGGCGCCAGTAGTATTTGGAAAGGTTCAGCCGCCGCGCCAGATCGTTGCACGTGCCGCAGGGCACCAGGGCCAGCTCCACCTTCTCCAGCGCTCGGCGCCGCCACAGCGTCTCCACCACCCGGTGGAACGTCCCGTCGCCACCCCAGACCACCAGGCGTTTCGTCCCTTCCCGCAGGGCCCAGTCCACGAGCGTTTCGGTGTGCAGGGGATGTTCCCGGCTCACCCAGGCCCAGGGAGCCATGGCGGTTTGGCCTTCGGTGACCGCGCGGACCCAGCCGCGCTGGCCGGCCGACGGGTTGAGGATGTGGAAAACGGATGTCATGGTTCGCCCCTCCGCGCCGCTTCGTGTTGCTGGAAATTCTCCACTGTTTGGAGCAATCGGTCAAGCGACTGAAGGAGGGGGGCCGGTGTTTTGTGCCGGCGCGCCAGGTCGAGAAAGGGACCCAGGAGATAGGGGCGTTCCGTCGGCCGTCCGCGGAGGAGGTCCTGCCACAGGGAATTCTTGTTGGCCGCTGTTTGGGCGATGGTTTCCCGGAGCCGGCGTTGCGCCTCCGCCGGCGGGGTCGTTCGCCCGGCCCGCCGGGCCAGCCGGACGCATTCGAGGGTGAGCCCGTCGGCCAGTTCTTTCAGGGGGTTTTCGGCCAACCGGCCGTTCGGCACGCCGGCCAGCGCCCCGATGGGGTTGATGACGGCGTTGAGGAGGAGCTTGTTCCAGCGGGCGGAATCGAAATCCTTCGTGAGTTCGACCTTGAACCCCGCCGCGGCCAGCAGGCGAGAGACTTCCGCGGCGCGCTTGGTTTTGGCGTCGAGGAGGGTCGTGCCGACGGCGGCGTGAAAAACGCGGCCCGTGCTTTCCAGCGTCACGGCTTCGCCGGTGATCCCCAGGACGATGCGTTTTTTCTCCGTCTTCAATTCCTCCTCCGCCCGCCAGCCGTTCTGAAGCAGGACCCAGGCGGTGTCCTTTCCGGTAAGGCGCCGGCAGTTCCCGGCCGCTTTCGCCAAGGCCGGCGCTTTGACGAGAAAAAAGATGAAATCCATCGCCGGCCAGCCGTCGGGGCGGGCGGCGACGTGCCGTTCCGGCGCGAACCAGTCGTAGGAGTCCACGCCCCGCACGTGGAAGCCGGCCTCGGAGAGTTGTTGCGCGCGGCCTTCCCGGTGGTCCAGCACCCAGAGGCGCGGGAAGGCGTGTCCCAGCCGGGCCGCGAAGTAGGTGCCCAGCGCCCCCGGCCCGACGACGAGAATTTTTTTCTCCGGCAAAAGCGCCGGCATGTCAGCGGGCTCCTTTGAGGTGGCGGAACGCCCGCGCGGTTTCTTTCCAGACGCGTTCGGGGTTTTCCGAAAGGACGGTATCGAGGAGGGCGCCGCCGTCGTAGCTCCAGGCCGCCAGGTGGGTCACCCCGGCCTCGGCGGCGGCCTGCGCCGCGGGCAGGATTTCCTTCTCGGCGCCTCGCGGGAAACGCATCGCCTGCAGCCATATCTGGCTCCCCTTGCCCGCGTCCCGCGTCTCCGCGAGCACTTTTTCCGAAAAATATTTCACGTAGGCGGCGGGGGTGCGCAGGGGACCGGCTTTTTTGGAGAGGAGGGTCTTCCAAGGGAAGGGGCTCCAGCGCCAATAGGGGTCGCACCCGAAGACGTCGAGTTTCGGGAGGGCGGCCAGTTGTTTCCAGATGCGGTCATATTCGGCGTACCCTTCGAAAGCGTAGAGGCAGAGGGCGTTCTTCAGGCGCTGGTGCGCGGCGAATCGGGTCAGATCGTCCAGAAACGAGGAGAGCGTCCGGCGACGGAACTCGCGGGCGCTGTCGTCGAGTTGCGCGGGCATGTCGCCGCCGAAGCGTTGCCGGTACAGGTCGCGACAGGCCGGGCAGACGCAGGCGTAGGTCCCCTCCCATTCTTTGTTCCAGTGGAAATAAATGTGCGGTTCGTCCCAAAAGATCACCTCGGCGCCGGAGTCGCGCACGAGGGTCACCCATTCGCGGACGAAGTTCTTGAAGGAGTCCCTGTTGGGGCAGGCCGCCGGAACGCGCCGCCCGTCCGACAGGACCTGCCAGTCGTCGGGGTGGTCCAGTAGAAATTTGGAGAGGGCTTCTCCGCCGAACACGCCGCCGAGTCCCCACGGGTCCGCCCAGACCTCCAGCCCTTTCCGGCGGGAGGCCGAGAAGATTTTTTCCGTGGCCGCCTTGTGGAAATAAAAGTCCGTCTCGTTGACCGCGTGGACCACGTAGTCGCAGCAGTCCGCCACGACGTCGAGGTCGCGCAGGGCGTGCGGGAGGAACCGGTTGCCGAAGTAGCTGACTCCGGTCCGGGGCGGGGCGATTTTTTTCATAGCAGGGGATCTCCGTCCGGATCGTTCAAAAAGGCTTCCGGGATCCAAAAACCGTTCTGGGGGCGCCATCCGGTTTCGCGCGAGAGGAAGCGGAAAAGGATTTCCCGGAACTCCTGCTCCCGCTCCGCGCGGCCCGATGAGCCCGCGAGATTGTGCATGCCGTGGGGGTCCGAGGCCAAGTCATAGTACTCATATTCTACCCCTTCCCGCGTGGGGATATAAAGGAGGCGTTCCGTCCCCAGTTGGACGAGGCGTTGTTTTCCGACCAAGACGTCGTCCTCCCAGTTCAAGAGCAGGGAAGGGCGGTCGTTCCCGCGCGGGCCGAAGGAAAGCATTTGTGAAAGAGACGGATAGGGGATGCGCGACGGAAAACGGGGATCGCCGTCGGCGCCGGAGAGCCAGACGTCCGTTTCGCAATACACCAGGAAAAATTCATCCGGCGGCTGCGAGAAGTCGCGCCGTCTCAGCGAGAACCCTTCCATGGTTTCGGGCGGAGGGATGTCCAGGATATCGAGGAGGGTGGGGGCCACGTCCTGGCCGCGCACGGGTTCCCGTATCCAGCGCGGCGGGGTGCGTTGGCGCGGTTCCACGACGACGAACGGCGCCGCGAGCGTTTCCTCGCCGCGCAGGTGCCGGCCGTGCCCTCGGCCCAGACCCCGCTCGTAGAGTTGTTCCCCGTAAGGCGACCAGAGGAGCACGAGGGTGTTCTCCCCCAGGTGCCGGGCGGCCAGGTTGTCGAGGAGGGTTCCCACCGCGGCGTCCACCGCGCGGACGTTGGCCCCATAAAGGCGCCGGACCCGGGCCTGTTCCGCCGGAGTCGCTATTTCCCCCTCGTCGGCCGGCGCGGCGTATTTGCAGGGGCCGCGATAATCTTTCTCCAGCGATTCCAGGGCGGTTCTCGAAGAAACGGCGTAGGGGGAGTGGAGGGCCGAAAAGTAAACCGCCAGGAAGAATTTTTTCCGGAACCGCAGCCGGCCCAGAAGGGACGTCGCCTCTTCGGCGAGGAGCGCCGGGTCGGAGAGTTCCGGCAGGTTTCGCAGGGCCGGAAAAAGCCGCCGGCCGGTTTTCCCGGAAAGATACGGGAGAAGATGGACGTGGGCCCGGAGGGCCCGCTGTTGCGCCAGCCGCCGGCCGCTGAGATCCGCCGCCCGCAGCGTATCGAAATTTTCAGACAGGGAGGAGAAGAAATCCCCGTTGGAGTCGGTGAGGGCCGCGGTGAAGTAGCCGCGTTGTTTCAACAGGGGGAGGAGGGAGTTGGGGCCGAGCCGGGTCTTTTCGGGAGACGGAAAGGAGTGGCGCAGGCCGTGGGTCAGCGGCGTTTGACCGGTGAAGAAGGTCGTGAGGGCGGCCGGGGTCGCGGCCAGGTTCGGGTAACAGCGGCTGTACGTCCGCCCGGCCTTCGCCAGCGCGGACAGCCGAGGGAACCGAGGGTTTTCCAGCGCGTCCGAACGCAGGGAGTCCACCATGAGAACGAGAACGTTGGGGCCGTCGTTGCGGGGCGCTTGGAGACGGATCACGCCCCAAACACCGAGAGAGGCCAGCGTCAGGCCGCCCGTCATGACCGCCGCCGCCAGCCGGGCGGGGACGGGGAAGGCCATGAACCAGAGAAAGGAACGGCGCGACCAGTCCACCACGGCCAGGAAAAGCACCATCGCCACCGCGGCCCCCGGCAGACCGCCGAGCCAGGCCGGGCAACGTTCGACCGCGAACGTCATGAATCCGCGGAGGGCCCCCCCCGCGTCGTAAAACGTGTTCTGATACAACGCCGGATGGGCGGCCATGTCCCGGGTGAGAAAAGTGAGATGGAAAAAGAGGGACCAGGCCGCGGCGGCCGCGATCCTCGTGGAGCGGGAGAACCGGCCCCGATGGAGGGCGGGAGCGAACAGTTCCAGGATGTCCCAGGCGTTTCGAAACAGGATCCCCACGACCGTCCCCAGGGCCAGGCTCGCGAAGAAGAGGATCCCGTGAAGGGTCAGCGCCTCCGGCCAGAATGAGCGGAGGGAGAGGAGGAGGCCGTCCGTTCCGGGCAAAGAGAACGGCCGCCAAAAGCGGGATTGCAACAGCGAGAGGAAAAAGAGGCCGGCGAACGTCGCCGCGCCCGTGCGCGCCTCCAGCGAGAGGAGTGATTCGCGTTCGATCCATCGCGCGGCTTCCAGTCCGCCGGAAAGGAACCGCTCGCCGCAGTAGCGGAAGGCGTTCCGGATGGTGTTCTTAAGTTCGGGCCGCATTCAGAAAACCTCTCCCGGCCGGGAGCTCTCTTCTTTTTTGGGGGGACACCGACCCATGAAGAGCAACGGGCCGGTTTCTCCTTTTTGTGGAAACGAAAGGCCGGTCATCCACGGGAAAACGTTGTAGTCATACCACTCCACGCCGCTGCGCTCGAAGAGCGGCAGACCGAAGCGGGACACGCGGATTCGTTCGGCGGGAAAATATTCGTCTTTGAGTTTGACGCGCAGGACGTAAGAGGCCATCGGCGGCCAAATCTCGAAACGGACCTCCCCGGAAGAGGAGAGGATCTCGAAGTCGTAGAAGTTGGCCCCGCGCCGTCCGGCGGCGCCGGAAGACACAAAAGAGCGAATTTCTCCGGCCCCGGTCTCGAGGCTTCCCCGCACGGGCCGGTCCCCGAGGTCCCAGAAGAGCAGCCGGGTTTCCAGACGGTCCGGCGAGAGCTCTTCCAGGGCGCGACGGACCTTCGCCAGGAGACCGCGATCGCGGCGGACGAGGTTTTTTTCTTCGGCCGGGTCCGCCCAGAGATCGTAGATGCTTTCCGCGTCGTCGGCCTGCGGGGAGGCGAGTTTCCGGCGCACGTACTTATGATGGTAATTCAGGATCACTCCCTTGGCCTCGTCGCTTTGCAGGAGGATCCGCGCGGGTTCTTCCGGGCGGGAAAAACCGCCGGCGGCGACGTGGAGGTTCCGGCCCTGGAATTCCGCGGGCACCTCGGCGTTCAGGTAGCGGAGGAGCGTGGGGGCGGCATCGGCCAACTGGACCGGTTCCGAAACGGAAACCCCCTCCGGCAGCCCGCGATGTCGCAAGGCCCAGAGAACGCGGATCTCCGGTTCCGCCAAGGCGGCGCGGTCGACGCCTTCTCCGCGAAGGGAAACGAGCGAGACGAGGGAACGGGGCCAGAACTCGTAGGCGTCCAGGATATCGAGGAAACGGCCCAGGTATTCATCGGCGTAGGCGATGCGCGCCCGCTGGGTCAGCCGGCCCCGGTCCGAACGCGGGAGAGATTCGACCGCGGCGGAGGCCCAGAACCGCGGCGGAGGCGCGGCGGAGGCGGCGTCGTTTCCAAAATAGACCACCAGGAGAAATGGGCCGCCGCGGCCGTTTTGGGTCAGCCATTCCACCGCCCGCCGGGAGACGAGGGCGGGTCCGTAACCGTTCGGAGGAAAAAGATGCGCTTCGTCGAAACCGGAGTCGATCCCCGGCCGGGCGTTTCCCACAAAGGCCGTTCGATATCCGCGCCGTTTGAGGGCGCCGGCCAGCGAGGCGGCGTCGGCCGTGCCGTCCTCTCCCTCGGCCGAGAGGCCGCCGTTCGGGTTTTTGTCCGGCACATCGCCGGTCGTCAGACTTTTTGATCGGAGCAGGGAGGCCAGGGAGTATTCGCGGGAAGTGGAGTTGGAATAAACGCGCTGAAAGTCCATGGCTTGCCGCAAAAAGCGGTCGTGGCTCGTCGTCAATCGGCCGCTGTTCCCGTGCGCGACGACGGCATCCCAGCGCAAAGTGTCCGTCACCAGAAGGATGAGATTGATCCCCGCCGACCCCTTGGCCGCCGCCGGCGGCGACGCTTTCAGGACCGGTTCGCCCCAGTAGGCCTGCGGAAAGAAAACGTCGGGCCCCGCCGGCTCCTCGGGGAGAAGTCCGGTCGAGCCCGGTTCCGTTCGGAAGCTGAGTTTCACCGCCTGTCCCGCCCAGGGGGCAAGGGAGAGGTGGGCCCACTCCCACGGGTCCGGGCCGTCGGCGATGTCGCGTCCGATCCAACGCCGGAGGCGGCGGGAGAAACGTTGGCGGAACGTCGGGGGGCCGGCGGCGGAGGCGGTGGTGGAGAAGAGAATCTGCGTCTGGTTGTCCGGGCGCGTCAATTCCACGACGAATCGCACGCCTCCGGTCGGCGAGGGTTTCGGGGGAGAGACCGCATAATAAAATTCCAGGTCGGCGGCCGGCGGGACGGTGAGGGAGTAAACATAGGCGGCGCCGGCCGGCGCCAGGAGGGAACGACGTCGAACGGTTTGCCCTTCCGCCTCCACGGAGGCGAGGACCACGCGGGGGCCGGCGGATTTTGGATCGGTCGCCAAGAGGCCCGCTCCGCCCGCCGCCTCGACGATGTCGGTTGCCAGGTAGCGGCATTCCCGCACCCGTTCGATGAAGTCGACGATGACGGATTTGGACTCGTTTCCGATATCCGGGAAACTGAAATTCACCCGATGGTCGTTCGGGACGCGGAGCCAGGTGATGACGACCGCGCCTCCGGCGACGACCAGGAGGCCGGCGACCGCGGCCCGCCACAGGAACTTCGGTCTGCGTGCGGAGGTCGTTGGGGAGGGGGATCGGGAAAAAATCCCCGGGTCGGGTGTCATGGGGCGCGGCGGCGGGGGAGGTTCAGCGATAGTTCGTGAATTGCAGCGGAATGCCGAAGTCCTTGGATCGCAGCAGGGCGATGGCGGTTTGCAGGTCGTCCTTGGCGCGTCCGGCGATGCGGACGTGGTCCCCCTGGATGGACGGCGTCACCTTGACTTTGGAGTCTTTGACCACGCGAACGATCTCTTTGGCTTTTTCGGAGGCGATGCCCTGGACGATTTTGGCCGTCTGCCGCACGGTGCCGCCTTCGGCCGGCTCGATCTTCTGGAAATCGAGCGCTTTGAGGGAGATGGACTGTTTCACAAGGCGCGTCTGGAGGATATCGATGACGCTTTTGAGCTTCCCGTCGTCGTCTGAATGGAGGGTGATGAGGGCGGTTTTTTTGTCGAGGTCGATCCGTGAGCAACTGCCCTTGAAATCGAACCGGGTCGTTATCTCCCGATTGGCGGTGTTGACGGCGTTGTCCACGGCCTGAAGGTCCACGTTGGACACCACATCGAATGAGAATTCCTGAGCCATACGGCAGCCTCCTCGTTCATGAAAATAAATGGAAAACGGTTTCCATTCAGACCGGCGGAAGGGCGTCCGCGCGGCAGCGCTATTTCAGCAGCGTGACGCCTAAGAAGACAAGGACCACACCCGCCAGTTTACGGGGCGTGGGGGCTTCGTGCAAGAAAAGGAGACTGAGCAGGAACGCCACCAGGGGCCAGGAGCCGCCGACGGTGGCGATGCGGCCGATCTCGCCGACCTTAAGGGCGCGATAAAAGAAAAATTGACCCAATACGCTGGCGATCAACCCGCCGCCGGCCAGCCAGAAGAACGATTTCCATCCGGCGGCCGCCAGGCGCACGGGAAGTTGCGGGATGAGGAAGCTGAGCGCCGCCGTGCCGATCACCACCCCGATGCACCGCGCCCACAGGCCGGTGAGGGGGTCGGCGCCGGACACCAGACCCATTTTTTCACAGATCGCCGCCGATCCCCAAAGAAAAGCCGCCAGCACCGCAAAGCCGAATGCGCTCATGATGTCTTCCCCTCCGCCCGCAAGGGCGTTGTTGCCGGTTTTGGGCCGGGTTTGAACCGTGACCCGGCATCTGGTATCCTAGAAGAGCGGGAGTATTTTAGCTTCTTTGGACGAATTTCAATACAGATTATTGGGAGGGGCGCTTGAACAGTTTTTCGGAACCTTCGGGCGGTTCGCCCGCGCCGGGCTGTCCCCGGTGCGGTAAAATTTCCTGCGCCTGTTTGCCGGAACGGGGGGCGGCCGTTGTTCCGCCGCCGCTCCGGCAGAAGGAGCCGGTGACGCTGCGCTTGGACCGGAACGGCCGGAAAGGCAAGACCGTCACGCTGGTGGAGGGACTGAAGATGCATCCGGAAGGCAAAGTGGCCCTGCTGAAAAAATTCCAAAAGTTGTGCGGCGCGGGCGGCGCGTTGAAGGCGGGCACCCCGGAGATTCAGGGCGACCATCGCGGGCGGATCCGGACCGAGCTGGAAGTGCTGGGGTTTCGGGTCCGGGTGATCTAAAAAATCAAGAACCCTGCCCCCATCCGAAAAGTTCCGGAAAGAGACAGGGTTCTGGCCCCTTACTCAGGGGCCGAGGAACTTGCTTCCCTGCGCGCGCCGTGTTGTCAGTGGGAAGTCGCGCAGCAGAGATATCTTTTTTATCGGCGAACCATCTTCGCGCGGGAGACGTCACCCTGCTTGTCCATGAAGTAGAGGTAGCCTTTTTCCTTCTTGACTCCCACTTTCTTCACTTTCTGCGGTTTGCCGCCCTTTTTCCCGCCACGAGCCATCTTCGCCCGCGAGATGTCCCCCTGTTTATCGATGAAATACAGGTAACCTTCCTCACGTTTGACTCCGGCCTTTGCAATTTTCTGCGCCATGTCTTTTTCACCTCCTTCCGTGAATATTTTGCTCAAATCGAACGCCGCCGTACTTTAGCATTTCCGGACGGAAACTCAAGATTATTTTCGTTTTGCTACGCTTGCGGCGGCTGAGGGTTCTTCTTTTCGAAGAGCGGCAGCGGCGACTCCTGCGGTCCCGTGATCAGCCGTTCCTTCAGCCAGGAATCGATGACCTCTTTCGAAAAACGGTACTGCCGCCCGATCCGCGACGCCGGAATCTTGCGTTGTCGGATAAGGCTGTAGATCTTGGATTTCCCAATCCCCAGATAGGACGAGAGGTCCTTGATGTCCATGACCTCTTTTATAGACTTTCCTTCTTCTGCCATTAAGTATCACCTAATATTTTTAGTTGATTAATTGTGCTAAATGGTACCGAATCGTTGGGGGGAAGTCAAGAAAATAAAAAACCTCTTCCTATTAAGGGAGAGGCCGTGGGCGGGAGAAGAATTTTGTGGGCGCGTCGAGTCTATGGGGTCAGGTGGCCTTTTTCGATGAGATACGCGCGGAGCGCCTCCTGCCAGACGCGCAGAGGCGGGATGCCCAACTCCGGCAGGCGCTCGGAGCCGAGGGCGGAATAGAGCGGTCGACGGATCTTCGCGGGCCGGTCCGCGGAGCGGATGGGTTTCAAGGGGGTTTCGAGGCGCAGGAGGGCGAAAATCTTCCGGGTGAATTCATACCACGAGCAGGTGCCGCCGTTGGCGATGTGATACAGGCCGCCGGGGACTTCCTTCGCCAGCAGCGCCCAGGTCATCTGCGCCAGGTCCAGGGTGTACGTCGGAGACATGATCATATCGTCCACCACCTCCGTCGAGAGTCCCTCCCGGGAACGCCGGATCATGGTCTCCACGAAGTTGCCGCCCTTGCCGCTGGAGCCGGCCGTCCCGAAGAGGCTGGCCGAACGGATGACGATGTTCCTGTCGGCCTGCGACCGCACCGCGAATTCGCCGCCGAGTTTGGAGATGCCGTACACGCTCAACGGGAAAGGCGGGTCGCTCTCCCGGTAGGGCAGCCGTTTTTTGCCGTCGAACACGTAGTCGGTGCTGTAGTGGACCAGCCGCGCGCCGGTTTCGGCGCAGACTCGGGCCAGGAGGCGCGGCCCGAGCAGGTTGGCCGCAAACGCCTTTTCCGGGAAATCTTCGCAGTCGTCGGTTCGGTGATAGGCGGCGGTGTTGATGACCACGTCCGGGGCGTGCCGGCGGAGGATTTTTTCCGATTCGGCGGCGTCCGTGATGTCGATGTCCGCGTGGGTCAGGGGGACGAGGGGATGGCCGGGGTTCGTCTTTTGCAGGTCGGTGCCGAGCTGTCCGGCGGAGCCGATGAGAAGGATTTTCATGGCGGTGGAGGAGCGGCGCAAAACGGAGACCCCGCTCAAGAGGCGGCGGGGGGCGTTGTTTCGTCCGGGACTTTAAAGATGTTCTGGGGATGGCTCCGGGAGGAGACCGTCTGCGCCTCCTGCAGGAGCTTCATCCATTCGATGTTGTAGTAGCGGGGGTAGTCGAAGTTGGTGTAGCCGCATTCACGGATGTTTTTCACCATCAGTTCCACGGAATCTTCCACGGCCACCAGGGGGGCCCAGCCCAGGGTTTGCCGGATCTTTTTCGATGAGACGCGGTAGCTCCGTACACTGCGGTAGGCGTAGTCCACGGCCACGTTCGCCCGGATGCCCAGTTTTTCCAGCCGCCCCTGGACGTGCAGGGCCAGTTCGGAGATGCGGTAGTTCTTCTCCACCACGTTGAAAATCTCGCCGCGCACTTTTTCCAGAGGCGCCTGCAGGGCCGCGATGTAGGCGCGGGCCACGTCGCGGATCTCCACCAGCGGCCGCCACATCTCTCCGCCGTAGAAGAGGGTGATGGTCCCGGAACCGAGGGCGTCTTTGACGAACGTGTTCACCACCAGGTCGTAGCGCATGCGGGGCGAGAAACCGTGCACCGTGCCCTTGCGCAGGATGATGGGCGAAAAACGGTCGTTCTTCAGGGCCAGCACCCGTTTCTCCCCCTCCAGCTTGGACACCGCGTACGCCGCCTTGGGGAACACCTCCGATTCTTCCGTGAGCACCACGTCCTGTTCCTCCTGCTGGCCGCCGCGGTCGTAGACGGAGGCGGAGGAGGCGAGGATGTAGCGCCACACGCCCGCCGAACGGCACACCTGCGCCAGGTGCTCCGCGCCCAGGGCGTTCATGTCCCAGTTGGCGTCCGGGTTGTATTCCGCCGTCGGGTCGTTGGAGAGGCCGGCCAGATTGATGCAGGCGTCGACCCCCTTCAAATCGGACTCCGCGATCTGCCGGAGGTCTTTTTCCAAAATCTCGATCCGGTCCTTGATCCCGACCACCCCGGCGTTTCCGTAAAAGAACCGGTCGGCCACGCGGACGCTGAACCCCAGTTCCAGGAGTTCCCGGCAAAGGATGCTTCCTATATAACCGGCGCCGCCGGCGACGAGGACCGTTCCCATGAGCGAGCTACCTCCCTTTCACCGTCCAGACGTCGCCGAACGAATCGGGCGGGATCCGGACCTCGTCCGGCCGCCCGCGGTCGTAGACTTCCGAGGCGGTGCTGATCATCTGGGTGTCGTCCTCCAGGGACATCCACCCGTGGTACACCCCCGGCGGCACCACCAGAAGGCTGTGGTCCTTGTGCGACAGGACGAAAACGTTCGCTTCGCCGCGGGTCGGGCTCTCCGGCCGGTCGTCCACGAGGACGAACTTGGCCGAGCCGTGGGTGATGGAGAAGAGATCCCACAATTTGGCGTGCTTGTGGAACGCCCGCACCGCGCCCCGCGCCGGGTTGCCGACGAGGTAGACCTGCCCGAATTTCGGCAGGTAGGGGTCGGTCGAATGGGCGATCTCCACCAGGTAGCCGCGGTCGTCCTGGTGGGTGGTGAGCGGCACCAGGCGCACGTCTTTCAGCGTGGCCGCGTTCCATTTTACGTTGGAGAGGTCTGTCGGTTTTGTCATGTTTGCGGAAAAATGCCTGTCGATGTCGGCCTCTTTGGGGAGGTCGGGAGACTCTATAATATCCAAAGCCCCGCTTCAACAGGGCTTGCGCCCCGGACCTTTTTCAAGCAAAATGAAAAGAACGCGCCGGAAGGCCCGCGGCCGCCCGGCCCGCTCGAAAAAATTCATGGACGGGGAACCGATACGCACCACCTGATGCTTCCCGATCGCTCACGCAGGACGCCTCCGGGCGCGGCCCCCCACGGCGCCGTGCGGCTCCCCCGCGCGCTCCGCCCGCCGTATTTCCGAAAGCCCCGGCCCGTCCAATGAAGATCACCCTGGTGTTGAGTCCCATGTGGTGCCGCGAGGCCCCGCCGCTCGGCCTGGCGGCCTTGAAGGCCTATCTCCAGGAACAGGGCCACAACGTCCGATGTTTCGATTTCAACAATGAGTTCTGCCTGAGAACGTCGGAGAAATGGAAACCCTATTGGGGTTCGGAACACGGGACCGCCGTTTGGACGAAGGAGGATTTTGCGGGGACGGTGATCTCGGCCCACGAAGCACTGTTGGACGAGGCCGTCGGACAGATCGCGGCGCGGGAGGCGAAACTCGTCGGTTTCTCGGTCTATGCCACCAACGCTTTGCTCAGCCTGGAAATGGCGCGTCGGCTGAAGAAGAAGGCCCCCGATGTCTTTGTCGTTTTCGGCGGCCCGTGGGTCACCCAGGAAAGAGAAAAGGTCCTGAAGCATCCCGCGGTGGACGCCGCCGTCCTCGGCGAAGGCGAGGGCTCGCTGGCCGAACTGGCGCGTTCCATGGACCAGGGCCGGCCGCTGACGGAGGTCCCGGGGCTCTATCTTCGCGCCGACGGGGACACGGGGGTCTCCTTTAAAGCGGGGACGGAGTTGGCCTCCTTGGACGCCCTGCCGTTCCCGGATTTCAGCGATTTCCCGGTCGGCACCTACGACCGGCCGCGCCGGCTGCTGGCGTATTTCAGCCGCGGCTGTTTCAAGAAATGCGTTTTCTGCGACGTGCCGGTTCATTGGAAAAAATGGCGCTGCCGCTCGGGCCGGCGCGTCTTTGAGGACCTCCGACACCAGTTGACGCGGTATCCGGACATCCGCGCCATTGAGTTCTGCGAGGCGACCTTGAACTCGGACCTCCGCGCCCTGGAAGATTTTTGCGACCTCGTCATCGCGGACAAAAAAAGCGACCGGTCGGCGTTTCGGAGGATATTCTGGTTCGGTTTCGCGCACGTGCGGCCGGAGATGGACCGCCCGTTTTTGGAAAAGATGGCCCGGGCCGGATGCCACCACCTCCGCCTCGGCATCGAGAGCGGATCTCAAAAGGTCGTGGATTCCATGAAGAAAGGATACCGTCTGGCCGACGCGGAACGGCTTTTGGCGGACATGCGGTCGGCCGGCATCAAGGCGCTCCTGACGTTCATGGTCGGATTCCCCACGGAGACCGAGGAGGATTTTCAGGGGACGCTGGATTTCCTCCGGCGCAACGCCCGCCTCATCGAGCGGGTCACTCCGAACGAGAGCTTCACCGCCATCTTCCCGGGCACGCCGCTGCATCGGCAGGCCGAATCGTTCGGCGTCGAGTTGGGCGCGCATTCGGATCATTGGCGGACAAAGGACGGGAGCAACGATTTCCATGTCCGCCTGGCGCGGCATGAGCGGTTCTGCCGGGAGGCGGCGGCGCTCGGCCTGGCCCTCTCCCCTTCGTCGACCAAAGTCGCCCGCTATCGGGACGATTTTTTGGCGGATTACGAAGAAACGGCGTCTTCTCATGGGTGGACGGGCCCTCGGGAAGCCGATGAAGAAGATGATCGCAAATAACGGGTCGGGCCGCTCCCCGTGGTGGCGGGGTCCCTACCGGGACGGGGCCACCTTCACCTGGGACCTGCTCTATCGGTGCAACTATCGCTGCAGCTATTGTTGGTGGGAGCAGAAGAAACTCTGGGGGGAATTTTCAAAAAAATATCCGCCCGTCCCCGCGCAGAAATGGATCGATGCCTGGCGCCGGCTGGGCGGCCGATACGGCCGCGCCCGGCTCGACGTTCTCGGCGGGGAACCGCTCGCCACTCCCGACGCCGCCGGGTTTTTCGCGGAACTCTCGAAACACCACGACCTTGTCATCAACACGAACCTGTCTCCCGGCCGGAAAGAGTTGGAGACCCTGGCGGCCCGCTGCGTTCGGGAGGCCGTATACATCAACGCCAGTTTCCATCCCGAATTCGCGGAGCGGGAGAGTTTCCTGGAAAAAATGCGGTTGCTGAAAGAGGCCGGTTTCCCGGCGGCGGTGTTCGTTGTTTCCTACCCGCCGCTCATCCCGCAGTTGCCGAAGATTCGGGAATTTTTCTCGAAAGCGGGGATCCCCGTCGGGGTTCAGGTTTTTCAGGGGACTTACCGGGGCCGGGACTATCCGGCGGCTTTCACGGAGGCGGAGCGGGAGGCGCTGAAAACGGATGCCGGGCTCCGGTCGTCGGAAGAGCGGTGGGCCTACCGGGTGGAGGAGCGGCCCACGCGCGGGAAACTTTGTTGCGCGGGCTGGTTCTACGGCAACGTGAAGGCGGATGGAGAGGTCTACCGGTGCGGAGGAACCGGGCCGGGGTTGGAAACGGAAGCGCGCGTCGGGAATCTCTTCCAGGAGGATTTCGAGCTTTTTCCCGGGCCGGCCCCTTGTCCGGCCGGCCGCTGTTTCTGCCAGGAACATATTTATCTTTTGGAGGAACAGGAAAAAAAATGTCCGGACCTCGTGGAACGCTGGGCTTCCGGAAAACGCGCTCAGTAGCGGACGGATTTGAGATAGAGTCCGTGGGGCGGGACGGTTTGGCGCGGATCGGGACGGGTTTTGCCCAGCCCGGCGGCGATGAGCTGGCCTACGATGCGGCGGACCATGCGGTGCAGGAAGCGATCCCCGGAAATTTCGAAAATGGTTTCGTCCCCCCGTTTACGCGCGACGAGCCGGCTCAGCCGGCAGAGGGGTGAACGATCTCGCCCGGCGCGCCCCGCGAAGGCGGCAAAATTGCGTCGGCGCCGTATCCGTTCCGCCTCCCGCCGCAGGAGGCCCGATCGGAGCGGCCTCGCCAACCAGGCGGCCCGTGTTCTCATGAGCGCGGGCCTCTCCGCCCGGGCGAGAAGACGATAGACGTAGGTTTTTTCGACGGCGTCTCGCCGGGCGTGGAACGACGATGGCGCGCGTTCCGCGGAGAGAACGGAAACGTCGCTCGGCAGGTGGGCGTTCAGGGCCGCGGCGAGACGTCCATGGAACAGGCCCGGCGCCCGGAGGCTCGCCACTTGTCCCATGGCGTGAACGCCGCTATCGGTGCGGGACGCCCCCACCGCCGAAACCCTCTTCCGAAACAAAACCCGAAGCGCTTTTTCAAGCTCTCCCTGCACGGTCCGCCGGCCGGGCTGGAACTGCCAGCCGGAAAACCGCGTGCCGTCGTATTCCAACACCAGCTTATAGACGATGGATTTTCTCATGGTCATTGAGGGGGCCGCCGTCCGTCGGGCGGCAGGAGAGTTCCTCCGTCGAGCAGGGGGGCGCGGGGGCGATGGGTTGTCGCGCGAGGGCGGAGCCGCTATTTCGCCGCCGCTATTTTCTTGAGCGGTGTTTTGGCTTTCAACCAGTTCTTCTGGATGAGGTGTTCGGCGATCTGCACCGCGTTGAGAGCCGCTCCCTTGCGGAGGTTGTCCCCCACCACCCAGAAGAGAAGCCCGTTCTTGCTGGCCAGGTCGCGGCGGATGCGGCCGACGAACGATTCGTCCTTGCCGGCGGCGTGGATGGGCATCGGGCAGGTCGCCCCTTCGTAAGGGGAGTGTTCGTCCACCACGCGGACACCGGGCGATTGGGAGAGGACGTCCCGCGCGGCTTCCGGCGAGATCGGTTTTTCCGTTTCAATGTAGACCGACTCGCCGTGTCCGACGAACGTGGGCACCCGCACCGTGGTGACGATCATCTGGATGGACTTGTCCGAGAGGATCTTGTGGGCCTCGGTCATCACTTTCCATTCCTCGTTGCTGTATCCCTCCTCCTCGATCTTCCAGTTGTTGGCAAGGACGTTGAAGGCGATGCGGTCCGGAAAGCCGCCGAAGTCCGTGACTTTTTTCCCTTGGGCGACCATCTCCGCCTGCTGGCGGAGCATCTCGGAGGCTTTGCCGCCGGCGCCGGAGACGGCTTGGTAGGTGGAGACGATGACGCGCTTTACCCGGAAGGCCTTGTGCAGGGGCCCGAGGGGCATGAGGAGCGTCGCGGTGGTGCAGTTGGGATTGGCGACGACGCCGTGGTGGTTCTGCAGGGCGTCCCCGTTGATCTCGGGGATCACGAGCGGCACGTCGTCGTCCATGCGGAAATCGGAGCCGTTGTCGATCACCACCGCGCCGCGTTGGATGGCCTCGGCGCCGAAGGTGACGGCGGCGCCTTTTTCCCCCTCGGTCCCGGCGAAAAGGGCCACCTCCACGCCGTCGAAGGATTCCGGCGTGGTTTGCTTCACGGAATATTTCTCCCCGTCCACCTCAATGACGCGCTCGCTGCGCGCCAACACACGAAGTTCGTCCAGGGGGAACCGGCGCTGCCTCAAAACCCGGATCATCTCGACGCCGACGGCGCCGACACCGACAACGGCCACTTTAAACTTTTTCACGAGCGACTCCTTCATGGATCGGCGGAGAGGCCGCCGGATCGATTAAAAAAGGCGCCCCGCGTTCGGGACGCCGTTTTTTTATTATACAAAAATCAAAAAAAGTCGGAAACGGTCAGCCCTCCCGTTTTCCCGAAGTCATCTCCCGGATCACGCGGAGGAACTCGTTCACGTCGAAGGGTTTGGACATGTGGGCGTCGGCGCCGCAGGATTCCACGGCCACCTTGTCCTTTTCGTAATCGCGGCTCGTGAGGAGAAGGATGGGGCGTTCCGGAAACTTTTCGGAGAGCTGTTCGGCCACATGGTAGCCGTCGAGGAACGGCATGGTCACGTCGAGCACATACATCTGGAAGTCGCCGGCTTTTCCGGCCTCCAGCGCTTGCCGGCCGTCGCAGGCCGTGGTGACCTCGTGGCCGCCCATCTCCAGCGCCATCTTGATGTATTCCAGCGTCTCGGGGTCGTCGTCCGCCGCCAATATCCGTGCCATGCGAAGTCCTTTCCGGCTCAGGCCATGAGTTCCCAGCAGCCGCGGCCGAGCATTTTTTCCATCTCGCGCAGGAAACCGTCGGTGGCCTGCACGCGTTGTTGGGTCACTAAAGCATACTCCCCGCGGGTCGGGGTCTGCAAGCGAAAAATGAGGTGACATTTGCCCTGGTGGTCGGAGCAGACCTTCTGGACTTTTTTCAGCAGCTCGTCCTCCAGCCCCGCGGTGGAGACGTTCAGCACCACCCGCCGGACCAACTGCTCCCGCGCATCCTTTAAAGGAAGCACCTTGTCCACCAGGATCTCGTGGGCGTCTCCGCGGAGCTGCACCTCGCCGTGCACCACCACCATCTCGTGGGCGCTGAGGAATTTGGAGACGTCGTTGTAGGTTTTTGGGAAGACGACGCATTCTGTTTCGCCTTCCAGGTCCTCGATTTTGAAGCGGGCCATGGCGTGGCCGTTTTTGGTGACGGTCTTTTTTGTGTTCACGATCATTCCCGCCACGCGCACCTTGCCCGATTCCGGCAGCGTGCCGAGCGTGCGGTTGGTGTATATCTTCAATTCCTTCTGATACCGGGCCAGGGGGTGTCCGGAAAGATAGAAGCCGAGCACCTCCTTCTCGTTGGCGAGGAGTGTGTGTTCGTGCCATTCTTCGTGGGTGCCGTTCCCGCCGTTTTGCGGCGCGGGTATCGCGCGCGGCTTGATTTCCCCCATGTCGAAAAGAGCGCCCTGTCCGGCGGCGGTTTCTTCCCTCAGGCGCGTGGAGGCGGCCAGCGCGTTTTCCACCTGGGGCAGCATCTGGGAACGCCAGCGGCAGAGTTCCAGCAGCCGCACCTCTTCCGTCTCCTCGCCGAGCACGGGCCGGAGAGAATCGAACGCGCCGGCCTTGATGAGAGATTCCAGCACTTTTCGGTTGGCCTGCCGCGTGTCCACGCGGGAACAGAAATCGTCGAGCGATTGAAAGGGCCCCTTCTCCCGCCGCGCCTGCAGGATGGATTCCACCGCGCCTTCTCCGACGTTCTTCACCGCCAGCAGGCCGAAGCGGATCTTGCGGCGTTGCCGGTCCGCCGGCGGATTTTCCACGGTGAAGGCCGCCTCGGATTTTTGGACGTCGGGAGGGAGGATCTCGATCCCCATCTCCTCCGCTTCGCCGAGATAGCTGACGAGCTTGGACTCCACTTCCTTGGAACCGAGGTTGGAGTGGCCGATTTCCGATTTGAGCAGCGCGGCCATGAATTCCACCGGGTAGTTCGCCTTGAGATACGCCGTCTGGTAGGCCACCAGGCCGTAGGCCGAGGCGTGGCTCTTGTTGAAACCGTATCCGCCGAACTGGACGATGAGTTCGAAGATCTTCTGGGCGATCTTTTTGTCCACGTTCTTTTTCTGGCACCCGGCCATGAACGACTCGCGCTGCTGCTCCAATATCTCGTGGATCTTTTTTCCCATGGCTTTGCGCAGCACGTCGGCCTGGCCGGGGGTATACCCCGCCAGCGCCTGGGCGATCTGCATGACCTGTTCCTGGTAGACGATGATGCCGTAAGTGTCTTTGAGGATGGGTTCGAGCAGCGGATGGTCGTATTTCACCTTGGCGCGCGCGTGTTTTCGCTCGACGAACTCGTCGAGCATGCCGGAGCCCATGGGGCCGGGACGATAGAGGGAGATCAGCGCCACCGCGTCGGAGAGGGTGCTGGGGCGGAGTTTGCGCAGGAGGTCGCGCATGCCGCCGGATTCTAGCTGGAACACTCCCGCCGTTCGCGCCTGCAGAAGGAGCTTGAAGGTGACGGGGTCGTCCAGCGGGATGGCGTCGATGTCGAATTGGGAATCGTGGCGGGCCTTCACCAGCGCCGAGGCGTCGCGGATCACCGAGAGGGTCCGCAGCCCCAGGAAGTCCATCTTCAAGAGCCCCAGCTTCAGCAGGGCCTCGTCGTTGTACTGGGTGGTGATGACTTCGCGCGAGCCCTTGGCCAGCGGCACGTGCTGGGTCATGTCGCCGGCGGAGATCACGATGCCCGCCGCGTGCACGCCGGTGTGGCGTTTCATGCCCTCCAGCCGTTTCGCCAGGTCCAGGAGCTTGTGCACCTGCGGGTCTTTCTTGTAGAGGTCCGCCAGTTCCGGCACGGATTCCAGGGCGGAGTGGATGGTGGTGCCGAGTTCTTTGGGGAGCAGGCGGGCCACCTTGTCCACGTCGGGCAGGGGCATGTTGAGGGTGCGGCCCACGTCGCGCACCACCAGACGCGCCAGCATGGAGCCGAAAGTGATGATCTGCGCCACGCATTGCTCGCCGTATTTCTGGCGCACATACGCGATCACGCGTTCGCGGCCGTCGTCGGAAAAGTCGATGTCCAGGTCGGGCATGCTGCGGCGCTCGGGGTTGAGGAACCGCTCGAAGAGCAGCCCGTTCTCGATGGGGTCGATGTTGGTGATGTTGAGTGCGTAGGCGGTCAGCGCGCCGGCGCCCGATCCGCGCCCCGGCCCAACCGGGATCCCCGCCTTTTTGGAGTAGTGGATGAAATCCCAGACGATGAGGAAGTAGGTGGAGAACCCCATCTTGCGGATGATGCTCAGCTCGTAGTCGAGCCGGGCCTTGTAGTCCGGCCGGATGTGGCCTTTGCGTTTCTTGAGCCCGTCGAGACAGAGTTTTTCCAGGTAGGTTTCGGGGGTCTCTCCCACCGGAACGTCGTACCGCGGCAGCAGGATCTGGTCGAATTTCAACTGCAGGTGGCAGCGTTCGGCCACCGACAGCGTGTTCTTCACCGCCTCCGGCACTTCGGCGAATTGCTTCGATATCTCCGCCGGCGATTTGTAGTAGAACTCCTGCCCCTCGTACCGCATGCGGTGCGGGTCGTCCACGGTTTTTCCGGTGCCGATGCACAGGAGCACGTCGTGGGCGACCGCGTCGTCCTTTCGGAAATAGTGGCAGTCGTTGGTGGCCACCGTGGGGACCTCGTTCCGTTTTGCCAGATCGACGAGCATGGGGAAAACGCGTTTTTGGTCGGCGAGTCCGTGGTCCATCAGTTCGATGAAGAAATTGTCCTTGCCGAAGATGGCGCGGTACTCGTCCAGAATTTGGACCGCCTTCTGCGGCTGGTCGGCGAGGAGCGCCGACGGGATCTCCCCCTTCAGGCAGCCGGAGAGGGCCACCAGCCCCTCGGAATGTTTCGAGAGGATCTCCCGGTCCATGCGGGGTTTGTAGTAGTAGCCCTCCAGAAAGGCCTGGGAGCTGAGTTTCAGGAGGTTGCGGTAGCCGGTTTCGTTGGTGGCCAGCAGGGTGAGGTGGTAGGCGGCCTCGCCGGGACGGCTGTCGCGGTCGAGCCGCGATTTGGGCGCTACGTAGGCCTCGATGCCGATGATGGGATTGATGCCGACTTCCGTGCACACCCGGTAGAATTCCACCGCGCCGTACATGTTGCCGTGGTCGGTGATGGCCAGCGAGGGATATTTGGTGGCCGCCATGGCTTTAACGAATTCGGACGGGTTGCCTTTTTCGTCCGTGAGGCGCGTGCCCCCGTCCAAGAGGCTGTATTCGGTGTGGTTGTGAAGATGAACGAACTCGGCGTGCATGGATTCTTTTTTTCGGAGGACTTCAGAAAATTATAGCTCTCCGGGAGACGTTTGGAAAGATTGTTGGGGGGCGGATATGAGCTTCTTCGGCCGCCCGTTAGAGGTCGCGCAGGTGTTTTCCGCTCCGGCCGTAACTGACTTTGAGGATTTCCGCCATCACCGACACCGCGATTTCTCCGGGAGACTTGCCGCTGATGTCCAGTCCGACGGGCGCGTAGACGCGGGGGTCCTTTTCCGGATGGATCCCCTTTTTGTTCAGCTGGGAGATGACCACGGGGACCTTGCTTTTGGAGCCGATCATGCCGATGTAGGCCGCCTTGGTTTTCAGCGCCGCTTCCAGGCATTCCTTGTCCAGCAGGTGACCCCGGGTCACGATGACCACGTAGGTCTTCTCGTCCACCCGGGCGGCGCGCAGGGCCGCGTCCGGGGACTCGACGTGCACCGCCGAGGCTTTAGGGAAGCGCTCCCGGTTCGCGAACTCCGATCGGTCGTCGGCCACGGCGTAGGGGATCCCCGCGACGGTCGCGAGTTCGGCGATCTTCTGGCCCACGTGCCCGGCGCCGAGGACGAACAGTCGGATCCGCCCGACGAAGACCTCGATAAATATCTCGTTTTTTCCGGAACATTCCATGCCGAGGCCGTCGGGGGTCAGCGAATACGCCACTTTTTTGTTTCGGCCGGCGGCCAGGGCCGCGCGGGCCTCTTGGAGGCACGCCGCCTCGAGTTTGCCGCCGCCTACCGTGCCTTCGATCCGGCCGTCGGGGTAGACCAGCATCTTCGAGCCCGATCCCCGCGGCGTGGATCCGTCGGCCGAAATGACGGTGGCGAGGGCCACGTCCTGCCCGGCCCGGATGGCCTCGTGAAGACTTTTGAACAGCTCGGCGTCATCCATTTGCATGGTCGGTTCCTTTGGCGGCGCGGTCTTCCCACGCGGGAGGCCGCAGAATGGTGTATTGGGAGATTTTAAATTTTTTCGTCACGTCTTGCACCAGCCCTTCCCGAACGACCAGATACAGGGCCGCGGCGTCGGCGTGGAGGAGGTTTTCCAGGGTCTCCGCGTAACCCTCCCCGGCGAGTTCCAGCGGGCCGATTTCGTCGACGAAGACGATGGATCCGGCCGCCCGGCGGAGGAGCGACTCTTTGGCGAATTCGAATCCGGATTTGGAAAAACGGAACCCGCCGTGTTCGTGGATCGGGTCCGAGACCTCGCCGTTGCGGGACGCCAACAGGCGTGTTTCGCCCGAAGCCGCGTCGCGCGCCTCAATGCGAACCCGGCGGCCGGCTTCGAAGGCGCCGGGAGACAGGACGCCCGCCACCGGCCAGCCCCGTTCCTGGAATTTCTCCGCCAAAGCGGCGGCCAACGTGGTTTTTCCGCTGCCGTGCGGCCCGGAAATGATATGGACTTCGTTTTGCCGCGCGCCTTCGGCCACGATCATGTTTTCCGCCAGGCGTTCGGCGGCCAGCAGGGACTGCGACAACACCGCCCGCAGAAATCGGACATAGCCGAACAGCCGTGCCCGGGACGACGGGGCCCGCAACAGAAACACGCCGTGGGTCTGCAGAAAGATGCGCCGCATCACCGGCAGGATGTTCACCGCCACGCTCAGCGTGAGGGACAACCGTTCGCCGAACGCCCGCCGCAGCACGGGTTTCATCCGTTCGGCGTCGACATTTTCAACGTACAGCAGCACGGCGTTGTAGAGGAGGACGGCGCGCAGGAACATCCGTCCGGAGACGAGGAGCATCTCTTGTCGCCGGATGAGGAAAAACGGGAGGAAGGAGGCGAGGAAGAAGAAAATCCAGAACTTGAGCCGTCTCAGTTCCTTCGCCCGGCCCCAGTTGCCGGCCGTGGCGAGCAGCGCCGCCGGGATAAGCCAGGCCCAGCTTTTGGAGAAAGCCGTTCCGAGCAGGGCCAATGCGAAAAATATTTTAAGGTTCGGCATGTCGGTTTTTTCGCAGGGATCGGCCGAGGAGCCAACCGGTCGTCCCCGCCACCGCTCCCAAAAAGGCGTGGGCGGCCGCCAATCCGAGGAGCAGGACGGTGACACTTTTCACCGGCACGCCCAGCCAGGCGCTCCCGGTGCGCGTCATTTCATCAAAGATTACCGCCAGGCCCTCCCCGAACAAGGCCCCGTAGATGAAAATCCTCTGCCCCATCGGCCAAAGACACGCCCAGATGCCGCCGAGCAGGCAGCCCGGGAGCGTGTACCCCAAAATCAGCACGCCCGCCTGCAGGAGGGCCGCCTCCGCGAGGATGGAGAGCAGAATGTTTATCTTTAGAACCCCCATGGCCGCGGTTTTAACCGCCACCGCCACGACCCCCATCCCCAGGAGCGGCAATCCCCGGCGGGCCGGCATTCGGAGCGCGCCGGCAAGAACGATCACCGTTCCGACGGCCGTGAGCAGGGTGCCTTTCAAAGGCAGGCCGACGGCGTGAAGTATCGTGCCCAGTGTGGCTTCCACGGCGCCCCAAAGGACGCCGAAGACCGCCACATAGGCGACCGTGTAGTAATCGTCGCGGTTCATAGGGAAACAACCCCGTCCGCCCAATGTTTCAAAAGGTCCTGTTCGTGCGACGCCAGGACGACCGCGCATCCGCGTTCTCTTTCTTTCCGCAACACCCGCGCAAAGAGCCGAAGATTGTTGCGGTCCATCCCGTAGGTGGGCTCGTCCAACAAAAGAAGTTGTGGTCGGCCCGTCAGGGCCGCGGCCAGGGCCAGGCGTTGCTGTTCCCCATAACTGAGGGAATGGATCGGCCGGTTTCGCCGGGCGGTCAGATGAAATTCGTCCAGGAGTTCCGCCGCCGCGTCCGCGTTTTCGGGGTGAATTGAAAATCCCAGCTCCTTCTCCGGCGTGTCCGTGAAGAACTGGTTCAGCGGTTCCTGGGTCACGAAGGAGACAATTCCTCGCCGGGCGTCGAAGGTTTTCCAGATTCGTCCCCGCCAAAGGATATTTCCGGCGCGCGGGGGCTGAAACCCGGCCAGGAAGTTGAGGAGGGTTGTTTTGCCGCACCCGTTCGGCCCCGAGATCCCCAGAATCTCCCCGGCATGGATCTGGAGGTTCAGCGGCCGGTCTTTAGTCGAGGCGATGCCGGGATCCGCGAGGCCGCGCAGTTCCAGGGCGGGGTCTGCCGGGACGCGCGGGGCACGGTCGGTCCCGGCGGCCATGTCCGGCCGCAGGAACTGTTCGGCGGCGCTCTTGGACACCGCGGAGAGTTTTCCGTCCGCCAAACGGACGACGGCGTCGGCCGAGTCCAGGAGTTCCGGCGAGTGTTCCACCGCGAGCACCGCGCCGCCGCATCCCACAAAGTCGGCCAAAAGGCGCCTGAACCAGTCCCGCCGCGCCGCCGACAAATTCACCATCACCTCGTCCAGGACAAGAAGGTGTGGGTTCTGATGCAGCGACCGCGCCAGGACGACCATGGTTTTTTCGCCCTGCGACAGTTCCGCGCACCGCCGGCCGGCCAGGGAGGCCAGTTCCAGCGGTTCCAGAAAAGCCGCCGCGTTTTCCACGCGGGAGAACCCCAGTTCTTCGTGGACGAAATTGCGGAAAAGTTGGAGGCCGGGATTCTGCGCCACCCAGCCGACGCGCAAGCCGGGAAAACGGTCCAGAAATCCGTCCGTTTTCCAGCCGGCGCCCGTCGGCAGGAGGTGGAGGATGGCCCGCAGGAGCGTGGTTTTTCCGGCCCCGGACGATCCCAGGAGCGCCGTGAAGCGGCCGGGGACGATCTGCAAAGAAACGGAGTTCAAAATGTGATGTCCGTCCGGCGCCTGGACGCTGAAGGAGTCCAGGGAGACGATCCAGCGGAATTTTTCTGAAACGGCGGCGGCGCCGGCGGTCTTTTCCTGAAACGGCGCCGTCATGGGTTCCTCGAAAACGGACGTTTTTCCCCAAAGACCAGGATGTCGTCCTTGGCGCTTTTGATGTCGAGCACGGGAGTGCCGTCGATGGCGTCGAGCCCTTGCACGCGCAGGACGCCGCCGCGGCAACTCAGCAGTTTCACGCGCGTCATGGCCAGGGGATTGGGCCGGTCCGGGGAATGCGTGGAAAAGACCCCGCGCAACTTTTTGTCTTTCGGAAATCGCCGTCGCCTTGCCCGCAGGACGTCCCGGTCCGCTTTGTGGAAATAACACAGGACCCAAAGGGAAGGAGACGCCGTAATGCGATAAAGGGCTTTTCGGAACTTTCGGCGAAGGACGATTTCCGCCGTCGTTCCCTGGTTCGGCATGTGCCGGCGTGTTTTGACGGCGGAGCGGACGCTCCCGATGGGCTCCAGAATGACCCGCACTTAAAAAGTCATTTCCAGTCCCGTCAGATAGGTCCTTCCGGGCATGGGATCGTAGAAGTTCAGCGCATATTCCTGGTCGGTGATGTTGTTGAAGCGAAGATAATAGGTGAAGTGGCGGGCAAAGGTCCATCCGCCGCTCCAATGATACACCGTGTAGGCGGCCCGTTTTCCGGTAAAGTTGTCCAGGGTGTACCGCCCGCCGGCGTGCGTCATGTCGACCGTGGTCGAGAAGCGGCCGTCCCGGTAGGTCAGACTGGACTGTGCGGTGTTCTTGTCCGTGTGGAAGGTGAGCGTGCCCGGGTCCAGGTAGGAGTACCCCGCGCCCGCCTCGAAATGCGACAGGAAGGCGTAGCGCGCCCGGACCTCCACGCCGCGATAGGCCGATTTGCCGTCCACGTTGCGGTACTGTTTTTGCACTGCGGCGCCCTGATAGGTCAGCGGCGCGACGGGGACCTGGGAGACGATCATGTCGGTCTCCACGTTCTTGTACGCCGAGAGGTCGATCCCGCCCGCTTTTTTAGAATAGCTTAATCCGATCTCGTGCTGGCGGTTCTTATCCGGGCGGAGGTGGGCGTTGCCGAACGCCCGGGTGTTGGTGGAATACAGCTCGGTCACCGTCGGCGCGCGGAAGCCGTAGTTGAGGTTGGCACGGGCGCGCAGGTCCGGCAGGATCTTCCACACGACGCCGTATTTCGGGGTCCACTGGTCCGTGAACTTGGAGTTGTTGTCGTAGCGGACACCGGCCAGGAATATGAAACGCTCATGCCAGACGGGGAGGGACAGTTGAATGAACGGCGCCACGTACTGCTGCGTTGCGCGCGAACTCGGCGAACCGGATCGGATGTGGGAATCCTCGTAGTCCGTGCCGAAAAAGAGTTCCGCGCGCAGCGGCAACTCCCCCTGCCACTCGAGGCTGCCGCCCTGCGTGCTGGCCCGGGACAACGGCGAGCTGGCGGACCGGTCACGGTCGGTCGTCAGGAAAGTTCGGACATAAAAGCGCGACCGGCCGAAAGTCCTCTGCCAGGTCACATAGGAGTTCGTGATCTCCTCCTCGATGTCCTTGTCGATGCCCGTGAACGCCCCCGCGTTGGTTGAGAAGACGGCTTCATTCCGTTTCGTGTTGAAGTTGCGGTGATTCAGGGTGAGCGTGTCCCGATCCCCGGC
>JAKLDV010000120.1 GCA_022703335.1 Elusimicrobiota bacterium
TGACCCCGCGGAGACGTTCGAAGATCGCGGCGACGTGCTCCGGCTGAACGGCTTCCTGCGTGAGGCGGTCTACTTCTACGGACAGGCGCTCGAGCGCCTGTCCGATACCCCGGTGACAGGTTCCGCTGAACGGGCGGGTGCGCCTGGATTACAGCACCGACGGAGGATACGCCTTCTCCACGAGCACCTCGAAGATCGAGTTGAGCACGTCGGTGTCGCCCGGCCAGGCGGTCGCTTTGACGGTGACGGGCCTCACCGGCGGGAGCACCTACTATTTCCGCGTTTGGACGCTGGACGAGGCGTTGAATTCGGCGGGGCTGTCGAACGGGGTTTCGACGTACGCGCAGGTGGACGTGACGCCGCCGGCGGCCATCACGGATGTGTCGGCCGCGGCGTCCTGGCGGCGGGTGGCCCTCTCCTGGACCGCGCCCGGCGACGACGGCGGGGCGGGCGTCCTGGCGGGGAACGTGCGGATCCGCTACAGCGTGACCGCTCCCATCACCAACGAGAGCGAATTCGACTCCGCCCCGTTCGAAGTCCTCCTCGCCACCACGGTTTCTCCCGGCCAGTCCGTTTTGCATGTCGTGACCGATTTGGCCGACGGCACCCCCTATTATTTCGCCCTCCGCGCCGAGGATAATTTGGGGAACCCGGGAACGATCGTGGCGCGCTCGACCGCGTCGGCCGTTCCCGTCAACGCCGTGCCCGGCGCGTTCGCCCTGGCCTCGCCTCCCGACGGCGCGATTTCGGCGTCGGCCTCCGTCACGCTGGATTGGAACAACGCCGTCGATGCGGACACCGTGCTGGGGGACAGCGTCACCTACACGCTGGAATATTCGACGGACGCCTCGTTTACGCTCGCCGTGACGACGTTCTCCGGCCTGGCCGTCTCTTCCCAGGCCGTCACCCTTTCCGCGCTTCTGGAGAACCTGACGACGTATTGGCGGGTGCGGGCGAAAGATGGGGACGGCGCCGAGACGTCGGCCACCCCGGCGTCTTTTAAATTGTATTTGAACCAGGACAACACGGCCCCCACGGCGTTCAACCTGGTGTCGCCGGCGGATGCGGGCAATGTGCCGACGAAACAGCCCTTGTTGGACTGGGAGGACGCCGTCGATATCGATCCCGGCGACGTCGTCACCTACCGGGTCGATTACACGACCGTCCCCGGGTTCGGCACGTACGCTTCCAGCGCGTCTTTGCCGGCGTCCCAGCTCGTTGTGCCGGCGCCGTTGTTGGAAGACAGCACCTACTATTGGCGCGCTTACGCCACGGACGGCGTCACGCCCGTCCTCTGCAACCAGGGGAGTTACTCGTTCCAGGTGGACGCCACGTCGTCCCCTCCCGCCAGTTTCGGGCTGATTTCGCCCGCCCAGGGCGTCCGTTCAACGACCACGACGGTCACCTTTTCCTGGCAGCCCACCACCGACCCGGACCCCAAGGACTCGGTGTCCTACAACCTGGTCTATTCCATCCTGCAGAATTTCGGTTCGAGCACGACGGTCTCCGGCCTGGCCCTCACCAGCCACACGGTGACCTTCAGCGACAATTCCCCGGTGTATTGGTTCGTGGAAGCCCAGGACTCCGGCGGCAACAAGAGGACCTCCTCCGAATCGCTCCGATACCTCACCATCGACACCGCCAAGGAGATCCCGTTGCCGTTCGAGCTGTTGTTTCCGACCGGGAGCGTCATCGTCGATACGCTCAAGCCGTTCCTGCAGTGGGCCTCGGCGGTCGATCCGGACCCGTTGGAACAGGTCCGTTATTCGCTGGACCTCTCCGATCGGGCGGATTTCGTCGGGGCGCAGGGGATCCCGTTGACGGACAATTTTTATCAGGTCACCAACAACCTCTTGGACGACACCACGTATTATTGGCGCGTCCGGGCGGGGGGCTATCGCGGGGTTCCTCCCGTCCTGCAGGACGCGGAGGAACGGCAGTCGGACGTGGGGGTGTTCGTCGTGAAGGTCGTCAACAGCAACCCGCAGAATTTCGCCCTGCTGAGCCCCGCCAACGGTTCCGTGGTGAGCACCACCCGCCCCGTCTTCCGCTGGCAGGCGGCCATGGATGTGGATTTCAACGACATCGTCCGCTATACGCTGGTCATCTCCAGCGTCGCGGATTTCTCGACGAGTTCCGCCTACGTGGACATCAGCACGCCGGTTTTTGAAATGTCCGCGCCGCTGCTCGAGAAGCGCAATTATTACTGGAAAGTCGTCGCCAAGGACAAGGAGGGCGCCGAAACCGTGTGCGGGGAGACGTTCCGGTTCTTCCTTCCCGATCTCACCCGGCCCAGGCCCCCGCTCGGTCTCAAGGGGACTTGGTCCGCGCCCAAGACGGCCTACATCGTCCAGTGGAACGCGGTCACCGCCAATACGGACGGGAGCGCCGTCTCGGATCTGAAGGGGTATCGGGTCTACCGGTCTCTTTTCGCCGAGACCCTGGGGGATTCGACGTTCGTGGCGGAGTTGCCCGTCACCACGCTCTCCTACGAGGACGCCGCCGTGAACGGCGGGGACTTTTTCTACGCGGTGCGGGCGGTGGACGATTCTGGCATCGAAAGCGCCAATTCGTTGTTGGTCGAATCGAGGTCCACCCCGATGTTCGTGGCCCTGTCCGACGACCGGGAGGTCCAGGTCCACATCGAGTCTCTCCGTTACCAGGGAGGGGCTTCCGGGACGACCGTCTCGGAAGATGCCGTCGTGGTTCAACTCAACCGTCGTTCGGCTGAGGAGGTCGGCTCGGTGTTGCGGTCCTACGAGTTGGAAATCAAGGAGGCGACGTCGGACCAGAAGATAGACCGGTTCCGGTTCCAGAAACCGGTGGAGGTGGCGTTCTCCGTCAATCCGCCCGCGGCGGCCGCCCCATCGCCGTCGATTTCCGGCCGGCCCGTGATCGCCACGGCCCCGTCGCTGCCGGCGGAACAGATGAGCATCTTTTGGTACAACGGGGTCGAATACGTCAAGTTGGGCGGGTATTACGATTCGGACAAGAAGACCATCTCCGTCATGTCGCAATGGCCCGGCGTCTACCGGCTCCAACAGGCTTTTCAGGCCACTTCGTTCGAGGTGGTCCAGCTCTGGCCGCGCAAAGTGTTCACTCCGAACGGCGACGGGATCAATGACGAGATGAACTTCGTCTACAGCAACCCGAAGCTCGTCCCGGTCAGCGGAAAGATTTTCGATCTCTACGGCGCCCACGTGGCCGACCTCCAGGCCGGCCGCGACAACAGCTCTCTGATATGGGACGGTCGCGACTCCGACGGCCATTTTGTCGCCAAAGGGGTCTACTGCTATCAGATCACCAGCGACGGAAAAACGCTGAACGGCACGATCGTGGTGGCGAGATGATATGAAGACACGACGGACGCGGACAATCCGATGCCTCCTTCTGGCGGGACTGGGACTTTGCTTGTTCCCCGGCCTGCTTCGGGCGGATTTTGAGGATCTGGGCGCGGGCGCCCGGGTGTTCGGCATGGGCGGCGCGTTCGTCGGCGTGGCCGACGACGTGTGGGCCGTCTATTACAACCCGGCCGGGCTGGGGTTCCTCCGGCAGAAACAGTTGGGCGCGGATTATTCGCGCTTTTACGTCGGCATGTCGGACGACAGCGGGATCGGGCTCGGCTTTTTGTCCTACGCCCACCCTCTCCGGAAATCCGAACGGAGGCGGATTCCGGAATCCGTGCTTCCCTCCACCGCGACGGCGCCGACGGTGGTCGGTTCGAGCACGACGGTCGGCGTTTCGCCGTCCACCGGCCCGGCGGCGGGAGGGAAGGCCGTTTTCCCGGCGTACGGCACCCTCGCCGTGGGGTTGCGCACCTTCAGCTTGTCGGGCGTTTATCGGGAAGAAACGGGCTATCTGTCTTATGGAAAAGCCGTCACCTCCCACCTGGCTTTGGGGTTGGGGCTTAAGTATATGCAGGAAATCTACGATCAGGATCCCTACACCCGCATCGACCCCGTCTTTGATTACGGCCGGAAAGACGGGATCAAGGCCTTCGGCGCGGACGCGGGCGTCCTCTGGAACCCGCACGCCCGGTTTTTCGTGGGGGCCTCCATCCTGGACCTCAACCGGCCCGACGTGGGACTGAAAGACAAGGAGCCGCTGCCCTCCGTGTATAAAAGCGGGTTGGGCTACCGGGACAAGCGGACGATTTTGGCTTTCGACGTCACCTCCCGGGCGAAACAGCTTCGATTGGGCGTCGGCGGAGAAAGGTGGTTCCAGCGGAACGCGTGGTGTCTCCGGACCGGCATGGAATACGGCAAGGAAGAGACTTTTTCCATGACGTTGGGTTTCGCCTTGAACATGGCCGTTTTTCAGGTCAACTACGGTTTCCGCTTTCCCCTGTCCGGCGTGGACGAAACCGCCGGGAGCCATCGCGTTTCCCTGCAGATGCGTTTCGGGGCGCTCCCCAAAGATGAGTTGGATCCCAGCAGCCTGGAATATTCCTATCTGGAACTGAAACAGGAAAAGAACGTGTTGGAAAGCAAATTGCAGAAGACCGAGGCGGAAAAACAAAGGTTGGAGGAGGTCCTGCTGGAAGAGGCCACCCAGCGTATCCGGGAGAGGATCATGAGCGCTAAAAAATCGGCCGGCCCAGTCTCCGGCGCCTCCGCCGGTCCGGCGGGGGAGTCCTCGCTGGAGTTCGTCACCCACTACGCGCAGGAGGGGGACACGCTGCAGGCGTTGGCGGAACGATATTACGGGGATTCGAGGAAGTGGAAGGAAATCTACGAGGCGAACAAGGATAAATTGGGCCGGGGCGGACGGATAAAACCCAAAACCGTCCTGTTGATTCCGCACGCGTCTCCGGCGGCGGCGCCGCGTGCGGTTGCGGCGAACCACCCGGCGCCGGCCGTGAAAGACGAGACGCCGCGCCCGCCGTCCCCGGTGGCGGTGTTGAAACCGACCGTTCCTGAAAAACCGGCGGTCCCGGCGCCGCGGCCCGCCGACCCCGTTCCGGCCGCCGCCCCGCCGCCGAAGGCGTCGACGGCCGGGACGCCGAAAACGCGTGTCCATGTGGTCGCCGACGGGGATACGCTGAAAAACATCGCCGAACGTTATTACGGCGATTCGAAGAGATGGGTGGATATCTACAACGCGAATAAGGACAAGGTGGTTCGAGGCACGGCTGCTCCAGGGGAAACGTTGACCATCCCCTGAGAATGTTCGACGAGGAGGACACCAATGAGCACATGGGAAGAGATTCAGAATAAGATCAAGAACGCCGAGCGGTTCGGGATGGACGAGACGCTCCCGCGTTCGCTGGACACGCTGTCGGTGGCCGACTATTGGCAGAGGCGGTTCGAGGAGGAACACCGGCTTTTGGAGAAAAGCATCGAGAGCAAGGAAAAGGAGATGGACTTCCTGAAAGAGCGCGTCGAGCGCCAGCGCACGGAGTTGCAGCTGACCCGGGCGGAGCTGGAGTCCTTCCGGCTGCAGTTGTTCGACAAGCAGCGATATTGGGAAGAACGGCACCGCTCTCTGGAGCTCGAGAACCAGGGCCTCAAGGAGAAGATCAGCTGGGAGGTGCAGGTCCGCGTGCTCGAGGAACAGAACAAGTTCCTGACGGAACACGGCGCGAGGAAGGAAAAGGCCTCGGAGGAGGACGTCGTCGCCCGGAATAAATGGCGGGAGACGGAAACGGCCCGCGTCCAGCTGGCATCGGAATTGCAGAGCGCCAATGAGAAACTGAACGCCCTGTTGTCGGAAAAGAAGAAGTGGGAGGAGGAGAGGACCCAAAAGGGCGAGGCCATGGAGGCGTTGAACAAGGAAAAAACGGCGCTGGAGGAGAAGCTTCAGGGCCTGTCCGGCGCGAGCGCTCCCCTGCAGGCGGAAAACGAGCGTTTGGCGAAATCCTTGGCCGACGCGACCCGGACCCTGGCCCGGCTGGACAAACATTGGTCCACCCGGGAGCAGGATTATCTGCTCAACATGGAGGACCTGGCGCGCGGTTTCGCCCACCGGGTGCGGAATTATCTCGGGATCATGAGCGGCACGCTTCAGCTCGCCCTGTCCGGAGAGAAGATGGAGGAGTCGCTGAAGGAACAGATCCTCCTGGTCGACCAGAACGCGCAGGAGATGTTGAAGACGATCGAGGAGTTCCTGTCGTTGTCCCGCATCCCGGAGATGAGCCTGGAGACGCTCGACTTGAACCAGTATCTGCGGCAGACGGTCTCCGCCCTGGAGGAGAAATGCAGCGCCGCCAAGATCAAGATCGAATGGGAGATGGCGGAGAATCTGCCGTCCGTGCGGGTGGATACCCGGCTGATGGGGGAGGCGGTGTCCGCCGTCGTGCTGAACGCGGTGGAGGCCATGCCCGACGGCGGGAGGTTCGACGTGAAGACCGCCCTGGACCCGGAAGAAGACGTGATCGCGGTCACGTTCAAGGACACCGGCAAAGGGATCGCGAATCATCAGATACGCAAGGTCTTTCAGGCGTATATGTCGAACAAAAAGGCGCACAAGGGGCTGGGGCTGTCGGTGTGCAAACGGGTGATGGAACTGCATCGGGGACGGGTCAGCCTGGAGAGCGCCCCGGGCAACGGCACCACGGTGCGGTTGTCCTTTCCCGTGGCCCATGAGAACAAAGAGGCCGCAACGGAAAAACAGCAATAGGACGGGATATTTGGTATAAAACTGTTTTGCGGGCGGGCGCGGCCCGTCCTGCCGACAGGACAACATACAACACGGAGCGGAGGATACGGATATGGCGTCTGAGAAGATTCTGATATGCGACGATGAGCCGGGCATGCGTCTGGTGCTGACCAATGTGCTGAAACCGGAGGGATACACCATCCTCGCCGCGGAAGACGGGGCGATGGCCATCGAACTCGTCAAAAAGGAGAAACCGAACCTCCTGCTCCTGGACATGCGTCTGCCGGACATGGACGGTCTTGAAATATTGGCCAACGTGAAGAAGCTCGCGCCCGCCATGCCCGTCGTCATGTTGTCGGGGTTCGGCGACGTGGAAAGCGCCGTGGGGGCCATGAAATCCGGCGCGTTCGACTACCTCTCGAAGCCGTTCCGTGTGGACGATGTGCGGAAACTGGTCCAGAAGGCCCTGGGGACGCAAACCTTGTCCAAGGAGGGGCTCCTCTCGGCGGAAAAACCGCCGGAGAGTTCCGCCTCCACCGCGACCAAATTGCC
>JAKLDV010000121.1 GCA_022703335.1 Elusimicrobiota bacterium
GTCCTCGGCGGTGAAAGGCTGGGTGTTGGGGGTGTTGTCGGTGGGCACGCGGTTGTCGAGCCATATCTGTTCGGAACCCACCTGCAGAGGCGCATGGCCGGTGTCGAACGCCAGGTTGTAATAGCGCCGCTGGATGTAGGCGGTGTCGGAGATCTCCTTGCGTTCGAACTGGGTGTTGCCGGTGAATCGTTTGGTCTCGGTCACGCCCTTGGTGCGGCTGCCGATGGCCATGAGCTGGGCGCGTTTGTATTTGAGTTTGCCGCGCACCCCGAAAAGCTGTTTGTTGTAGGAGACGAACTCCGTCGACGGGAGCGAGAGGGTGATGTCGCCGAAGGCCGCTTCCTGCACGAATTCGTCGGGGTCTCCCTGGTAGACCACGGAGATGTCGCGCTTGTCCTCCTTGGTGTCGTCGAAGTCCACGTTGACGGTGATCTTCCGCCCGACTTTTCCCTTGATGCGGACCTGCAATTCCTGTTTCATCTCGAACTCGCGCTGGACTTTGTTGACGTTGAGTTCCTGGGCGCGTTTGGCGCTTTTATACCGCGTCTCCTTGAGCTTGAGGGCGATGAGTTTTCGCCCGGAGATGCTCAGGCCGGATTCATACGGCAGCTCCACGGAGAGGCCGGGTTCTTCGGGGGGCGGGGTGACGGGGGCGGTGGAAACCGCCACCGCTTCTTTTTCTTTCTTTTTGGGGGCCGCGCCGGGTTCTTCGCCGCGATCAATGGCGTCGCGGGCTTTGTTCCAGCGCTGTTGGTCGAAATGGAAGAGGGTCTCTTCGGGAGGGGGTTCGGGCGGCAGGGAAACCGGTTCGGTCAACTGCAAATCTTCTTCCGGGGACTTGTCCATCAGCCGGTATTCGGCCCAGAGCGGCAGGTAGAGGTCTTGGATGAGGAAAGCGGCGAGGAGGACCGCCCAGCGGCGGCGGTGACAAAGGAGCCGCCCCCCCCGGGCGGCGGCGGGATAAAGAGACAATATTGGCACAAATAAAAAAGACATCCGGCGCATTACAAGAAGTCCCTCATCCCTGTGTTTTCATCCCAAGGGGTCGTCCGCGCCCCCGGAAGATGTCTTTCGGCAACCCAGCCGCCTTAAAAGAAAGCTCTTCAAAACATTTAAGAGTCAAGATATTTAAGAATTTCCTTGATGTATATTCTTAACTCCTCTTTCTTCGTTAGGCCTGTGGCTTTGCCAGCCGCCAACGCGGGCATCCCTTCCCGGAGCCCCCCTTGGCTGACCGGCCCCCCGCCTGGGAAGTCCGTTCCTCGCTTTTCAGAAGGAACCGCCCCGAAAACGGGGCGAATGAGGCGGAGAGCGTCCTTGCCTTTCGGCAAGTTTGCCCCTCCAAACCAGGGTGAGTCCCCGAAAATGGAGGAACCCCTACGGGGTGGGACACCTCTTCAGGAGGGACCCCGCCTTCCGCAAGGTTTTTGTCGTTTTGTCGCTATGAAAAGCTTATCCCGCCGACCTGTTTCTGTCAATAGAAACTTCCAAGAAGCTTCTATGCAAAGAACTGGCCAGTGGGAAAGGGGATTTGTATAATCACCCCATGATTTTGCCGCGCTACCTGCTCCGCCAGTTTTTCCCTCCGTTTTTTTTCGGACTCGCCCTGTTTTCCGGCGTCCTGCTCATGGACAAGCTCTTCGATATCGTGGATTTGCTGGTCAACAAGGGCGTTTCTCTGTCGGTTTCCCTGCGCATTTTCCTCTATTTCCTTCCCACCGTGCTGACCTTGACCGTGCCCATGGCGGTGTTGTTGGCGTGTCTGCTGACCTTCGGACGGCTTTCCGAAGAGAATGAGATCACCGCCATGCGGGCCTCCGGCCTCTCGTTCACGCAGATCCTGTGGCCCCCCTTGGCCATCGCCCTCGTCCTCTGCGCCGTGCTGGCCCCCTTCAACACCCTCGTCGCCCCCCGGGCCATCAATGCCTTCCGCAGCCTTTATCATGAGATCGTCACCACGGATCCGTTGATCAAGATCGAACCGCGGCAGTTCATCAACTTGCGGGACTTCCGTCTCTATGTGGACAAGGCCGCCCCCGACCGGCAGTCCCTGCAGGACGTTCAGGTCTATCAGATAACGACCGACTTTTGGCAACGCATCTACGCCCGCCGGGGTTTCGCGAAAGTGGAGACGAACCGCCTCTTCCTCCGTCTGGAGGACGGCCAACTGGAGCGCGCCCCCCGGGGCCGTTCGCAGGACATGATGCATATGCAATTCATGGAGTACACCCTTTCCGTGCCGTTCGGCGGTCCGGAAAGCAGCCGCGACCAGAGCTGGCGGGAAATGACCATGACGCAACTTCACACCGAAATCCAGACGCGCAAAAAATTGGGCGTTCCCGCCGGGCCCGTTCGGGCGGAGTGGAACCTTCGGTTCGCCGTGGCGTTTTCCCCCCTGGCGTTGGCGATGTTGGGGATCCCCCTCGGCATCACCCTCCAGCGCGGCGGCCGCGGCGTCGGTTTCGGCGCCTCCCTCGCCGTGGTGTTCGCCTACTACCTTCTTCTCATCCTGGGGCTCAACCTCGCCGAGAAGGACACCCTGCCGGCCCTGCCTTCCCTCTGGATGGCCAACGTTTTCACCATGGCCGTGGGCGTCTTTCTTTACCGTCGACGGGTCTTGAAATCATGAACCGGATCACCAAATATTTCCTGGAGGAGTTCCTTCAGCCGTTGTTCGTGAGCTACGGCGCCCTGGTGATCCTCGTCCTGGTGGCCGAACTCATGGAACAGATGGACAAATTCATCTCCGGCAAAGCCGGAGTGTGGATGGTGATGCAGTACCTTCTTTCCCTTCTGCCCATGCGCAGTATGGAGGTCCTGCCGGTGGCGGTGCTTTTGGCCACGCTTTTTTCCCTCGGGAACCTGTCCCGCCGTCAAGAGATCACCGCCGCCATGTCCGGCGGGATCCATCCGTGGCGGTGCGTGAAACTCCTCCTGGCCACCGGCGCCCTCCTCAGCGTCCTCACCCTGGCCCTCAGCGAATGGGTGGTCCCGTTCGCCAACCGCCACGCCAAGAAAATATGGAAGATGGACATCCGACATCTCGGCTCGTTTCGTCAGACCCGGTTCGATAACCTCACCATGGCCGGCCAGGGCGGCGTTTTTTATTCCATCGGGACCTTGGACGTTGAAAAGGGGATCTTGGAGGACCTTGTCGTGGAGTGGTTTGAAAACGGACGTCCCCGGCGCCAGATTCAGGCCGAGAAAGCCGAGTGGCGGCCCGGAGAAGGGTGGGTTTTCAACAACGGCGTGGAACGTATTTTTTCGGACGACGCCTTTGCTTTGGCGACCCAGACGCCGTTCTCGGAAAAGACGGTGGCGCTGGAGGCTTCCCCGGAGGATTTGATCCCCAAGGAACCCGAGGCGGAGGAGATGAACTACAAACAATACAACCGCCACATCCGGCGCTTGCGCCGGCTCGGCGTCTCCACGCGCCGCCAGGAGGTGGAACTCCACATGAAACTGGCGTTTCCCCTCACCAGCTTCATCGTGCTTTTGTTGGGGATCCCCTTCGGTTTTCAAAAAACGGGCGGCAAGGTGAAGGCCATCGGCATGGCGTTGGCGGTGGCGTTTTTCTATTTCGGGCTGATGGAGGTGGGCCGCGCCGTTGGCCAAAAATCTTGGTGCCCGACGATCCTGGCGGCGTGGCTGGCGAATTTGGTTTTTTTGGGCGTGGGCGGCTGGTTGTTCGTGCGGATGAGGAAACTTTCTTAAAAAGTATGAAGTTGGAAGGTGGAAGTAAGAAGTAACGATAAGAAAAAAGACGTTCGGATGGGCGGAGCATTACATAGAAATCAAAACCCATGAACGATCTGAAGGACCGTACAAAAGATTTTGCGTTTGCCGTTTTCCGGTCCTGCGATAAATCGCCGCAACGACAGGTTTATTGGATCATCGGCAAACAGTTCATGCGGTCGGCCGCATCCATCGGCGCCAATTACAGGTCGGCTTGACGCGGAAAATCGAAGGCGGATTTCACCGCCCAATAGGCGATTGTGGTCGAAGAGGCGGATGAAACGGTTTATTGGCTGGAACTGCTGGAGGCGTTGGAAAGTCAAAGCGAGAAGCTTGTTCGACTAAGAAACGAAGCCAGTCAACTGATTGCTATTTTCGCAGCTGCCCTTAAGAAATCCCGCTTCAATAAATAGCTGTTTGGCCACTTTTCGCCTTTTGTCGCCGAACCACTTCTGATTCAAGAATATCCGTATTTTATCTCAACCGTTTCCCACTTTTTACTTCAAACTTCGTAATTGTTCGTCGCCTGCACTGCTTACTCTTATCGGACGATCATCACTTTTCCCGTTTTGACCTCCTCCTGGGCTTTGAACCGGTACAGATAGACCCCCGAAACGATCTCATCCCCGCTGTCGTTCTTTCCGTTCCAATCGTATTCATAGACCCACTTGTAATCCGATGACGGTTCCCCCGCCCCGATCTTCAGCGTGATCTCCGGGCCGGAGATGCCTTTGATGCGGTCCCCCCGCAGATTATAGATGTCCAGCTGAAGCTCCGAACTCTCCACGGGCCGGCTGAACTGGGCCACGAAGGTGGTGATGGTCCCGGCGGGCGCTCCGGCGCGCACCGGATACTTTTTCGTGTCGCCGGCCGGATTGGGGTAATTCACCGTTTTCGCCACCGTCAAGGCGGTGGTGGCTTGGATGAAGGCCACGCTGGAATTGACGGAAGCGGTCCCCACGCCGGCGATGTTGGCGATGGTGACCCCCGAAGGTTGCCCGCTGAAAGAGTTGGAATAAGGCGCGGCAAAGGTCTGCCCATCCGCGTAAGCGTCCCCTATCCCCAGGTCGCTGTTTTGCGGATTGGCGGCCGTGCCGTCGGCCTCCACCAGGTCGATCCCCAGATGGTTGAAGCCGTTCTGGGAGGGCGAATTGACCGTGTTGTTGGCAAGCTGGGTGGTGTTGAGGGCGATGGCGTCGTCAATGTGCCACACCGCCAGACCGTCCATGGGCAGCCCCTTGTCGTAACTTCCGGCGGAGGACCGCAGACGGTATTCCACCAGGAAATATTCGCTTGTTCCCCCCACCGGGATGGCGAGTTGGTTGACGCCGGTCCGGGTCGTTTCCGAGGGCGAGTGGGAGACGGTTCCGGAGAGGGACTGGACCGACGCGAAGCCCAGAAATTTTTTACACCACGCGTCCAAATGGGGCGGGTTGGACCCGTCCGCCGTGGTTATGCCGGTGTAGGGATAATCCATCACCGACCAGGCGCCGCAGGTGGACCGGCCGCCGCTGGCGGCGGTGTCGTAGAGGTCGGGCAGGCCCAGTTGATGGCCATATTCGTGGGTGATGACACCGAGAGGATCGAACCCCCCCGCCTCCGTTTCCGGCACCACGGTGAACCCGTTGAAACTTTTTCCGTCCAGGGTTTGGGCCGTCGGGAAATACACCGACCAGATGTCTTGGCTCAATCCGGACGTTTCCTGCCCGTTGCCCGCGTGATAGATCATCACTTCATCGTATTGAGTGAAATCGACCGCCCCCTCCACCAGCGCCTTTGTGTCCGTGAATAACAATTGGTAGGCGGCGTTCCCGAGGGTGTCTGACCCGTAGGAGTTCAGGGTTTTGGGAAGTTTATACAGCGTGGGGCTGAGGGTGAAAGTGGGCTGAAACGCGCCGTAGGAGTTTTCGATAAAGAACGACCGCATGTTAGAAAAAAAGGGCTGCGACTGGATGAGGGTTTTTCCCATGAGTTTGTCTTGGAACTCAACACGGACGACGTAGATCTTGGGGGTCGCGTTGGTGGGAGGGGCCGCCATCGGGGCTCCGTGGGTACGGACAGTTTTGAGCGCGCGGACGCGCGCGCGGGCGGCTTCCGCGTTGATATAACAGGTGGGGCGGCCCTCCGGAGATTTTACACCCGGGGCCGCCGGCGCCGCCGCGAGCGGGAGTTGCGCCGTCAAAAGAAACGCACAGAGAATATGAAGCTTTTGAGTTTTTCCCACCGTGTCCTTCCTACAGAAAATGCAACGGGGTTATTTTACCTTTTTGTGACAGAAACCCACCCAAAAAAACATCCCCGGTTTCCCGGGGATGTTTTTTCTAAACTTGCCGTTTTTCTTATAAACCGCTTATTGTTTCGGAGCCGCTTCCACGGGAACAGGCGTCTGCGTGGGTGTCGTCGGGGCCGGAACAGCCACCGGCGCCGCCGCCGGCGCGGCCGTCGCGCCCGATTTTTCGCCGCGGACACGTTCCCGGGCTTCTGTCTTGCTTCCACCGAAACGCAGGGCCACGGTGATCATGTGGTTGGCCTGTTCCAACGAGCCCGCATACAAGCCGAGTTCGTCGCTGTAATAGGCGTAGTCGATCTTCAACAGGGGCAGATCCAGTCCGAGGCCATACGTGGGATACCCTTGGTTGGTGCCTCCGCGGAACCGCAGGAACCACCAGCGATATTCCGCTCCCAGGTGGACGTGCGTCCAGGCGGTGTCCGGCAGGAAACTGTCGCCGAAAAGCACCTTGCTCTCCGCGTTGAAGATGTCCTTGACGTCGGCCGCCAGAAGGAGCCGATTTTTGGTGGAGAGGGATTTCCCTGGCCAATACACGATTTTCGTCGGGGTCCAGGAGGTGCCGAGGTTCCAGCGGGATTTGATGCCGCTGACGCGGGACGGTTTGGCGGTGAACCCCTTTTCGGCCGTCGCCTCGTCAAAGGAAAGGCTGGTGCCGAGGAAGTCCAGCGACGCCAGGGCGAAGTTCCACCGGTTGTTCGGCTGGTAGAGGAGGCCGATATCGGCGCCCAGGCCGGTCCCTTTTTGCATCTGCGGCTCGTCGAAGTCTTCCAATTGAAGCACCGAGACGCGCTCGTCCTTGATCTGGTTCCGTTGGATGTATTTGAGGTTGACCCCCGCGCCGATCTTGCCGGGGATGCGCTTCACCTCCGTCCATTTGGCGGCAAAGGTCACCGGGATGACGACGTCCGCGTTGATGTCGTAGTCGAGGCTGGGGACGATGCCCGTGTTGACACGGAAACTCCCCTCCACCTGACCGAACCCGCCGAACCCCCAGTAGTAGCGGTCCGCGATGGGGCCGGACAGGTAGTTGATGTTCGGCGCTCCGACGCCCACGTGGGGATTGAGTTTCGTGATGGTCCG
>JAKLDV010000122.1 GCA_022703335.1 Elusimicrobiota bacterium
CAACACGGATTCGCATTCGTATCGCCCGGGGGCTACAGCCCGCTGAACCTAGTCGACCAGATCGCCAGGCGTCGGCGGCAGTCGCGGCATCTGCTGGGTCGGGAACGGCCCGGTCAGGGCCTCCGGCACGATATCGAACGGCGAAACCACATACAGCCCCATCGCCAACAAAAACAGGAACGGATGCCGCGCAAAAAACGGCATCAGCCAGCCCCACACCACCCGCCGCAACCATTTAAACATATGCCCTCTTCCTAACTTCTTTTTCCGCGCGTCAACACATTTCCGGCATAAAACGTAGCCCCGAACTGCCACAACTTATTATTCTCATTATGTTAGCTTCACATCTGCATCCAAGAATTGATCCCACTTCTAATTATTATCAAACGACATTTCCTCTGTTATCCCTGATTTAAACGTAAGCGGATCGTCGGATGCAATGATTCTAGACGAAACGTTAACTGTTTTCCCCACCCATTGTCGATCATCGCTCTTTGTGATTTCGACATAGTAATAGATGAATGCGTTATTATACGCCCCCTCTTCCCTCACCATGGCAACCCTGAATTCACTCCCTGCCGGAAGGACTCCAAAGACATATGTATCGTAATAACGGTAGGGAAATTCTTTCCCCTTGGTTTCGTTGATGGGCGGCAATTCTATCCCACCACCACTTTCCCCAATTGTTTCAAATTTATTTCCTTTAAACCGATAAACCAAAAGTTCTATCTTCGTCCGATATTGCTTTCCGATGACCCCCATATAATGGGAATCATTACTCAGGTCCCGGTCCACCCGGCCGCAACCAGTCGCAAAGACAAAAAGCATTATTAGCTTAACAAATCGCTTCATCATTTCGTCCTCCGATAATCGTCCCATATTTCTCTCATATCTTTAGCCCACTCATTAATGGCACCGACGTAGTTCCTTAAATAATGTGGACTCCCTACCCCGTCGGGTTTTCGGTTTATTATCAAATTCCCACGTCTTATCAATTCCTCTGTCTGCATCCGCCCACGCCGATCCGGAATCGCCCGATTAATGGCATTCATCGCTCCATTTTGCATGATCCTCGGCACTATATCATCTTTGTTCACGACGTTAAGCGCGCTTCCAAGCCCTTCTTTTTCGACATCTACAATCCATTCCGGCCCTAACCCAAGGTAATGAACTCGTTTACGTTCTTCTGGCTCCAAATGCCGGATGGCCTGATGAAAATATGCCGACCCCTGACTATGGCAAACCACAAAAACAATGCCTTTTTCGGCAATCCCCAAGCGAATCGCCTTCAACATTTCTTGCGCCGGTTTATCTTTTGCGCCAAGGACTTCATGTCCGATAGACTGAATAATATCGCCGATTAGCCACCCATGATCGTTGCGAATAAACGCTGATGTTCCACCCTCGCCCCAAAATGAGGTTCCCACCAATTTACTCATTGCAATAGCATCATCCATAGAGTTCAGCATGCCGTTTCCTGAAATAAGCGCTAGCATGTCTGGATCGGACGGGAAAATGACTGCCGGCTGTTGATCGTATGCATCTCCATCCAATATACTGATCGCCTTCCCAGCCGCATCACATTTGATTTCCCACGCCTTGTGCCCGACTTTCAATGTCTTCTGTTCGACATATTTGTAAACTTCCTTGCTGGTGGTCTTCGTGGACTTGGCTGCAATAACCGCTTTTCCCTTTACAGCGCCAGCCACCTCCGTTGCTTTATCCGTGGTCCTTGTGACCGCTGTGACAACATTTTCCCCAGCGTTTTTTGTGACGGCGGAGGTCCATTCGGTCCCATCTTCGACAGCATCCGTTACGGTCTCTGTCATCATGTTCCACAAGGAAGCCTTCGCGGACGCGTAAACTTCTCCAACAATATAGCCGTGCACCTTTAAGGGCCGAAGACCACGCGGCAGGGACACTTCCGTCTCTCTTTCAAAAAATGGTTTCAATTGTTCAAAGAGCGATTCCGCCGCCTCTGATTTTACAACTTCCGCCGCACCGCCTTTCGTCAGCCCAGAAGAGATTCTTGCAGCCTTTGCCGACCAATACATTTGCCCCATGGACACCATATTCCCCACCAACTCCGACCAAGCCTGCGCCACCATCCCGCGGCGGCGCATTTCCAATTCCTCTCCATCTTGAGTCGCACGCCCCCTGGCAAAAGCATCAATGAGCGCTATTCTAAGGATCGACCACGCCGCCGACGTAGATCCGCCAGCTGAACTCTGCATCGCGCTGCCTAAAATCATCCACATGCTGCGCTGCTTTTCGTCGCCGTAGGTCATCCCGATTTGCCTCACAAGTTCTCCGCCGCCACTGAGCCACACATTGCCACGCCCGTCCCCCGCAGAAACCATCAGACTTTCCAACATTCCGCTCACCGTCGATATCGCAACCACCTTTAAAATGGTTTTTCGATCCGCGCCGCCCGCCACCGCCACACCCGCACTCAACACCAGCTTCATCCCCGCGTAAACGATACGACCCGTGGTATTCAGAGTTCCCGCCGTCGTCCCAAAAGTCGTCGACGCGGCCATCTTGTCCCCCACTCCGACCATGAATACCGTTACCGCGAAATTGGCCGCCATCATTCGGCTGGCGTGCGCCTGTTCTCGGTCCGCATGGGCTTCAAAATCGTTGATTGCCACTCCCTGCCTCGCCCCTTGATACGCCATCTGCGTCCCGCCGATGGCGACAGCCCAAGCCATGGCGGCCAAAGGCGAGGCCGCTCCGGCCGTCGCAACGGTCGCCACCGTCGCCCCCACCGCCACCACAATGTCTCCCGCCTGCAGAACCCTGTCGCCCCAGTTTTTTCCTTTGTCTTTGACGAACTCTTTTAACGTGATCGTCTGCGTCCGGACGTCGTCCACGGTTCCGTTGGCGCTGTAGGCCAGGGTTTGGGTCACATGACTGTAACTCTGCACCTCCTTGCCGCCCACCAGGTCGCCTTTTCTCAAAGCCAACACGGTGCCGCCGATCAGCCCTCCTCCGGGGATGACGGCCGTCCCAAGCCGCTGAAAAAACCCTCCCCGTTTTTTGGGCAAGGTGAAACGGCTGTCCGTCACGCGTTCCACGTCTTTGGCCCGACCCAGGCCATCGAAACTCTTCACCGTGCTGACGGTGGTGGTCTGGGTGCGGCCAACGTCGTTCCGCTGGCTCACGGAAACGCTGTGCCCCTGCCGACCGAACCCGTCGTATTGGATGTCCGTGACGTAGGTATCGGTGGTGACGCTTTCCAGGCGCAGGCCGCTTTTTTTCTTTTTTCGGAGCCCCTTCTGCACTTCTTTTTGAAAGGTGTAGCTTTCCCGCTGAGTGACGATCTGCCGATAGGTCGTCATCCGCCCCGACTCGTCATATTTGATGTCTTTTTGTTCGTACATCAATTGAATGCCGCCCGGCGTCAACAGTGCGTTGCTGTGGGCTCCCGTCCCGTGCGCCTCCGTGCGGCTGGAAATGAGCGAATCCCCGACGCCGGCATAAACATATACCGTTTTCACGCGGACACGACCGGTCGCCCACCCGTCATCGAGACCGGCCACCTCGCCGCCACCCGAACCGGATTCGTTCCAGCTTCTTTCCGCGGTGCTCTCCACAAACCGTCCTCGGATGTCGTAAGCGTTCACCACTCCGGTGTCCGCATAGAGAAGTCGACGATTCCCCCCCGCCTCTTCGTATTTGGTTTGATCCGCGCCGACAAGCCGGCCGGCGTTGTCGTATTGGGCGTTGGAGACGTTCAAAATAAGTGTTTTCTCCGGCGCGCCGCCGGAGACGCTCGTCTCCGTCCAGGCGATCCGGCGGCCGACGGCGTCGTAAACGATGCCTGAAACGACGGTGGTCTCGTCTTTCAGAGGGGCCGCGGTGTCATGACGGAGACGGGTGGTAATGGTTTGCGGGCGGCCCAGCGCGCCGAATTCAAAACTCTGTTCTTGAACATAGCTTCTCTGGAGCCGGCTTCCGTCCCCGTTAACGCCCGAAATCGACACAAAATCCCGCCGATGAGTCTGCCGCCCCTGGATGTCATAACCGACGTAGGCGACGACGGTCCGATATTCCCCGTTCTGCCAGGTCTCCTCGATCGAACGGACCGCGCGGCCTAAGGAATCAAAAGCCCGCTGTTCCGTTCGTCCACGGGTGAGGTGCTCCTCAATAACGACGCCTTTCACGTTCCGTGTCATCGAATAACGGACGGACTCGGAATGGATCAGCCGCCCCTGCGCATCGTAACGAAGATTCGACAATCGGGTCATGGCGACGTTTTTGACCCCGTCGTCCCTTTCCCGCGCGGACATAACGGCCCCCCTCGACCGGCCAAAAAGGCCGACATGGACGGAGCCCCAGCTTTTCATCCTCTCCAAGACATTTTCGCCGGGGACCCCCCCGTCCCGCATTTCCAGCGTTCCCTGCCAGCCGTCCGTCATTTGGCCCAGGGCGTTGTAGGCCAACCCATAACTCCATTCAAAAAAGTCCCGCCCGTCATCGGAAACCACGCGAACCAGCGATTCCACAAGACGGCCCTGTTCGTCGTATTGGAGAGAGACCGGATGAAAATGGGTGACCCCATCGCCGTCTTGCATGGTTTTTTCGTACCCGACCAGGTCATCGCGGCGGTCGTACCGCATGCCGACGAGGGACGTGTGGGTCTGGCGGAAGAGCGGGGCGGCCGGGTCGCGCGAGAATTCCGTCGTCAGCGAAAGCATGGCCGTGACGCGGTCCCAGGCGTCGTAATCGACCCGCTCGACCTTTTCAACGACGGAAAGGGCCCCGTCCTCGGTGGCGCGCGTGTATTGGAGCCGGCGGCCCCAGGCGTCATAAACGATGTCCGCATAAGACTCGACCACGATTTTTGCAAGACCGAGGCCGCTCGTTTCCACCCGGTCACGGCTTTCAATCACCCGTCCCGGGTCGTCGTAGACAATGTCGTTCAACGAGGTCCGTGTGCTTCGAACACCGTCTCGCTCCTGAACGGAACGCGTCCGGCAGGCGCGGCCCTTGTCGTCAAATTTAAAGATCTCCAAAATAGACGAATAGGTCCTTTCCCGACCGCCGATGTTTTCCACGCCGGTAATCGTCGTTCGCGCGGTCCGGCCCCGGGCATCGTATCGGAACTCTTCCGTCTCTTTTGTGCGGCGGACATCGCCCTCCGGACCCGGGCGATGGAGCACTGTTTCCCGCCGGACCACCTGCCCGAACGCGTTGTATCCCAGAAACCACTGCTCCTTCATACTGCCACGCACGACCCCGTCAGTCCCCGTCTCTTCCACGGCGGTCTTCTCATAAACAAGCCGGCCGGCGCCGTCGCAGCGGCTGTCTTCAAGCGACCATTGCCGCACCGTCGTTCCGTCGGCGGAGCGGATCACGCTTTCATGCCGCAGCACGCGCCCGGCCGCATCCATCTTCAGCGCCTGCCATTCCGTTTCGGAAACTTCCCCCGCCTCAGACGTCGTCCGCGTATGGGAACGGACCAGACGGCCCTGCCGATCGTACAGGTTGTCCGACAGGGATTCCGTCACGGCACACCCCCCGGCCTCGCATTGGGTCGTCTTCTGCCGCAAAACCTGTCCGGCGGCGGAGTATTTAAGGTATTCGGTCTCGGTGTTAAACCGGCGGTTCAGGAACATCCCCGCGCCGCCCTGTTCCTGGCGGCCGACCTGAAACGTCTCGACGTTACTTTTCACCAGATGGGAGGAAGCATCGTATTGACACGTCATTTTTTCCGTTGAAAACAGGTAGCCCCCGGCCGAAAACTCCAGAAAATTCATTTTTTGAATGCGGACAGGGTTTCCACGAACGTCGAACGTCTCGTTCCAAACGGATTCCCGCGGCGAGGCGGCCAGCAGGCGTTCCCAATCCCCCTGGGCCCCGCCCCACTCTCCGACGGTCGTTCCGCAAAGACGGGCCTGCGAGAAGATGAGCCGCCCTTCGGCGTCATATCGGTTTTCGGCGGACGACTTCTCCAGCGAGACCCGTTCACCCTCCTGGACTTTCTTCCGCGTCAACACCGCCCGGCCGGCCGAATCGAATTTGTCGTTCCAAACGGACACAAAACTTTCCCACTTTTCCTCGCCTTTTTCTTCGACACACCGCGTCTCGCTGTGAACAAGACGATTGTTATCGTCGTATTCTGCCTTGAGCAACTCCTCGATCCGCGTTTGCTCCCCCGCGGGACCTCCGACCGAGGGCTCCTCCCGCGTTGTCTTAAGATAACCCGCCACCTGTCCGCGTTCGTCGTATCGCTGGTTCTGCAGGGAGACGGTGTAGTTCCTGGTGGAGGTCTCCCCCGCCAGCCGCCGGACCTCCCGGTTCCGCGTGGTCTGGGATATGACACGCCCCAGGGAATCCGTTGCCTGACGTTCCACCTCGACAACCGTCACGCGGCCGTCTCCCGCCAACGAGAGACTTTCCATCCCCCCCGACCCGCTTGAATTTCCGAGGGCGTCCATCGACGACAATGAAAAAGGACCTCCGGAAGAGAACTCTTCGTTCCCCCACCGCACCCGGCCTTGCCATGTCATTGAAAATTTCCGGCCGGTCGGCCCCACGCTCTTTTGGACGAAGTTCTCCTCCCGCGAAAGGGACTGGAGGATGCGGGCTTTCTTCGAAAAATCATTCAGGGTGAACATCTCCCCGGGCATCAGTTCCAGGGCCCCGCCGTTCAACAAATCCTCGGCCTGCGAAACTTCCAGCGTGACGACGGTATTATGGAGGACGAACGCACGTTGGCTCAATCGGAGCGCGATTTCCCGGCCGGTCGCCTCGATCTGCGCATACGCCTCTTCGAGCGCCCTCTGTCTTTTCGTTTCCAGGTCCGCCTTTTTTGTTTCGAACAGGACCCGAACTTCGGCTTCCCTGCTTTTGGCCGCATCCCGAGCCGCCAGAGCCGATTGATATTCAACAGACGCCGCCTGGACCTCCTCCTCGCACCGCTGAACACCGCCGCCCAACACCTCCAACGTGGCTTGCGCCTGGTTCAAGACGGTCCGGAGCCGACTCATCTGTTCGTTATAACGTCCCAACGCGAGGCCGATGGATAGCCGGTGTCGCGGATCGGCCAGATAAGACTGAACGGCCTCCGTGACCCGTTCTTTTTCTTCG
>JAKLDV010000123.1 GCA_022703335.1 Elusimicrobiota bacterium
CAGTCCGGCGACAGCGACCGGCTCAATTACTACTCGCAGACCGCCCGCTTTTACATGACCACCTGGCTCAACCAGGACGTGGAAGCCAGTTTCCGCCTGCAGTCCATCAACCTCTGGGGCATGGAAGGCAACAACACCCTCGTCACGCGCTATCCCTCAGCCGACGGCGGCCCTTGGGTCGAGAACGTCTACATCCACATGCCCAACTTCGCCTGGAAAAAAGTTAACCTCACCGTCGGCCGCCAGCCCATCGCCTACGGCGACGGCTTGATCGTCTCCGATGACGAACTCGGGTTCAACGCCATTCGAGCGCAAATGGATTTCTTTCGCAGCCGGTTGGATGTGGACATGTTCACGGCCAAGGTCACGGAGGGATTCGGGGAGGACGATTTCGACCTCAACGGCGTCATGCTCGGCACCAACCGCGAGCACAACCGCTGGGAATTGAGCTGGGTGCAGGAACAGAACAACACCGCCGGCGCCTACGTGCGCCCCACCACCACCGTCACCGCCAACGACGTCACGCGGGAATTCTACGACCTCCGCCTCTTCGGCGATTTAAAAGACGCCTATTATAAGTTGGAATTGGCCCTTCAACGCGGGAACGCCGATCTGGCGACCAACGAAAGCATCCGGTTGAAGGGGATGGGGCAGAAACTGGAATTGGGCGCCCAAACGGACACGGCCCGCTGGGGCCGCTTCGGCGTCCGCGCCGTCTATGCCGTCGGCTCGGGCGACGACGCCGGCACCCCCAGCGTGGACGAGGCTTTCCGTCCGACCTTTGCCCGGCGGTGGGACGGCCTGCAACGGACCGGGTACGGCACCCATTTTGGCGGCACCCTGTCCGACGCCTACGCCGGCGCAACGCCTTTTTCGCCCACCGCCACCGGTTTACCGCTCGGATTTTCGGGGATCAAGACCATGGGGCTGGGAATCTTCAGCACCCAGGGAGTCCTCTGGACCGGCTCGGTGGACTACTACACCTTCAACTCCCTCACCAAACCGACCGGGTTGAACGATCTGGGAACGGAAATAGACGCCAGCATCATCTACCGCTACACGGGTTTTGTGACCTTCAAACTCGGAGCCGCCTACTTCTTCCCCGGCGAGGTCTACGGCCACACGGCCTCTCGGGTCACCCGCTACACCGCCGAAACCCACGTTCACTTCTAACTGATTTTTACCGGTCCGACGGAGAGGGAAAACCTCCCTACCCGCCCTTCTTTTCCCACAGCAAAAAATCGCGGAATCGCCTCAGCAGGTGCCGATCTCCCGCATCCAGCCCGCCCACATCCAACATCTCCGCGGCCTCGCCCACCAAAAGATAATCCACCGAAACCCGAAGCGCTTTCGCCAATCGCGGCAGGACCGTGGCCGAGGGGGAACGGATCCCCGTCTCCATCTGGGCGACCGCCCCCTGGGTGGTTCCGATCTTCTCGGCCAGCTGTTTTTGACTGTAACGCAGCTCCAGCCGCCTCTTTTTTATACGTTCCGCTTCCCATCGTATCTCCGACACAGCCCACCTCCGCCCCGGGTGTATTACATTATGTAATTATATATTACTAAATGTAATACACCTCCTCCAGCGGGGGAGGACACCGAACGGCCCATGCCCCTCAAAGGCCGGCGAAATGCCCGCCACGCCGCCACTCGCCGAACGTCAATCCCAAGACCAAGACCCAACGGGCCGTTCACCCCCTTCACGCTCCGCCTGGAGGGGGATATTGCCCGAACCTGAGCCGTTCCGGAAACATCTTGTCACATTCCATTGCGCAGACCCCTCCCTTGTCGCGCAAATGCAGTTCCGAACGATCCCCAGAGACATCACCCCCGAAGCCCCTCCAAGGCCTTAAAGCAACAAAAACGCCAGCGCGACAAGGTCGCAATTTGAGCCTATCAACACAGAACCTCCTCCAAGAGAAGGTCTCGAGAAACACCTCCAAACTCAGACTCCCCGCGCTCTCCGCATTACTCGAGGACCGGCGGCGAGATACGGAAGGGTCCGCACAAAAAACTCCCGTCGCTCTCTCAGCCCAAGAAAAGACACGCCCAATCATTCGCCCCAAAGGGCAAGACGCTCGGAATTCGCCAAAATGACACCAGAAAAACCTCCACAGCCCACCCCAGCCCAGCCCCATATTAACTTCCGATAATACATATTATGTTAAGTTACGACGGGGAAGAGACCGTCGCCCTTTCATCTATATTTTGTATAAGATTTTATCTTTAAATCGTTTATTATCAACATTTTTAAGTCATGAATTTATTCTTTGTATTAGCTAATTATTCCTGGCACTCGATTTTTGGCAAAAATTTTTGAGAATTTCCCACCCGCGCCATTTTCAATGATTTTTTACGATTTGAACCTCTCTCAAAGTTGCCAACTTTCATGCGACTTTAAAACACCATAAAATGGGTTGCGGTGATCCGTGCGTCTTCCAGGGTCACCCAAGGCCTTCTCGCCCTTCCTTATAAAAGACCATGAGACGACCACCCCGTCCCAACCCCCGTTTTTTGCCAACTTTCCAAGGGTCCACCCTCTCCCCGAAAAGACCATAAAGCACCCTCATCCCTTCCAGCGGTTCCACCCGCCCGGCCCGCTCCCAAAATCGCCTCCCTTCAAAAACACCACGAGCCGACAACCCTTGAAATGCCAACAAAATCTTGATTTCAAAAAAGACCACGAAGCGCTCCGGCTCCTTTCATCGACTTTTAAATTCGCCTCTAAAAATAGAGTCGAATTTAAGGGTATCGGAGGCCGTCCAGGCGATTTTAGGCCCCTAAAATCGCATTTTTGTGCGTTTTCCGTCGAGAAAACCCTTCAAATTCCAGTTTCAACCTCCTCCCGTTTCGGAAAAAGGCGAAGCGCGCCGCCGCGGTTCTGGATCCGGGGCTGTCGCACTCCAGATTTTTTGGAAAACGCGTCCCCTGAAATCCGATGGGGCGCTTTTCTTTTGGAAATACCCGGACCCGCCGCCACGTTGCGAACCTTTGGGGCCCTGTTTTTTATTTTGCGATCAAACAAATTCCAAAACCGTGGAATTTCCTGGCGATGGCGCGGCCTCAAACACCCGACACGCACACAAAAAAATGCCCGCCGCGCGATGACGCCGCCGGCGGGCATAAAAAAACCGACTCCCGGAAGGAATCGGTGGTCTCAACAACAGGAATACCGCTGCTGTTCTACGAACGGGGCCGCAGGACGGATCTACTTATGACAGCAAGAACGGCGGCCTTTCGCTTTTTTGTCCTGGGACTGTTCCCAGATCGCCTCAAACCGGGACTGCTGCTCCGATGCAAGCGTCTTCTTTATCTCCGTCTGGGTCTCTTCGTGCAACGCGTCGAGCCGCATGGAGGCCTCTTTCTTCAGCTCCGCCTTCTTCTCCGCCTCGCTCCGCAATATCCGCCGGATGACATCTTGCTGCTCCCCAGACAACTTCAATTTCTGCGTCAACCGGTCGATTTTCTTCTCCACCATCCGGGATTGGCGTTCCTGGGCGCACCGGTCGCACAATCGGTCGGCCCAGAGGCTCGACGACCCCCACAGCATCAATCCCACGATGATTCCGGCGGTCTTCTTCACGTTATGTCCTTTCTTCGGCTTATTGGCTGTCGGTTGATTCGAAGGGATGACGGTTCCCCGAGGCCCTCCGGAGCGATCGTTCCCGAATCGAAATATCTCGGGGTTCTCGGTCCTTCGCGGTGTTCCGCGCCTCCCGAGGACCCTGTCGTCGGCTATTCCCTTTTCCTTTTCGGTATTTCCCGCAACACCGCCTCAGTGACCTGCAGCAGATTGTCCGCTTGAACCGAGGCGTACCGGTCGTAGATGGCTTTCCTGTCGCCATAGAACAGCGACGCGTTGGCGGACGACTTGTAGTGGTGGACCGTGTATTCCCGCGTGGTCGTTTGCGGCCGGTATTCCGTGGCGATGCGGTGGCCCGTTTCGTCCTCGAGGTGGCCGACCTCCACATCGCCGGTGTGGGTTCTTACGCGGTCCTCCAACCGCTCCTCCCATGTGTTGGCGATTTCAAGAAACGCCGTGTCTTCCGAAAGGAATCGCTCGTCGTTGAGCACATGGATGTAGCCGCGGTATTGAAACCTCTCGTCATTTCGGTCCCCATAGGAGAAGGGGTCGTCCCAAACAATCTCCACCCCATAGCCCTTCCCCTTCAGTACCCGCTCCACGGTCTCCAGGACCTCCTTGTCGAACTTGTATTCGGCCTGAGCGTCCTTCTCCAGTTTCCACACCCGAACCTTTATGGATTTCACGTTTTCGGAAAAATTCCGGGCGGGGGTTATTTCAAGGGCCTTGTCCTCGATGACGTTGATGCCGGCGCAACCGGCCGCCAGCAGGCAAAGGCCGGCCGACAGGCGCTGAAGAATTCGCTTGGGGTCATCCATCTTTTCCCCTCCGTTTTATATCCCGCCCGATGTGTCGATTTTCCAGCATGGTGGTTTGGATTTCCGATGAGACAGCCCGCAACGGCCGAGGCCCGCTCCCAGCCGACATCCCTTGTTCGAGCGGACACGAACGAAGCCCGTGTTTCCCTGCGGAAGTTTTTGGCGTGGGGTTAAATTTGGTAGCGGGGGAGAGGATCGAACTCTCGACCTCGCGCTTATGAAGCGCGCGCTCTAACCAGCTGAGCTACCCCGCCGTCAGGTTGGGCTATTATACCTTACTGCGGCGGGAAGTTCCTAGCCCTCTCCCGGTCCCCTGGTCTCAGTATTTGACGGAGCAGCCGTAGGCGGAGGTGTCGGACGTGGTCACCGGTTTTCCGGACAGGGCCTCTTCCAGGGCGGCGCGCACGTAATTCTTAGCCGTGGCGACATCGTCCGGGTCCGTGCTGGGTTTATCGTCGATGGCGCCCTTGTAGAGGAGCAGGCCCTCGGGGTCGATCACGAACATGTGGGGCGTGGTTTTGGCGCCGTACATCCGTCCCACGGTGCCCGCCGGATCCCGCAACAGGGCGGTGGGAGCCGACTTTTTCTCCCGGAGGATCTTTTCCCACGCCGACGGCTCATAGTAGCCTTGCTTGCCCTTGGCCGACGAGGCGATGGCGAGCCACACCACGCCTTTCGCCGTCATTTCTTTCTGCAGAGCGGGCATGTTCCCCGAATCGTAATGCTTCCTGACGAAGGGGCAGTCCGGGTTGGTCCACTCCAGAACGACGTATTGGCCCTTAAAATCGCTCAGGGACCTCTTTTGGCCACGGACGTCTTGCAGGGTGAAGTTCGGGGCTTTCTGGCCTATTCTGGGCTCTTTGGCGTGTGTTGGGGCGGCCAATCCCAACAGCGCGAGGCCGGTGAACATACTTTTGAGGAATTTTTTCATGGGGTCCCCCCTTCTTCTTTTCTATTAACGCCGGCGGGGAGCGGCTTGTTCCAATTTTTTTTGGAACTCGAACCCTCGCGGAGGCGCTTCCCCCTCCGGCACGAAGACCAGCACGCCGGCCACCGCCGGGACGGGTTCCGACGGCGTCTTCTTGGCGAAACGCAGGATGACCGCGTCTCTTTCCCGCCGTATCCGGGGTTCGGACAGTTTCTCGGCGGTGGCGGCGGTGGCGGGATAGAAAACCGGCGCCGGCGTCCCCGGCGGGGGTTCCGGAAGGGAGAGCCGCACGTGAACGTCGCGGGGGCCTTCCGTGACCGTGACCTTCTCCGGAGAAAGTTCGGCCGGGAGCCGGCCGAGGGCGAGGGCGAACGATTTCATCAGCGACGCGTCCTTGTCGGACGGCGCGTTTTGGACCGGCAGTTCCAGCCGCAGATCGGCGCGGCCGGGGACACAGATATCGGCGCATTCCAGCCAATCCACGCGCACCTCCAGCGGGACCCGGCCTTCGGGGAGAGCAGCCGCCGCTTCCAGGGGGACCAACAGCCAGACCTCGTCCTTGTACCCGTAGCTGACGAGGGACGAGGCCGTGAATTTGATCGGACAGGGCCACCGGACGTCGCCCGCGGTGAGTCCCGGGGGCAATGTCCAGCGCAGGCGCGTGGGCATGCCGGAATCTCCGGGATACTTCCAATAGGTGTGCCAGCCGCGGTCCATCCGCAGGCGGACGGCGGTCCAAAACTTTTCTCCCGGCCGGACGCTGCGGACGTCGGAAAAAAATTCCGCCCGGACATGCGGCCCCTCCGTGCCCGCCGGGGCGGCGGAGAAACCGAGGGCGGAGAAGAAGAGAACGGCCCGGGAGAGGGTCTTTTTGAGAAACATGTGTCGTCAGCCGGCCGTCGGCGCCGGAAGTTTTCGGCGGTCTTCCTTCTGGAGGAGTTTCCCCTTCTCATTGAACGTTTTGATGAAAACTTTCTGGCCCTGCCGGTAGACGACGTAGGACTTTTTCTTGCCGTTGTCGTGGTATTCCACGGATTTGCCGTGCAACACGCCGTTCTTGTAGGACCAGGAGGCCATGAGTTTGCCCTTCATGGAGTAGGCCCGGCTCACGCCGTGGAGTTTGCCGCGGCGATAGTTCCATTCGTACATCACCTGGCCGTTCTTGTAGTAGTCCAAGCTGAGGCCGTCGAGTTTGCCGTAGAGGTAGCTGTACTCGGACATGAGTTCGCCGGTGGGGTAGCTTTTCTTCACCGCGCCGTCGGGGACGGGGTCGGCCGCCCGCAGCGCGAAGGACAGTCCCAGCGCCAGCGCGGCCGCCAGGAGCAAGGCGTTCCGAAATTTTTTCATGGTTCCTCCTCATTTTCCCCTTGAAATTTTTCGAACGGGGATTAAACTAACATTACGGACACTTCGAGTGCCCGTCAAGCTGGTCCACTTCAATGGACCTCAAGCCCCGTCTCTGACGGGGCTTTTTTTATCCGGCGCTCAGGCCGCCGCCCCGCTCAGACACGCCCCGAGGCGCGGTTGATCTCGCGGATGACGCCGTTCACCGGCAACCCCTGCAACTCTTCCAGCGAGACGGGCAGCCGGATGGCGCTTCGGGGCGTCATCGAACGGGAACTCCTTCCCTCCCTCGAACTCTACGATGGACGCCGGGGAGGGGACAACCGGGGCGGCGCCGCGCTACCGCTCGGCCACGAAGGGGAGGAGGCGGAGGG
>JAKLDV010000124.1 GCA_022703335.1 Elusimicrobiota bacterium
CGTTGATACACCGCGGCGTTTCCTCCCGGCTCGCCCAGGCGCTGCACACCCTCTGGTTTTTCGTCGACAAGACCTTCTGGCCGCGCCGCCTCTTGCCGGTGTACGATTTTCCTGAAAAATTCGGGTTGTCTTCTCCCGTCGTCCTGCCGGCGGCCGCCGTCGTCCTGTTCATCACCGGGGCGGCCGTCCGTTGCCTGAGGCGGCGTCCGGCGATCTCCGTCGCCTGGTTTTTTTATGTCCTCATGCTCGTCCCGGCGCTGGGGGTGGCGGAATCCCGCTCCTTGACGTTTGACCGGTTCGGCTACCTCCCGTGCCTCTCTTTTGCCTTTTTGTTCGGCGGGGCGTTTTGGCTGGTCCGGGAGAAAAGCGCTGTCGGCCCCAAAAAACATCTTTATACGGTGGTCGTCGCGGGGGCGTTGTTCCTCCTCGCCGTCCGTGCGCGCGCGCAGATCGGCGTTTGGCGGGATTCCAAGTCCTTATGGGGAAACACCCTGCGGGCGAATCCGCAAAGTTCCACCGCCTACAACAACATGGGGCTTATTTTTTGGAAAGAAGGCCGGCCCGACCTGGCCGCGAAATACTATTCGCAGGCCATTCAGAGGAAACCGAGGAACGCCGACGCGTGGAACAATTTGGGCGTGGTCTTCGACGAGCAGGGGAAACTCGACATGGCGAAGGATTGCTACGTCCGTGCCGTGCGGATAGCCCCCCGTTTCGCCGAGGCGTGGAGCAATCTCGGAATCGTCTTCGGACAAAAACGGGAATACGAACAGGCCGTCCGGTGCTTTCGAAAAAGTCTCCAATATCGTCCGGACCGGGCGGAGTTTTTCGGCAATTTGGGGATGGCCCAGGCGGCGTTGCGCCGGTATCCCGAAGCCGTCCGGAGCTACGAATCGGCTCTGAAGCGGAATCCCGGGTTGTCCGGCGTGCGGACCCGGCTGGGCTTGCTCCTGGAAAAACAGGAACGCTGGGAAGAGGCCGAGACGCACTACCGGGCCCTGTTGCGCGGCGGCGATGACCCCTACGTTTCCCTGCGGTTGGGAGTCGTCCTGATGCGGCGGGGGGAATTCGAAGAGTCGTTGCGTCATTTCGACCGGGCCTTCCTCCTGAATCCCGCTCTGGCGGATGCCCGCGCCCACCTGAACGTGGGAACGGTCTTGATGGAGCTGGCGCGGGACGAGGAGGCCGAGGAGCATCTTCGGGAAGCGTTGCGGATGCGTCCCCGTCTGAAAGAGGCGCGCGATCGGCTCCGGGCGATCCGGAGTCAAAGGAAAAAGGAATGAGCTTCCTGGAAAAGCATTTCTTCCTGACGGAGAAGGGGCGCGATCGGGTGGCCTCGGCTGCGGTCGCCCTTTTGACCTTTTTTGTATTTTCGCCGGCCCTGATGAACGGTTTCGTGAACTGGGACGACGACATCAATTTCCTCAACAACCCCCATTACCGCGGGCTCGGCCTGAGCCAGTTGAAATGGATGTGGACCACTTACACCATCGGCCATTACAGCCCGCTGACTTGGATGTCGCGGGGGTTGGATTATTTGGTGTGGGGAATGCGCCCCGTGGGATACCATCTCACCAATCTGTTGTTGCACGCGGCGAACGCGGTGCTTTTTTATCGGCTGGCCCGCCGCTTGTTTCGGGTCGCCGGGTCCGCTTTTTCAGAGCGGTCGGTGCGTCTCACGGCCGCGGTTTCCGCACTTTTTTTTGCCGTTCATCCGTTGCGGGTGGAAACGGTGGTGTGGGCGACGGAACGCGGCGGCCTCCTTTCCGGAACGTTCTATTTGGCCTGTCTCGTTTTTTATCTGCGCTGGATCGAGAGCGGCGGAGGAAATCTTCGGAACAGAAATGCCGTGTGGGCCGAGGTCTTCTTCGCCCTGGCCTTGCTGTCGAAGACGTCCGTCATGGCCTTGCCCGCGGTTCTGTTGCTGATGGATGTTTATCCCTTGCGGCGGCTGGGGGGGGAACGGGGATGGTTTTTCCACCCTTCCGCCCGCCGGGTCTGGATGGAAAAAATCCCTTTCCTCCTCTTGGCCTTGTTGAGCCTCCCCATCGCTTTCCTGGGTCCGCTCCGGGCCGGCGCCATGAAAGGCTTGGGGCAATATGGGCTGGGATCGCGCCTCGCGTTGGTCTGTGACGGATTGATTTTCTATCTCCAAAAGACTTTCTGGCCGGTCGGATTGTCCCCGCTGTACGAGCTGCCGTCGACGGTTCGGCTTTGGTCCGCGCCGCACCTGACGCATGTGTTCCTCGTCGTTCTGATCACGGCGCTGGTCCTCGCGATCTACAAACGTTGGCCTTTTTATGCGGTGGCCTGGGGGGCCTATGGGGTCGTGCTCCTGCCGGTCTCGAGGGTCTTCTTGGCGGGTCCCCAGTGGGCCGCCGACCGCTATACTTATGTCTCCTGCTTGCCTTGGGCGTTGCTGGCGGGAGCGGGCTTGGTGCTTTTCCTCCCGAAAAAAATCTCTCCCGCGTTGGGCCGCGGATTAATTGTGTGCGTCTTCGGCGTTCTCTCGTTTTTGACGTGGCGACAGACGCGCGTCTGGAGAGACTCGGAGACGTTGTGGCGGCACGCCCTCTCCATCAACCCCCGGACATCGCTGGCGCACATCAATCTGGGCATCTATCTGCACAACCGGGGGCGGGCCGAGGAGGCCGCGGTTCATTATCAGGCCGCCCTCGACATCGATCCTCATTCCGAACTGGCCCGTGCTAACATCGGCAACATTCGCATGGCGGAAGGAAAATATTCGGAGGCCATGGAACATTATCGGGCCGCCCTGGCCCTTTCTCCCGCCAACCCCGGTCTTCTGAACAACGTGGGGGTTCTGCTGTTCAAGGCGGGGCGGTCGGAGGAGGCGATGGTTTGGTATCAAAAGGCCCTCCAAATCGCTCCGAACGTCGCATCGACGTACGTGAATCTGGGAAATTGGCATTTCCAAAAACGGGATTTCCCGAAAGCCATTGAGAATTATGAGACGGCGCTGCGGCTGGAGACCCGGTTGCGCGCGGGAACGCCGGAGCCTCCGCTCGACCCATCGGCGCGAGAGATGAATCCGCTGGGCGCCATTCGGGGCCCGCTTTCCCTGGCACAGATTCACATGCGCTTGGCGGAAGCCCTTTACCAGGGAGAGAGATATGCGGAGGCGGCGGAGAATTATCGACGTGCCTTGGTCTATTTCCCGAACGATTCTCCCGCCATGACCGGACTCGCCGATAGCTGTCTCGCGTTGGGGCGATGGGAAGAGGCGGCATCCCTGTACGAGGCCCTTTTGAGGAATTCGGACTCCGCCGAGTTCCGTTACAACTACGGGCTGGTTCTTTTGAACATGGGAAAGCCGGAGGAGGCGTTGCGGAATTGGCAACAGGCTTTGGTGTTGGAGCCCGCTGACGCCGACGCCCACGTGCAGATCGGGTTGGTGTTGGCGGCGCGGAACGACCTTAGCGGTGCCGAGCGACATTACGAAAAAGCGTTGGAAATTAAACCGGACTCTCCGGAGGCACACTACAACCTGGCGCTGATCCTCCTGAGACAGGGCCGCGAGACGGTCGCTCAAAAACACCTGCAACGGGTCGTCGGGTTGCGGCCCCGGTTCGGCCCGGTGTGGAAACTTCTCGGGGAACTGTATCTAAAACAGGGCGATGCGTCCCGAGCACAGGTCTGTTTCCGTAAGGCAAAAAGCCTCGGCGTCGCCGACGAGGAGTCCCGTTGAATTTGAAGCCTCCATTTCCCTTCCGGACGACGTGGGTCTGGCCGGTGGGGGTCGCTTTTCTCACGCTTCTCGTCTTCCTGCCCGCTCTTCGCAACGGGTTCGTCAACTGGGACGATGCCGCGAATTTCCTGAACAACCCCCATTATCGCGGCTTCGGATGGGAACAATTGAAGTGGATGTGGTCCACCCTGCATATGGGCCACTATATTCCGCTGACCTGGATGACCTTGGGTTTGGATTATCGGCTGTGGGGAATGAACCCGGCCGGGTACCACTTCACCAATATCCTTCTTCATGCCGCCAACGCGTCTCTTTTCTACCTCCTGCTGGTGTGCTTGCTGAAGCGTTTATTTCCCGGGGGAACCGAGGAAGAGTTCGTTTTCCCCGCGGTGCTGGGCGCCCTGGTTTTTTCGATCCATCCCTTGCGGGTGGAATCGGTGGCCTGGGTGACGGAGCGGCGGGACGTTTTGTCCGGATTCTTCTCCCTGGGCACGTTGTTGGCCTATGCGAACTATGTCCGTTTGGGGGCCTTGGGGATGGGGAGGGGTTCCCAAAGAGGGTGGTACGCGGGCGCGGTGGTCTTGTTCGGGGGTGCGCTGTTGTCGAAGTCGACGGTGGCGCCCCTGGCGGGGGTTCTGCTCCTCTTGGACGTCTACCCGTGGCGTCGTTTTCAAGAGCCGGGAACGCGGTGGGCTCGGTTGTTGGCGGAAAAGGTGCCGTTCTTTGTGTTGGGCGCGGCGGCCTCGTATGGAATGATCCAGGCCACGCTGGCCATCGACAGCCTCCGTTCCCTGGAACATTTCAGTGTCGCCAGCCGTGGCAGTTGTGTGGCCTGGTCCTTGGCCTATTATGTGTGGAAAACGGCGTTCCCCGTGCATCTGTCGCCCATCTATGCCTCCACGGGCATCGTCCATTTTTCCGAATGGGCTTTTGTTTTCTGGGTTTTGATCGCTTTGGTGACGCTTTCGGCCGTTTTCTTGCGACGACGTTGGCCGGGGGTGTTGGCCGCCTGGGGCTATTCCCTCCTAATGCTCTCTCCGAGCCTTGGCATCGCGGATTCCGTTTCGTTGATGCAGGACCGTTACAGTTACCTTGCTAATTTGGGGTGGTCGGTGATATTGGCTTCTGGTTTGTTGTCATGGCGGCGAAAAACGGCCGTCGGCGGGGGCCGCCGGTTTTTTTGGGGAGGAGTAATCTTGTCCGTCGCCCTTTTGGCGACGTACGCCACGCTCACCATCCGGCAGTTGCGGATTTGGAAAAACAGCGAGTCGTTGTGGCGGCGAGCGCTCGACTGTAACCCCGATTCGGACATCGCCAATGAAAATTATGGACTCACGCTGGCGCAGTCGGGACGGCACGAGGAGGCCATTGGGTATTATCAAAAATCCTACGCGATTTATCCGCGTTGTCCGGTAGTTGTCAACAATATGGGGGATGCCCTCCTGCGGCTCAAAAAACCTCTGGAGGCGCTGCCCTGGTTTCAAGCCGCCTTGCGGTTGAGGCCGGATTCCCACCAGACTGTTTTCAATTTGGGTGTTGTTTATTTCGTTCTCAACCGCTGGACCGAAGCCGTCCCCCATTTCCAGCGGGCGCTGGAAATCAATTCTCGGTATGCTCCCGCTCATAACAAATTGGGGATCGCCATGGCCCGGTTGGGTCGCTGGGATCGGGCCGCCGAACACCTTCGCGACGCTTTTCTGTTGGAGACTCGATTTGCCGACGATTACTTGAAACTGGGGGATTTCGCTTCTCGGCAGGGTTTGCGTTCTGAGGCACGGCGGATCTACGCTGAAATACTTGAAAAAAAACCCGACGCCCGGGATGTGCGGGCCCGGTTGAACGCCCTTGCCCCGGATGATCCGCGTGGAAAATGAATCGTTGAGTCGGACAACGCCCGATACCCGTCCCCCGCGTTTCCGGCGATCGGCGGGGTTGGCGCTCCTCGTCGCTGCGGCGACATGCGCTGCCTTCATCGTCGTCCTCCGCAACGGGTTCCTTTCCTGGGACGACGGTTATAATTTTCTCGAGAACGTTCGCTATCGCGGCCTGGGATGGGATCAGCTGAAGTGGATGTGGGGGACTTTTCTGGGCGGCCACTATATCCCGCTCACGTGGATGACGTTGGGGTTGGATTACGTGGTGTGGGGCATGAATCCCTTGGGCTATCATCTGACCAATCTTCTATGGCATGCCGCCAACGCCGTCCTTGTCTATTTTTTGGCGTTGCTGCTTCTGAAATACGCCCTCCCCGAAACCGAACTGTCCGACAGGGAGACGGCGGCTTTTTTCGCCGCGCTCCTTTTTTCCCTGCACCCCACGCGGGTGGAGTCCGTGGCCTGGGTCACGGAACGTCGGGGACTGCTCTCCGGGTTTTTCTTCCTGAGCGCGTTGCTGGCGTATGGGAGATACGTCGAGGTGACGGGCAGACGCCGTTGGGGGTGGTATGGGGGTGCTCTGCTCCTCTTCGTCGCCGCGCTTCTGGGAAAAGCCGTGACATTGGTGTTGCCCGCGGTGTTGCTCATCCTGGATTTCTATCCGCTGCGTCGGTTGCGGTCTCCGCGGTCCCTCTTCCCGATCCTCGTTTTTGAAAAACTGCCGTTCGCGGTCATGTCGTTGGCGGCCGGATACGGGCTGGTATTGGCCACGGCTTGGTGGGGGGGATTGGGGTCGAGCGAGGGGCGGGCTTTCTCCGTCCGGGCGGCCCAGGTCCTCTACGGCGTTTTCTTTCATTCGTGGAAGTTCGTTTGGCCGGTCAATTTGTCGCCCATCTACGAGTTCCCCCCGGGGTTTGATTGGGCCACCCGGTCCGTTGCTCTTTACGCGGCCTGGGCGGTGTCGGCCAGCGTTGCCGCGTTCGTGGCACGCAAAAGAGTCCCGGCCTTGCCGGCGGTCTGGCTTTATTTCCTGGCCGTCCTCTCGCCGTCGCTGGGGGTGGCGGTGGGGCCTTCCATGACGCACGACCGTTATGGGTATCTGCCGTCCCTGGGCTGGGTGTTTCTCGCCGGAGGCGGGTTTCTGTGGTTTTTGCGGCGATACGGCGGCCGACCTCGACTCCGTTACGCCGCCCTGGGGGCGGGTATTTTGGTCGTCGTCTTGTTTTCCGTCCTGTCGTTCCGCCAGGCGCAAATCTGGCGGACCAACGAGACGCTCTGGACGCACGGCACGGTCAAGGACTATGCCTTGGGAACGAGCGTCCTACATGAAGCTGGAAGGCAGTACATCTGGATCGCCGAGCAATGCAGGAAACTCGCGGAGGAGAAGAGGGTAGCGGCTGAGAAATCCT
>JAKLDV010000125.1 GCA_022703335.1 Elusimicrobiota bacterium
ATGACGGAGTCCTACTCCTCCGTGCACAACCACCTCTACGGGCTTGCGGAGATGTTCAAGGCGAAGGGGCGGTTCGCGGCCCTTTTGAGGGATCAACAGGACTTGTTGCAGTGGGAGTTCGTCTGCGAGACCCTCCTGTGGTTCGCTCATGTGAACTACGTGGACGGCGAAATCATCGATGCGTATTTGGACCCGCTGGTCGGCAAGGACAATGAAAAAATCGGCAACCTTCTGGAGATATTGCCGGACATGTCCACGTGGCAGCAGGGGCGGGCGTTGTTCTTAATGCATATGGCCATGAAACGAGGGCGATTGACGGAAAAACAAGGCCGGGACCTGACCGATTGGATCGGACGCAACTGGGAGGCGGACAACAAAAAGACGTTGCGCCGGATGATGGTTCTGACGTTGGGCGGGATCGCCTCCACCTCCTATGTGGCCCAACTTCGGGGGCGTGTGTCCGAGATACTGGAGTCAATCCAAAGAGAGCCCGTCGGGGAGGAGTCGTGGGAGGAACAGTTGAGCGGGGATGTGGCGGAGACTCTTCTCATGTTCCCCGGCACTCGCGGGTTTGACAAGGCTTTCGCCGCGCTGAGCGCTCAGGAACGGGAAAAAATCCTTCAAGCTTACCAGGGGGTGGAGGTTGAAAGCGAATTCGACAAGATCATGGCGCAGATGGCGCCGGGGTATGTGAGGCGCATCAAAAATCTCGATCCGCAACAGCGGGCGGCGGAACTGGCGCTTGTTCGCGGAGAAGCCGTTTCAGCCGTCCCGACGGAGGGGCTTGCGGCGATGTTGTCCCGGCTCGATGCGCATTTGGGCGGATACTCCCGGGATGAGCTGCGGAATGTCCGCTCGGTTAAAGAACTTTCGCCGGAAGTCTACGGAGCGTTGAGCGCGTTTTACCGCGACGTGACGGGCGAACAGGGGCCCGTTCGGGAGGCTTTCGAAAGTTATCTCAAGCGCACCTCGATATCCGATATGTTGTCCGACCGGGTCTTGAACGCGGTGAAACTCGCGTTGACGGAAGCCCCTGTCGGAAAGACGGAAACCGTCTGGGCTAACGTCAACCAACTCCAAAAACACGTGGATGCGCAGAACCTGAGCGGCCGACAAATGGCGGGGGCATTGAGCGCCGGCCTGCAGAAGATGTTCGGTGAAGCCGTCAACGAGGCCGTGACTCAAGTGAAAGAGATATTTCGGAAAAAGGGCCACGACCCAGAGACCTTCCAATTCGCGGTGTTTCATTCCGGTTCCGTCGCTCGAGGGGAGGGGGTCAAGGGGTCCGACGTGGATTCATGGGTTGTTTATGACGAGGACGGTTCGGACGCTTCCGTGGAATTCGCCAATGCTTTAGCGGAGGAGATAACGCAGCGGATGGCGAAGCGAGGCGTGAGAGCTTCTCCCATCCTGCGCGGTTTTCGCCGGGGGGCTGCCCTCGCCGATGAATTCGAGGGTGTCAGCGAGATCAGCGAGCTTATGGACATGACGGTCAACACCGCTCATCCGGAAATGCTCCAAACGTTGAAAGCGATCAGGAAGCAGATTTCCGAGGCGGAAGATGTGACGGAAAAGTTTCTCCGGCAATTAAAGGAGGCCCTCGCGAGACCTTTGCCCACCGTCGCTGGACAGGAAAAGGGTCTCATGCGCAACATCCAAATCTTCCTCTGGTGGAAGCGGCTGCAGCAGGGGGTGCCCGATGCGCTTCGGTTTGGCGACGTGATCCGCGAGTTGGTCGCTAAGCGGGATATCACGGAAAGCCAGGGCCAGCGGCTGGCGGAGGCGTTCGACAGGTTTTTGGACAGACGCAACGGACGGCCGGTGGATGACGCTCCCCTTGCCGTGGCGTATGCGAGGGCAATGGACGTCATCAAATCGAACATCGCGAGCCAAGCGGCGGGGGAACGTGCACCTTCGGCGACATCGGAAGAGATCGAAGTCGTGTCTTTGGCGGATGCCATTCTCGATAAACTTGATGAAATCATGCCTGCGGCGGCCGGAGTAACAGTTCGGCCGGCTGATTCGGCATTGACCCTGCCCCTTCTTCGCCGGCTGGAACGCGGCCCGGCGTGGCTGACGTTCTTCACTGTTCCCCTCATCCGCCTCTTGCTGGCGCCCGTGGTGGAGGCGGTTTTCACTCTTCCCATCGCCGCTTTGTCTTTGCTGGGTTTCTCCCGCACCGCCGACCGCCTGACGGCCCGCTTCCTCGGCCTGCACGGCGACATGACCGAATTTCAGAAACAGAAACGGCAGATGGGCATCGACTGGATCACTCGCGGGACAGCGGTGGGGGCGATCCTGGGGGCGGGTTTTGCGGTGGCGGGGTTGGTTTTCGGTATGCCGTTGCCCGAGTTCTTCCAGGTGTTGACCTCGGCGGGCGTGGGGATGCGGGTGTTGGCGGCCACGCTGTTGGGCGGATTGATCGGCAATATTTTTGGCGGGCACGCTCTTTATAACGCGGTGGACCTCCTCAAAGGATGGGGTGCCTCTTTGACCGTTGGGAGGACGGTCTCGGGTAGGGGAGTTCCCGTGGAGGAGGAGTTGTTGGCGGGGAAAGAGAAATACGGCGACGTTCTGGATGCGCTCGTCCGGGTTTTGGACGTGTCGATAGCGGGGGCGAAGGATGAGGCTACCGCGGAAACCATCCGCACGTTGGCCAATGCGTTGAGCGAATGGAAGAACCCTTACACGCCGGCGGCGGAAGTGGAAAAGCTGGGGATTAAAATCAGGGAGACGCTCCCCAAACTGTTGTTCTCGGACGGGCTTCCGTCGCGCGTTCGACAGGTGTTTCAGGAAGCGAAGAGCCCGGAGGAACTCGGGACAAAGCTGGAAGTCGTTTTGGTGGAATTGTTGAGGCCCACCCAAGTGGCCCGGGCGGATGCCTTCCCGGCAAAAACGCAGGAGCCGTTGCGGAACCTTGATGAACAGGCGCCGGAAACCGAGGCCGAGAGGTTGGAACGGACGATGGGCGTCGTTCCCGTCGCCGTCGAAGTGGAGCCGCTTTCGGTCCCGATCTGGCGGACCCTGGAGGCGGATGAGAAGGGCATGGCCCAGGAAAAAATCCGGATTCTCGCCGCGCCGGAAGACTTCAACGGCGGATATCAGAATTTCAAGCGGCAAAACGCGGGTCGTCCGCAGAAAATTCTCCTGACGAAGACATTGTCGGAAGATATGTTGGGGTATGCCCACCCGGGCCCGTCCGCATCGCTGGCCGATCTTGGTCGATTGCCGGCGGAACCGGAAAAAATCCGGCAGTTGGGCATCCGCGATTACATTCTGGCCAGCGAAACCAAAAACGGCACCAACGCCGTCGTCCGGCTCGGCTCGCTGAACGGTCGGCCCGTGGCCGTGAAGGCCTATTACACCCGGCCCGACCTGGACGCGTTGGGGCGGGAAAACGAGATGTTGCGGCGGGACTACCGCGGCGCCAAGGCGGCGGAGTTGTTGGGCGTGGGGCCGCGTGTGCACGGTGTGTATACGGATTCCAATGGCCGGCAATATCTTGTGACCGATGTCGTGGCGGGCGATTTCCTTCTGAATATGCAAGCCGCCGTTTCGCCGGCGACCATCGTGGAATATGTGGACATGATGCGTCGACTCTCGGACGCCGGTTTGACGCCCAAAGACGTGCAGTTCCTGGTCTCGGCCGACGGGCACATCCGGTTGATCGACGCGGCGGAACTATTTTACGAAGACGGGCGAACGTCGCCCGTGCCCGTGCATCAAAACCCCGACGTGCTCCGGACGATGAACGTGATGCTGGCGATGTTGCCGAGTGACGGCGATCGCGCCCGGGCGCGCGGCCTGCTCGGCGAGAAATATCCCTTGTTGATGCCGACCGCGGCCCCGCAAAAGCTTTTCTTGTCGCGGTTTCTCGGCCCGTCGTTGTATGGCACCGTTCAGTGGGGCCCCCTTCTGCAAGGGGTCATCCTGCAGCATAAGGCCTGGGCGGAGGTGCTGCGCTCGGTGTTCGCCTCGCTTCCTCCCACGCCGAACAACGATGTCCTGCGGGAATTGTTCGAGGAGATCGTCGCCAAAAAGGAAATGAGCCGCGAAACCGCCGCCGGGCAGGTTTTGGCGTTGCTGGCGGAATCCGCCGACCCGCTCATTCTGCCCCTCGGCGTCGTTGAGGCCGTTTTTCAGGTGTTCCGGACGGCGGAAAACAGTCTGGCGCCCGCGCAGGAATTGTCGTTGGACCAGCTGGGGGCCGGCAAAGATTTCAAGAAAAAGTACGCGGATTTGTTGGCCGCGCTGGGCGACGTGTCATTGCGCGTGGTGCGCGGGCCGCCCATTGCGGGCGTGTCCACCGACGATTTCGTCACGTTCACGGAAGAAGGTTACACCGTCGTCCATGAGAACACCCTCGCCCAATGGATCGGCGGCGAAGTCCCCGCCGACCTCGGCAAGTTGAAAATCGAAAAAGAGAAGAGACAGCCCCTCCTCGAGGATACCCTGACCGCGCTGATGCATGAGGCATTGGAAAAACTCATCATCACCGGCGCCCAGCGTGCCGGATTGACCATCGAACAAGTGCATATGGTGGTGGAGGCGCTCGGGTTCCGGCAGAACAACCATGACGATTCACAGAAGCATCGGGACAGCTACCTCAGTTTCGAGGCGAAAGCGGAGCGGTTCCTTATGATTCAACGGGCGATGTTGAATGCGGAGGAGGGGATCGCCTGGGATAAACTGTTGCAGTTCATCGATGCCAAAATCGCGGAGTCCGGACACGGCGCGGATTTTGACCGGGTCAAACATCTGGGTTGGCCCGAGTGGAAGATGGTCGCGGTGCGATCCATCCTTTTTGAAATGGCGGAGAGGGAGACGGGAGATAAACAGAAAGCGGAAGGGAAGGGGCTTCCGGCTCCTTACGTCCTGCCGGCCGAATTGCTTGCCGAAACTGTTCCGGAAGGTTTTTACGAAAACCTGCACAATCGTGTGTTCGGCAGCCGGCTGCAGGTGGTGTCGGTATCGCCGGCGGATACGGCCGGTTTGGCGGCGCCGGCCGTCACGGCGGTGGTGTCCTTTGCCCACGCGGCTGCGGCGGAAGTGGTTGAAAATGACCGGGCCGGGGCGTTGTATCGGGAATTCTGGCGGCTCTATCTGCGGGCGCATCCCCAGGGCCCCGTGGCCGAGCAGGGCAAACGGATCGCGGAAATCGTTCGCAGTGCGGAGATCCACGAGGTGGGCGGGGCCGGGTATCGTTTCTATGAGGTTCGGGACGTCAGCGGTCAGTTGAGGATTTATGTGGGGGGAAAGACGGGTGTCATCCTGGGGGTGTCCTTCAATAAGGCGGAACAAGACGCCGTCATCGCTTCGGTTGTCAAAAAAGTCCAGTCCCATCTCGACCACATGACGGGGGAGACGTTCGAGCGGATCGTGCGGTATGAACAGGCCCCTCAGTGCAATGAGATGCTGGCCAAGGACGAGAAATTGGGTGTTGAATTTCAGCGGGTGACCGCGGAGGGAAAGAAAGAGAAGGCGGCTCCCGCCCAAAGACCCGCCGCCGAACCGGCGCGGGAAGCGCCTCGGGGGGAGGCGGCGGGGATGATGGCCGAATTCACCGCGGCCATGTCGGCGGTGGCTTCGGGCGCGGCGGGCGAATGGGATATTTCCCGTCTGGCGTCGGCCGACGTCGAGAAGTTGGAGCGCGCCCGGGGCATCATCTCGAGGATATTGGCGGCTCTTGACGCGGGGGATGCCGACGTGGCCCGCCTCTTGAGCGCGCCGGGCCAGGGCCGGTGGATGCGGACGTATTTGGTCGAGATCGAGAAAGCTCTCTACATCCAGTTGAAACTTATATTTCCTTTCGGAGCAGGGAAGTTCGTTGTGTCCCAGGCGTGGATTCCGGGTTATGAGGCCGGGAACGAGGTGATCCTCTCGAAACCCATGACGATTGAAGACGCCGTGGTCGCGGCCCGAAAGAAATATCTGGCGGAGAAAGAGAGGCCGGCGGCGCCGGTCCGGCCGGTGGTTGCCGTCCCGGCGGTGCCGGTTCAGAAGCCCGCCGCCGCGCCGGTTCAACAGAAACCGCGGATGAGCGCCGAGGCGATGGTCGCCGAATATAACGCGGCGTTGGATGTGATCGCGCCTCGCGTGGGTGGCCAGCGGGACGTTTCCCGTCTTGTGACGGCGGACGTGAAGGATCTGGAACGCGGATGGAAAATCCTGGTCGCGATCTTGGACGCCGTCGATGGCGGAGATGCCGAGGTGCTCCGCCTGGTGAGGGCGCCGGCGCGGATGCAGGCGTATTTGAAGGAGATTGAGAAGGTCCTTTACGTCAAATTGGGCGTCGTCTCCCGGTGGGAGGGGGGACAGTTCGTCGTTGTGCAAACCTGGAAGACGGAGATGAGAGAAGGGGAGGAGATGATATACTCGGCGCCGATGACGTTGGACGAGGCCGTGGCGGCGGCGAGAAAGGTCTATGAACGGAGGGTGTCTCTTCCGGCGTCGGCCCCCGCGGTTCAGCCGGCACCGCTGAGATTGGCGGACCTTCAGACCTTCGATGATTTGTTCCGGTATTTGGAAGGGCTCGGTGGCCGGGACGTCAACGGGATGGAGGTCAAAGACATCATCCAGATTATCCAAGGGGTCCGGGGGGGGACGTTGCCCGCGAAACTGGTGACCCGAGGCGGGCAGGACCCCAACGGTCCTTTCTATGGATTGAGGGACAAGGTGGTCGAATTGATGGATCGCGAGTCGCCCCGGCCCTACAACCTGGTGCACAACGTGACGGCGCTGGTGGTGACCGTCGGAGCGGGACTCCTGGCGGCTTATCTTGGTGTGGATCTTCCTTCTTGGTTCGAGTGGATGCTGGGCGTGTATACGGGGTTGATGGGACTGCATCTTTTGGCCGGAGGTTGGGTGCGTCGCTTGGGCTGGCGCGCGCGGCTGGAAAGCCCCGAGGCCAAGGTGAATGCCCGGTTGGAACAACTGGTGCGTTCCTATTACGGCGCCA
>JAKLDV010000126.1 GCA_022703335.1 Elusimicrobiota bacterium
GCAGGGAGAAGTTCTGGATGATGTAGGCGCGCACGGCTTCGGCCCGCGCCTGGGAGAGGGTGAGGTTGGCTTCGTCCGACCCGACGCTGTCGGTGTGGCCTTCCACGCTGATGGAGAACTGGGGATATCGGCGCAGGATGGTGCCGACGACGTCGAGGGTCTCATAGGAGGTGGCCAGGATGACCGCTTTGCCGGTCTCAAAGAGGATGGGCGGGATCTTCTTGCCCGCGATGTCCGACTGGACCTGGTTCAGCTCCTCCTGCGCCTGGATCTGCCGGGAGGATTCCTCCTGGACGATGGGGGCGGCGATCTCCAGGGGCGCGGTGGGCACGAGGGATTTGCGGGGTTTTTCGGGGATCCAGGAATCCGGCAGATAGAAATTCACCACCGCCGCGACCGTGATGGTCTGGAAATTCTTGTCGGTGGGGTCCGAACGGGTGAAATAACGGTACAGCACCTCGATGCCGAACGTGTTGAGCGGGGAGACGTTGTATTCCAGCCCCAGCCCGGCGGCGGCGGAGAACTTGGTCCAGTCCAGCGTGCGGGCGAACACCTCGCGCGTGTTGCGGCTCACGCCGAGCCCCAGGGCGGCGTACGGCGTCCAACTGGGGGTGCGCGTGAACGAATACAGGCCCAGCAGGAGGACGGGCTGGGTGACGAGACTCTGGGAGACCATCTCTTTTTGGGAATGTTTTTGGTTCGAGATGGAGGCGGCGATGGACCAGCGTTCGTTCAGGTCCTGCTTGATGCGCCCGCCGAGGTCGGCCCCGGCTTTGTAGTTCTGGGAAAAATCGGAAGGCGCCGCCGGCAGGGCGAGGCCCCCCTCGACCCCGAGGGAAAAGCGGGAACGCTCGTCGTAGGCGGCGAGCGGAAGGGAGAGCGTCGCGGCGAACGCGGCCGCCAGGGCGAGGGCGCGCGATTTTTTCGAGAGGAAAGGCCGTCGAGGTTCCATCGTTTCGATTGTGCCAAATTCAGACGGTGTTTGGCAAGGAACCCCTGTTTGAGGGGATGTCATCTCCCTCGAAACGCCCTGAAGGGGTTTCGAAAAATTGTCCGGCGGGCCTTTTGTCGTCATTGCGAACGAAGTGAAGCAATCGGATTGTTTACTTCGCCGGGGTGTCCTCCTTTGTGCAGGGTGCCCAAGAAACGCTGCACCAGGGTCGAGGGCGGGAGGCCTTTGGGAGTTCAGAAGAGAGGCGGGTGCTTCTGTGAGAGGGCGAGCGCCCAGCGGGCCGCGGCCAGGGTGGCCGAGGGGTCCGCGTTCTTGAAGGGAGGCGAGCGGCGGGCCAGGTCGAACGCCGTGCCGTGCCCCGGCGAGGTGCGCACCCACGGCAGGCCCACGGTGATGTTGACCACGGCGTTGGGATAGAGCGTTTTGAGGGGGATCATCCCCTGGTCGTGGTAGAGCGAGAGGACGATGTCGAAGGCCCCGGCCGCGTGTTTGGCCCACACCGCGTCGGCCGAGAAGGGGCCTTCCACCGGGAGTCCCCGGCGGCGGAGTCGTTTCACCGCCGGAACGACGGCGCGCTTCTCTTCCGCGCCCAGAAGGCCGTTGTCGCCGGCGTGCGGGTTGAGCCCGCACACGCCCCAGCGGAGCCGCCGGCCCGCCGACATTTTCCGCCACCGGCCGTCCGTGAACGACACGGCGGAGACGATCGTTTCCGTGGTGATCCGGCCCGGAACATCTTTGAGGGGGATGTGCCTCGTCAGCAGAAGGGTTTTGAGCGGGCCGGCGGCCAGGAGCATCTCCACCCGGGGCGCGCCGCAGAGGGCGGCCAGCAGTTCGGTGTGGCCGGGAAACGGGACCCCGGCGGCTTTGAAGGATTCTTTGGAGACCGGTCCGGTGACCACGCCGCACACCTGTCCGCGCAGGGCCAGGGCCGCGGCGGTGCGGAGGGACAGTACCGCGCTTTCTCCGGCGATCTTTTGCGGCCGGCCGGGAACGAGCGAGGAGATGGCCGGGTGCGGCACATGCAGCACGTTGACGACGCCGGGGGCGTCGCGATAGTCCGACAGGTCGGCGATGGGATTGATTTTAAGGGAGGGAAGCCGGCAAAAATGCGTCAGGACCCAGGCGTTGCCGACGAGCAGCGGCCGGCAGCGGTGGCGCAGGTCCGGCGAGGCGGCGCCGAGGGCCGACACCGTGGGGCCGATCCCGGCGGGATCGCCCGTGGTGAGGGCGAGGAAAGGGCGTTGGACGGTTGTGCGGCGGGGTCCCCTATTTTTTGGGGGCTTCATCAAAGTCGATGAGGACCTTTATGGAAGCGGTCTTCCTGAGTTGCTGGACGTATTCTTCGAACGTTTTTTGCGCGTTGACGCGGAAGAGGTATTCCTTGAGGTCGTCCTCCACGTCTTCGTAGCGGAGTTTGGCGGCGGCGCGTTTTTCGTCCACCAGGATGAGGTGGAACCCGAAGTCCGTCTCAACGATGTCGGACACCTGGCCGACCGGCAGGCTGAAGGCGGCTTTTTCGAAGGGGGGGACCATCTGGCCGCGCATGAAGGCGCCCAGGTCCCCGCCGCGGACGGCGCTGCCCTTGTCGTCGGAGAATTTCTGGGCCATTTCGGAGAAGTCGGCGCCGGCGACGATTTTGGCGCGGAGGTCCGCCAGTTTGCGCCGAGCGGCGGATTTGTCCTTGAAGGAGGCGTCCTTGTCCACGCGGAGGAGGATGTGCCGGGCCTTCACGCGTTCGCCGGTTTGGGCCGCGAAGAATTTCGACATGGATTCCAGGTCCGCTTCGTCTTCCGGGTCGAGGTTCTTCACTTCCTTGCCCTGCATCACCTGGTTGATCTTCTCAAAGAGTTCCTTGGCGGCCTCGTCGGCGGGGGGCTTGGTGCGGCCGCGGACTTCCTGCTGCGTGAGCTGCACCACGCTCAACTGGTCGCGGATGCGGTCCTGGAATTTTTTCTCGGTGATGCCTTCCTTGACCAGCTCCTCCTTGAACTTGCTTTCCGATTCTTTCACCGCGTCGGGCTTGCTCTTGGAGAGTTCCTGCCAAAGTCCCGCCAGGTCGATGCTGTTGATGTCGGCGGGGGTCTGGTCGTCCGGCGGGCGGTTGGCGAGGGCTTTTTGTACCAGGGCGTCCAGTTCGCGCCGGCCCGCGTCGGGCAGGAAACGCGCCTTGATCTGGATGACGCCGCCTTCCAGCTCGCGCTGGCTCACGCGCACCTTGCGCTTTTTGGCCTCCTGCAGAAGGATCTTGTCGTCGATCATCTGTTCCAGGATCTTCTTTTTCGTCTCTTTTTCCCATTCCGGGGTGAGCTGTTCCGCCGGCAGCATGTTCTTCTGCTGTTCGAGGAAGGAATTGAAGTTCTTGTCGAATTCCGAGAGCAGCACCGCCTCGCCGTTGACGGTGGCGATGGTGCGGTTGACGACGGTGGCGGCGGGCAGGGGCGTCCCCGCCAGAACGAGCGACGAGGCGGTGACCAGCGCAAGGGAAATTTTGAGATTCAAGGGTGTTACCTCCTTAGAGTTATCGGAAAAAATCGGGAGAGGCGGTCAGTTGGCCGGGCCGGCCGACGGTCCGCCGGCCGCCGGCTCTTCCGACAGTTTCATCTTGCTCAGCCGGTCGAGGTCGGTGAAGATCTTGTAGTGGGACTTCGCTTTGTCGATCCAGGCCTGGAACTTCTGTTTTTCGACCACGGCGCGGATGCGTTCGGCGGTCTGCTCGAACGGAAGGGCGGAAAGTTTGCGTTCCTGCGTTTTTTTGATGAGGTGGTGGCCGTAGGGGGAGGCGACCACGTCCGACACCTCGCCCACGCGCAGGGCGAAGAGGGCGTTCTCGAATTCGGGCACCAGCGTGCCGCGGATGATGTAGCCCAGGCTGCCGCCCTGCCGGCCGGTGGCGGGGTCTTCCGAATATTTCTTGGCGAGTTCCTCGAAGGATTCGCCGTTGAGGAGGCGCTGGCGCATTTTCTTCGCCGTTTCGGGGTCGCTCAGCAGGATGTGGCTGGCCTTCACCTCGTTCTCCCGCTCGTAGAAATCGCGCACCTCCGTGTCGGTGATCTTGAGGTCGCGTTCCTGCAGGTACCGGAAGAAATCGCCGATCAGCACGCGGTCGCGGGCCTCCCGGCGCTGTTTTTCAAATTCCTTGTCCATGTCCGCCAGTTTTTTCTTCACGTCCGGCCGTTGCAGGAAAGCGGCGCGTTTGGCTTCCGCCAGCACCACCCGCCGGCGCACCAGCAGTTCCAACATCTCCTTGCGGCCCGGCAGCGTCCCCAGATACTGTTCCTGCGCCAGTCCGCGGGAGGCCAATTCCTGCTGAAAATCGGTTTCGGTGATGGGGTCGGAGTTGACGCGGGCGAGCACGGGGCCCGTCTTCCCGCAGGACGACAACAGGGCGGCGGCGGCCAGGAACGCGACGAAACGCGGACTTTTACGGACGATAAACATAGCGCTCAGTCTATCGAATTAGCCCAACGTTGACAAGAAGTTTCTGGCCCATTCCGTCACGTTCTCCGCCGGAGCCGCCACGCGCATGCCGAACGGCGGGCCGGGCAGGAAGGAGAAGGTCTCCCCGTGTTTTCGGGGGAGGTCGTCCAGCAGGGCGGGGGCGAAGGTGACGCTGTTGTGGAACCGGAACTCCAGGCCTTTCTTCGTTTGGCTGATCTTGGTGACGCGCTTCTCCCGGGCGGTGAGCCGCAGCGCGGCCACCTCGAAGAGCCGTTCGGCGGGTTCCGGCAGCCGGCCGCAGCGGTCTTCCAGTTCTTCCCGCAGGGCGTGGAGCTGGGAGGCGGCGGCGTCCAGGATGCGGCGGTAAAAGGCGATGCGTTCCGTCTCCGACGGCAGATAGTCCTCGGGCAGGTACGCGGACACCGGCAGTTCGATGGCGGGTTCGGGCAGGGCGGGTTTGTCCGGGGTTCCGCCCTTCTGCCGGCGGATCTCCTCGGTGAGCAGCTGGCCGTAGAGGTCGATGCCCACGGCGTTGACGAACCCGTGCTGCTGGGCGCCGAGGAGGTTGCCCGCGCCGCGGATCTCCAGGTCGCGCAGGGCCAGCCGGAACCCGGACCCCAGCGAAGCGAACTCCTTGAGCGCGGTGAGGCGTTTGCGGGCCTCCTCGGTGAGGGCGGAACCCGGCGAGTAGAAAAGGTAGCAGTACGCCTTTTGGCGTTCGCGCCCCACGCGGCCCCGGAGCTGATAGAGTTGGGCCAGGCCGAAATCCTCCGCCTCTTCGACGATGAGGGTGTTGACGGAGGGGATGTCCAGCCCGGACTCGATGATGCTGGTGGAGATGAGCAGGCCGTATTTCTTGTGGAGGAAGTCCCACATGGTCTTCTCCAGTTGGGCGCCGCTCATCTGGCCGTGGGCCAGGGCGATCTTGGGGGTAAGGCCGTGGTCGGCGAGGGACTTTTCCAGCCAGCGGCGGCGTTCCTCGATGGTCTCCACGCGGTTGTGCACGTAGAACACCTGCCCGCCGCGCCGCAGTTCGTGTTCCACCGCGGCGGCCACGATCTTCTCGTCGAACGCGCCCACGTGGGTGGCGATGGGGAGCCTCCCTTCCGGCGGGGTCTCGATGACGGAGAGGGACTTCACCCCGCCCATGGAGGCGGCGAGGGTCCGCGGGATGGGCGTGGCCGACAGCGCCAGCACGTCCACCACGTCGCGGAAGGCCATGAGGCGTTCTTTCTGCTTCACGCCGAAGCGGTGTTCCTCGTCGATGACGACCAGGCCGAGGTTCTTGAAGACGATGTCGGGCGAAAGGAGCCGGTGGGTGCCGATGACGATGTCGATGACGCCGCGGCGCACGTCGGCGATGACGCGTTTCTGTTCGGCCGCGGTGGCGAACCGCGAGAGCACCGCGATGGCCACGGGGTAGTCGGCGAACCGTTCGCGGAAGTTGCGGCCGTGCTGTTCGGCCAGGATGGTGGTGGGCACCAACACCGCCACCTGGCGGTTGTTCACCACCGCTTTGAAGGCGGCGCGCAGGGCCACTTCGGTCTTGCCGTAGCCCACGTCGCCGCAGACCAGCCGGTCCATGGGCCGCGGCCGCACCATGTCGCTCTTCATCTCTTCGATGGCCTTGGCCTGGTCCGGGGTGAGCTCGTAAAGGAACGAGGCGCCGAACTCCTTTTCCATGTGCGAGTCGGGCGGAAAAGAGATGCCCGCGGCCGCGGCCCGGCGCGCGGCGCGTTCCAGCAGTTCCGCCGCCATCTGCGCCACCGAGGCCTGCACCTCCTGTTTGGTGCGTTCCCAGGAGGAGGTGTCGAGGGAGGAGAGGCGCGGTTTTTTTCCGTCGGTGCCGATGAACTTCTGCACCTGGCGGAACTCGAACAGCGGCACGAAGACCCGGTCGCCGCCTTTGTATTCCAGCCGCAAATAGTCGGCCTCCACCCCGCCCGCCTCCACGCGTTCCATGTTCTTGTACCGCCCGATGCCGAACCGTTCGTGCACCACGTAGTCGCCGGGAGAGAGCTCCACGATGCCGGACAGGGTTTTTCCGCCGCCGAATTTGGGCAGGCGCAGACGCCGACGCGTCCGGCCGAAGAGCTCGCCGTTGGCCAGCACCGCCCGTTTGTTGGCGGGGTCGAGGAACCCCCGCGTTAGCGGGCCCAGCGGGAAGGAGATCCTCTCCTCGTCCAGAAACGCCGCGAAGCGGCGGTCCTGTTCCAATAAAATCTCTTCCAGGCGTTCCTGTTCGCCCTGGTTGTGGCAGAAGACATACAGCCGCCAGCCGTCCTTCATCCAGTCGCGCACGGTGTCGGCCAGAAGGTTCATTCGCGCCGGCGTGCCGGGCGCGCCCAGCGGCGGCGGGGACTGGAAAGGTTCCTGCTTGTCCGCCGGGCCGAGGTCGGCGTGTCGGTAACGCGGGCCGGTCCAATCGAAGACGGCTTCGGGCGGCAGGACCGATTCGAACAGCGCGCCGCCTTCCCTTAAATAGGTAAGGAGGGTGGCCGGGGCGTTCTCGGCGGGTTGTGGCCCGCCCAGTTT
>JAKLDV010000127.1:0-2600 GCA_022703335.1 Elusimicrobiota bacterium
GATCAGGTGCCCGACGTCGATGGCGCCTTCGATCGCGGCCACGATCGCCAGCGGAGTCGAGACCGCCACGTCGACCCCCCAGGCCTCGGTGAAAAGCCGGAGAGCGTCGGCGTACTCCTGCCGGTCGTAAAGGTGGACGTAGGCCTGCGTGATTTTGTCCAGCGTGTGGACGGGCGCGGGCAATTTCCTCGCCACCGGGACAGGACCGGCCGAAGTCCGGGGATGGGAATCACGCCAGCGCCGTTGAAGATGTTGAGCCGCTCGGAAAAGCCGTGAACGTCCCGCGGCGACAGAAAGACGGTCGACGAGCCCGACGGTCGCGTTCATGTCGTAACGCTTGTATCTCCCCGGCTCATAGTCTTTCGGTCCCAAATAACCGGGGTCGTTGAACCCGATGAGGAGGAGGACGATGTCCGGCTCGTATCGGTCAAGCAGTCGTGGCGCGGTCCGGGCCACGTTGCCGGAACGTTGGTTGGGGATTCCCTGGTTGATGACATTCACCCGATGGCCGCGGGAGGAAAGAATATCCTGTAATTGATGGGGGTAGTCCTGCCCCAATCGGGCGCCGACCCCGAAGGTAAAGGAATCCCCCAGACAGAGAATTTTATGGTCGGGATGTTCGGTGGCCGGGATTGCGATATGCGTTTTCCGATAGAGATGGGCCATCGTCCGAAGGAGAAGTTCCGGACCGACGGGAAAGAGGAACAGCCCGAAGGCGACGAGTCCCGCCCGGCTTAGGGATTTTTTCATGGAAGACGAAATTTCATCAGGGTCATTGTTCGGTCATCGGCCGGCAGATACCCCATCACGCGGATGAGATTCGGTTCGTCCGGGGAGACGTGGGACCAAACATAGAGGGCAACGCCGGGATCCACCGGCCGGTTGCAGGGAAGCGGGGCGGAATCGCGCTGAAAGAGGGTTCCCCAGCTTTCCAGTCGCCAGCGGTGGGGCATGGAGAGACGGAGGAGCCGCAGGGAAAGCATGTGGGTCAGGAGGGGCACGGAGGAGACGGTGGAGTCCCAGTAGACGATTTTCGCGCCGGGGGGCAGGTTCAGGTCCTTTATATTTTTCTCAAAAGTGGGGACGGCGGTGCCTTCTTCTCCCCAGGACGCGTACGTGGAGCCTTCCGGGAAACGGAAGTAGGAGGCATCCAATTGAAAAAGAAGCGTTGTGACAAGGACGCCGAGAATCAGCGTGACGCGGGCGGAGATGGCGCGCGCGATGAAGAAAAGGGTCCAAAGCGAGAAAAAGAACACCAGAATGATGCGGTGATGTTCGGTGCCGTCTTTGGGGGTGATGAAAAAGTAAGACGGCGTCTCAACGATGTCCCGAAGGTAGGCGAAGGGGAGGCCGGCAAAAAGGCAACAGACCCCGCCCCAGAGGGCCAACCGGAACCAGAAAGATCTTTTTTCAGTGGGAGGGGCGTCCGTTTGCCGTCGGAAAAAAAGGAAAGCGCCGATCGCGGCCAGGAGCGAATAAAAACCGAAAGGCAAGGCGGTCTTGGCCGACGACAGGATGAGGCGGAGGCTGTCCCCCCCGGCGAAGGATTTGACGGCCAGCGGGGGGATGTGGGAAAAACAGAGGAGGAAACGATGCGGAGAGAGCGTCGAGTTCACCAGGGGATACGGGATCCGGTCGCCGAACACGGCCAAACGCATGACGAGAAACCAGGTGAGAAGGACCGACCAGGAGAGAAGCAGGGCATAAACGGATTTTCGCCGGTGTCGGAATGAAGAAGGCTCGACGATGACGTAGTAGCCGACCAATACGGCCCAGAAGATGACCGAATATTCCCGTGTGAGGAGGGCCGAGGCGAAGGAAACGCACGACAGGGTGATTGTTTTCCAGGAGCGTTCCTCCACCCCTTTGACTCCCCAATACAGCGCGAAGAAACCCAACAGGAGCATCCAGGTCGTTCCCGTGATGAAATAGGCGATGCAGGAGATGCGGGCGGGGAGGAACCAGCACGTGACGGCGATGACGGCCGCCAGAAAAGAGGATTTTGTGGTCTGGCGGAGAAGAAGATAGACCCCGAAGGCGGCCAGGGAATAGCCGAGGTATTCTGTCAGGTGTTGCCCCCAGAACGTATCTCCGGCCACCAGGTATTTCAGCCACCAAATCAATCCGCCGACGGGCCGCCAGACGCCGTAAGACTCAAACTCGTTCATGGCGTTGAGGGAGAATTTGAAAAGGGGGTCCATCAGGGCGGCTAAGTTCATGGATTCCTGGGAAAAATAGGCCCATGAAAACACCGGTCCGCAGGCCCACAGATTGGCGGCAGCCAGGAAGATGAGTCCCAGCGCCGTCAGCAAGGGTTTTTGTTCTGGGAGTTGCGGGTGAGGCGGAGTTGGTTCATAAGCATGCCGACGGCGAAAACCACGCAGGAGGCGGAAAAAAAGAGGACGGAGGAAATCAAAAGGGAGTCGTTCTTCAGATAAACATAGGCGGTTCCACAGAGAAGGGCCCCGAGGAAAAGGGCGACGATCAAAGGCATGACGGCTTTCAGGGGGTTGAAATAGACGATGATTTCGACGAGGAATTGAAACGTCCTCAGGGAATCCCGGACCGGCCGTATTTTGGAGCGGCCGATGCGGGGAAGA
>JAKLDV010000127.1:2610-6888 GCA_022703335.1 Elusimicrobiota bacterium
GGCGGATGGGCACAAAATGCACCGGTCGGTGAAGGCTCAGCGCGGAGATGGTGAGCGTGGTCGAGAAGGAGAATCCGGGGCAAACGATGGGCAGCTTGTCCAAAAGCGTTTTTTTGAAGACGCGCAGGCCGGAGTTGACGTCGGGGATTTTCTCGCCGCAGACGAACTCCGCCATCCAGAGGAACAAGAGCCGCGCGGGGAAGTGGAGCTGTTTCTTCCAGTAATGGGCCCCCGTCCGGGCGCCGATCACCATATCGAACGCGGAAGTCGGAGGGAGCAGGTTCGGGAGCTCTTCGACGGGATAGGTGCCGTCCGCATCCAGGGTGGCGATCCAGGGATATTGGGCGGAGCGGATCCCCCACATCAGGGAGTTGCCGTACCCGCGGCGGATGGGGGAACGGAGGAGTTTGATCCCGGACGGCAGAGGTTGGTCGGTCCCGCCGTCGGTGGAGCCGTCGTCGACGAGAATGATTTCGTACGTCCATCCGGAGGAGTTCAGGGTTTCCGTCAGTCGGGGGAGGACGTGTGCCAAACCTTCCCGTTCGTTGTACGCCGGAACGATGACGCTGATGGTTTGAGGGGGGGGAGTCATATTTTCCGGCCCCATCATACATTATTTGAGTTGAGCATTTCAAAAAAGAGCCGGCGGAGCTTTTGTTTGACAAGGGGACGGAAGAAAGCGTAAATTTACAAATCGTTTACAGGCTGTTAACGGCTTTTGTGGATGAAAAAGTCACTATTTTAGAGTCGTTATAACTGAAAATAGTTATAAATACTCTTTCTTAAAATAATGGGAATGGCTAAAATCGAAGGATTGTCCCCCTATTCTCTCAAGGCGACGCGTCGAGGCCGCTGTTGTTTGCGTGCGGCGGCCACGGCGGTCGCCTCTGTTTTTGTCTGGGTCAACGTGGTCTGGCCGGCGATCCCTCCGAGCGAGAAGGGGGATAAGGACTTTTGGTCCGCCCGCCGCCAGAAGGTCGTTTCCTCAAAAAAACCATCCGCCTCCCCGCGTCTTGCGGATGGTCGTCCCGGATGGGGCGCCGCGGAACTTGCCACACCGCTGTCGGCGGTGCATCCCGACCCGCTCATCAACACCGGAACCAATCTCATCTCCTCGGATCCCGCCCGTTGGCCCGCCTGGGTGGGGCAGTTGCCTCTGGCGTTCATTCGTTTGGGCGAGCTGCATTCTCCCGCCGGCCGGCCGGATGTCGTCATCGTTAACGATCTGCACGGCCAGAGGCAGGCCCAGGAAAACATCGCCGCGTTCCTGACCGAGTTGGCCAGCAAGCAACCGCGTGGTTTAACGGTGGCCGTGGAGGGCGCGGCCGGAGACATCGATTTCAGCCCCTATCGGGAACTCGGGTCGGACGTCGCGAATCGAAGAGTGGCGGAGGCTTTCTTGAACCGCGGCTGGATCCAAGGCGTGGAGATGGCGGGTTTGACGGGCCCTTCCGCGGTGCGCTATGTGGGGGTGGAGGATCCCGCGCTTTATTTGGCCAATGTGGAGGCGTATCGCCGGGCGGTTCCGCTGAAGGGGAAAATGCGGAGGCTTTTGGCCGAACAAAAAAAGACGCTGGACGCTCTGAAGGAAAATCTCTACACCGCCGCCCAGCGGAAGGCGGACGTCCTCTCCAAGGATTACGCGGAAAAACGTATTGATACGGGCGCCTATGTGGACGGCCTGTTGGCCATCGATGGACAACGGGGGGCGGCGCGGTCTCCGGAGATCCAGAAGTTTGTGTCGGCCCGGCTCCTGGAAAGGCGTATCGATCTGTCCCGCGCGGAGGCCGATCGGGCGGCGCTGGTGCAGCGCCTGTCCGAGGTCCTGCCCGCCCGCTCGCTGGAAGATTGGATACAGGCGACTTTGCGCTATCGTCTGGGACAGATGGAACACGGCGATTATTACCGGTTCGTTCTGGAGTTGGCGGCGCGCGCCGGTGTTGAGGCGAAAGGTTTTCCGCATTTCTACGGGTACGCCCGCTATTGCATGTTGGTGGGGGACGTGAACCGCGAACGCTTTTTTGACGAACTGGTGGCGTTGGAGGAGCGGGTCTGGCGTAACCTGGGGGCCACGCCCGAGCAGGCGGAACTCCGCCGCTTGACCCGTCAGGCGGACCTGGTGGGAAAAATGGCGGATCAGGGGTTGACCGACCAGGAGTGGCGGGACTACCAGGTTCAGCGGGAGGATATTGAAAAGTTTGATGCGCGCTTGGCCCGATTGGGGGCGGCTGTTGTTGAGCCGTTCGCCCTCGACGATCTGCGGACCCTGGAGGAATTCTACGTTCTGGCGCTGCGCCGGAACGATGCCATCACCGGCGTCGTGACCGGCGAAACGGGCAAGGGCCGGCTGATCGTGTTGGTCACGGGGGGATTCCATACGCCCGGCCTCACCCAAAAGCTCCGGGAACAGGGCGTGTCTTACGCGGTGGTTTGTCCCCGCGTGCAGAAGATTGAAGAACTGAATGCGTTGGAGGTGTTCACCCGGGGCCACACGCCCCTGGATCGCGTCCTTTTGGGCGAAAAAATATTTTTGGCCGATCCGCTCACCGTCGGCTCCCGCCCGATGAACGCCGAGCAGGCGGAGACGCAGACGGTCCAGAGAGAGATGTGGGGCGCGTTGGAGGCGGTTTTTGGCGAGCCCTTGGACGCGATCAACGCGCGGCTGAGCGCGGGCCGTCTGTCGCCGTTGAGGAAAATCACGGAGACGGGAGAGCGCCGGATGTTGGGTAATTTGGAAATTGTCTCCCTCCTCCTCCACGTCGACGGTTCGCCGGAGCCTCTGGCGCTGAAACTGGCGGTGCGCAAAGGAGAACTGGAACCGGGGGCCGCTAAAATGTTGGACGGCCTGGCCGACGATCATGTGCGGTTGACGTCGCGCGAGGGAGAGGAGTCCTTCTCGATGGGCGAGACGACCGTGGAGATATGGGCGTCCCGTTCCGGCTGGGCGACGCGTTTTGCTTCCGAGGCGTTCTATCGGCAGGTCCTCGACGCCCTCCTCGATATTCTGAAGAAACGTCTGCCGGTCGTCGCCTCCCTGGACGCCGGCGAACCGGTGGAGTTGGTCCAGATGCTCGCCGGAAAAACCGCGGAGGGGCTGGTGGCCGGAACGCTTCCCTTTGCAAAAGTCTCCGGCGTCTTGAAGGGCCGGTTTGACGAAGAGAATATCCCTGAATTTCTGACGGACTTCGCCTCCAGAGCGGCGAAAGGACTGGAAGACGATTTGCGGAAATTCGGTCTCGGGCTGCCGGAACTGTTCGTCGGTCTCCTGGAGATATTTTTGGAACCGAGGAAGGTCCAACGTTTGGAACCGGAACTGGAGGCCCTTCGGCAGGAACTCCTGGCGGCGTTTAACGCGGATCGCTCCGGAACGGAGTCGGAAAGGTTGGGGATCCTTCTTCCCGCCTTGGGCATCAAATCCATCGACGTCCAGGTCTATGAGGGGACGGAACTGGTGGAGGACGGCCAACGATATCTGTTGTCTCCCTTGATCGTTCGTTCCGACGGTGTCGCGGTGTTCTATATCAACAGGGCGTTGCTGGAAACCATTCAGAAACAGGACGGAAAAAAGAGGGCGGAACTGGTTTCGGCCCTCGTGGAACAGAAATTGGTGTTGCAGAAATACGTCCGCCAAAACCGTCCTTTCGAGGTTGCCCGTGCCGATGCCCGGGCCATCAGCGACGCCCAAAAAGAACTGCTGACCGTCGCCGACCAGGCCGTCGCCGCCCTCCTTCAGGCCAAACGCGGCCCGGAACAGGCGCTGAAAGACGTCCTCCAGTCCATCGAACTGGAATTGAACTCCGATCAGGAAGAGGGCAGTCCCACACGCGAAGTGCTCGTCCTCTTGAAGAAACATATTTTGGCCAAGGGACAATTGCCCACCGAAGCCCAGATGTGGAAGATGATGAAGGGCGTTGCGGTCCGGAAAAATACCCCCTATGACCCGTTCGATCTTTTTGTGGTGTATAAGGCGGTCCTGCACGGGCTGGTCTCCCCACCGAAAGGGCTCTGGGATGATCCGGAGTTGCGTGTGGCCGTGCTCGCCCAGCTTGTTCAGACGATGGGGATTCCTTCCGCGCAGTTGTTGAAGGAAGAACACCTGAAGCTCATGGAAGAAAAATTTTACTTGCAGGATATGTTTGAAGGGCACTCGTATAAAGAGTTGATACAGGAACTGTTGACGAGGGAGAACCTGGAGAAGGGCGTGTTGCCGCTGCGGGCCCGCTTTTTGGACGAACAGGGCAATGTCCGGAGCGAATACGCCGCCCTGAACGAGGAGCT
>JAKLDV010000128.1 GCA_022703335.1 Elusimicrobiota bacterium
CACCGGCATTTCCGCCGCGATCGGGGAGGATTCCGAGACCGCCGCCGGGGCGTCTTTCTTGGTCGTTTTTGGTTTGCGCGTTTTTGTCGTTTTCGTGGCGGACTGTTCCGACGACGGTTTTTCCTCGGCCGTCGCCTCGGCGGGCGCTGTTTGCGGCAGGGTCGGCATGAAGCCGTCCACGGTTTCTTTCGCCGCCCGGGCCATCCCCTCGATGGGAGACGGTTCTTCCGCCCGATCCGTGTCGGCCGGCTCCTGGTCGGCGGCTTCTCCGCCGGTTCCTTCTTTGCCAAAGGTGAGGGACTGCGCCAGTTTTTCCCAGGCTTTTTGGCCGACCCCCACGTGGGCGTCGAGCAATTCCTGAGCGGAGCCGAGCGGGCCTTTTTCCTTGATGCGGGCGGCAATCCGTTCGGCCACTTTATTGTAGGCGATCACCGCGCCCGTTTTCTTCAGGAGGGCGGCCAGCTGTTCCACGCTCGCCTTGTTGATGTCGAGAGGCTCAGCGGCTTGGTCCATTTTTTGTGGCGGGGTCGGTTCCTCCGCCGCGGGCTCCTCCGCGGCCGATGTCTCGTCCGCCGACGGAAGGACGGCGTCGGTCACCGTCCGCAAGGGGCGCTCCAAAACGTCCGGCAGGACGTCGCGCGCCACGTCCTGGGCCGTTTCCGCCAGATTGTCCACCAGGGAGGCCGGCGTCGGTTCGTCCTGGGACGGGACGGTCGTGTCCGGCCCGATCGATTTTGCCGGTGCGGCCTGATCGGCGGCGGGCTCCGCCGGCTTTTCCGGCGCCGTCAAAATGAAATATTTCGCCAGGCGTTCCCAGGATTTCTGGCCGATCCCCAGATGCGCGTCGATCAGCGCTTCCGCGGAGAGAAGGGGTCCTTTGGAGCGGACATGATTGAAGATGTTGGTTGCGACGCGGCTGTAAGGCAGCCGGACGCCGGCTTCTTTGAGGAGCGCCGCCAGTTGTTCGATGGAGAGCTCGTTGATGTTGACGGCGGTGAGGGTTTTTTCTTCGGCCTTGGGTCCCGCCGCCGTTTGTTGTTGCTGTTGTTGTTCGAAATCCAACAAAAGTTGAACCGCCTCCGCGCCTTTTTTGCTCTTGTCGGCCGCCGCGGTTTTGACGTCGGCGGGTTTCGGCGCCGCGACGGGAGTCGCCGGAGGCAATTCCTCCGGACGGAAGAGTTCCATCTGTGTGCCCGGGGCGGGCGCTTCTTTTTCCACCGGGGCCTCGACGTCGGTGGGGGCCGGCGGCGTCGGTTGGAGAGAGAGAGAGGATGCCGTCTCGGCTGTTTTCGCCTCCTCGACGGTTTCCGCCGCTTGTTCCGCGGGACGGACCTTGGCCCACAGACGGCCCGGCAGGTCGCGGAAAAGGTAACGGCTGAACGAAATGGGATCCGCCAATTGGTTGAGCCGGCGGCGGTAGGCCCGATAAAGGAAAAAGACCAGGACGGACACGGCCGCCAGAACGAGAAGGGCGGGGAGCAGGACGTCCGAAACGGCGGAGAGAGCGCTGTCGGCTTGAGGGGCCAGGGAGGCTTCCTCCCGGACGGCGGTTGATTCGGTTTGAGGGGACGATTCCCGAACGACGGCGGGCGTTTCCGACACAGGGGTGACGGTCACTTCGGCTTCGGGGACGGTTTCGCCCAGCGGCGGCCGAAGGACGATGTCTCCTTCGTGGACGTTGTTGGGGTTCCAATTCGGATCGACTTTGGCCCGCATCAATTCGGTGTATTCGTCCACGCGTTCCGCGATCAATCGTTGGGCGTCGGCGGCGGAGGTGTCGGTGTTGATGAGACCGGCCTGTTTCAGGTCGGCTTGGGCCCGGAAGGAAATCCAGTCGAATTTCTGGCCGCCCAGGAGCCACGCCTGTCCGTCTTTGACCAGTTCCGCGGCCGCCGCGCTGCCGGAGGAGACGAGGAACAGGGCCGGCACAAGGAACGCGAGGCGGGCCCATCGCGGCGCCCGGCGCATCCAGCGCATGGCCTGATAGGTGATGAGAGAGAGGGCCAGGAACGGCAGGACATGCAACAGGCCGCCCAGGGCCGCCGCGCTGACGAGCACGAAGGCGAGCGGGAGAACCCGCTGCAACAGCGTGTTCTTCGGGAAGAGACGTTGCGCGGCGAAAGCGATCCCCAGGGCCGCCAGAGAGAGAGGCGAGGCCTTGCCGGCGATGACGGCGACGAGGGTGATGGCCCCGCCGGCGACCCAAAGGGTTTTGGCGGCGACCAGCCGGGCGCGTTCGGCCTTTCCAGGAAGCACGGTGCGCAACTCCGCCAGCGCGGCCGCCATCTCCGATCGTTTTTCCGATTCCGAGACGGACAGAGCTTCGAGCACTTTGTTGGTCGAGAGAGTTTTTTGAAACCGCGCGTAAGACTGTCGGCCGCGAAGCGTGCGGAGGATGGGGGTGATCGTTTCAGCGGCCCGCGCCCGGGCGGCGGCCGATTTTTGGGCGTTGCCCATCAGCGCCGTCAGAAGCGGGATGGCGGGCTCTCCCGCGGTCTGCAGTATTTGGCGCACCTCGGCCACGGCCGGGGAATCGTTTTCGAGGACCGCCACCAGGCTTTTCAGCGTGGAGAGGTCGGGATTCGGTCCCGTGAGGAACCGGGTCAGTTCCGCGACGCCCCGCGCCCGCGTGGCGGCATCGGCGTTCTCCAGTGCGGCGAGGGAGGAGGTGAGCGCCTCCTGCTCCGCGGCGGCCGGGTTGCGGACGAACGGTTTTTCCTCGAGGACCTTTTCAACGAACTGTTGGGCGGCGAGGGTGCCTTGCACGCCTTCGATCAGCCGGCGGGGATGGAAGAAAGGTTTTTCGTCGGTCAGGCCCCATTCGGCGAATTGGCGGTGAGCCAGCTGCATCTCCCACGCCTTGTTCGTCCAGCGTGTGGAGAAAAGGAGTTCCCGTACCGCGTCGTTGCCTTGTTTGTAGACCCCGTCCTGCCCTTCGCGGTAGACCACCGGCACGCGGCCTTCCGGGCCCGCCACCAGGGCCACCAGGTAACGGTCCCCCTGCGTCCCGGTGAGGAGCACGGGCAGGCAATCGAGCGCGCCCAGGGATTTTCGGACGCCCGGGGTCTTCTCCCAGGCCGAGCGGAATTCCGCATACACTTCCGGCACCTGTTCTCGGTTGGCCACGGCGAAAAGTTTTTGGGCCAGGAGGTCCAGCCCGTAATTGACGCCGAAGTCCACTTTGCCGGTATTGGGGAAAGGACGCAGGGTGCCCATGACCCGGCGGAGGTTTTCCCTCCATTCGATGTTCTGTCCCAGAAGCGGTTTCTGGTGGGGCGGGGTGGCGTCGCCGGTGAAACGGGGCCGGACGACTTCATAGGAGACGCCGCGGTCCTTCAGGCGTTTGGTGATGCCGGGGGTGTGATAACCGCCGGCGATGAGCACCGCCACGCGCTGGCCGGAGTCTTTCATGGCGCGCAGGACGTTGTCTACGATGAAATCGTTGCGGGCTTCGGCGAGTTGGTAATATTTCCGCACCTTCTCCGCCATGTGGAGCCACAGACCGGGTTCCGGCAGCGGGGAGGCGGAAAGACGGAGTTCCTTTTCGTAGTCGTGGATGATGTCCCGCGCCTCCTGCCAGGTTATTTTTTCCTGAGGATAGGCGGCGGTATCGTCCGGGGTGAGTTCCAGGCTCCAGAGTTTCAACTGCATGCGCACCCAGCGGGAAACGGGACCCAGCCGTCGGGCCGGCGGGGTGGCCAGTTCGTTCCAGACGGCCCGTTCCATCCGGCGGATCTCCTGCTCCAATACGTCCTGGTCGACGGTCTCGTAGGCCGCCAAATAACGGGCGTATTCGCGCAGTTGAGGGACGGGCTGCCCGAGTCGGTCGGCCACCTGCAGGAGGATATCGTGGTATTGCCGCGGGCTGAGCACGCCGGTGCGGAACTCCACGGTGGCGGCGAGGAGGGCGGAAAGCTCTTTTTCCGGCATGCGGTCCCCGGCCTCTCGGATGAGGTCTTCGCGTTCGCGGGAAACCGTTTCAAGGGATAGGACGCTTTCCGCGGCCAGAAGGTCGAGCGCCCGGGTGAGCGTGGGATAATCCGCCCGGCGAAGGGCCGGGTTCTTCAGCCGGCCGGAGAGGGCGATGAGACGTTGGGTGAACGGGACGAAGGAAAGCTGTTGCGCGTGATAGGCGTCGGAGAAGCGTTCCACGTCGTGCAGCGCCGGCGGGTAGAGGCGCGAGGTGATCTTTCGCAGGCGTTCCTGCACGAGCTGAAAGTGCTGAAGGGCCTCGGCCCGCGCGGTGACGGTTTCCTCCTTGGTCGCCACGTTCTGTTTGTAGAGGGTCGCGTTTTCAATGCCTTGCAGTTCCCACGTCCCCGCCGGTTGGACGAGGGCCAGATATTCTTCGCCGTTGAGGTCGCCCCGGTCGAAGTATTTGTCGGCCACGCGGGTCTTGATGTTCTGGTCCGGAAACGCCGCCAGCCATTCGATGGGGAGCCGGTCCCACGCGCCTTCCAGGGCCACGGTGCGGACTTTGCGGTGGGTCTGGAGGTGGCGGAGGATCTCGATCGCCTGTTTCTGGGCGCTGTAGTGGCCGTGGGCGTCCTGCAGATGGATGATGAAGGGCTGGTCGGGGTTCCCACGGAACACGTTGACGACGGCGCCGGAGTCGTTGGGGATCTGAAGGCTCGGTTCCACGCGCGAGAACCAGTCGCTCGAGGTCGGAGCGGCCTGTTTCGCCGCGGGGGCGGTCTCTTCTTCGGTGAGGTTCTGTTGCTGACGCGCCGCGGTGCGGCGTTGTTCCCAGAAATTGGCTTCCGCGTAAGAGGCGGCCAGAGTGCTGTAAAGAAACGTGGCGGTCACCGCGCCGGCGGTGACTTTTTTCAGGAAAATCCAGTGTCTCTTCGCCAGCGGCGTCACGGCCGCCCTCCCGCCCACGCCGTCGGACGGAAATAAAAATGCCCGGTTTTTTGGTTCAGACCGGGCATGACATGAAAAACGGGGGACAACGCCAACGGGGCGTCTCCTTCTCGGCTTCCCCGTCCGCATCCCACCAGCATCTTCTGAAGCAGCGCCGACCGGCCGTTTTGCCAAATCGGCGAATGGAAGGTCAACGGAGAAATCGAGTGAAGTCCGAGGGGGTCGGAGGAGAACGAAACCTGCGGGTTGACCTTAAAAGAAGCCAGCGGCGTTCCGTTGTGGCGGAGAAAGAAATCCCGTTTGGTCGGCAGGAACTGCGTCCGCGACGGCGAGTGGGCCGGCGAGGGGGAAGACGTCATTTCCGGGGACGCATCGCCCTGGGGGGCGGCCGGAGGTTCCTCTTCCGTCAGACGTTTGCAGAGGTTGTCGAACGCGGCATGGGCCGATGAAAGGCACAGCACGAGGGAGGAGTCCTCGGCCGGGCCCGCGGTTTGTTTCCCGAAGGACGAAAAAAGGGCGTCCCGCACGTCCGAGAGGAACGGGGTCGCCGTCGGCAACGTCGACGGCAGGAAATTTTTGTAGTGCGGCAGGAATTCGGCCAGGAGAACGGTGAAGAACGGAACGCATTGATGGTCGGATGAGGACGGGAGTTGGACAAAAGCAAAACCATTTCCCAAACAGGAGAATTGGGAAAAGATTGTTACCATGAGGAGTCTGGTAACGAACTGCTGCCCGCCTTTTTTGACGCCGCTCAACGTCACCCTCATTTGCCCACCTTTGTTATAGAGGACAGAAGGCCTTTTGTCCAGGCTTTTCTAAAAAAAGTATGACAAAGAGGGATAATCCGAGAGTTAAGGATTTGTAAACGGAATGTAAATTATTCAACCGCTTGAACAGAGGGAGAAAAAAACTTTTTGAATAAAGGGAATGAAGCGGAAACCCTTAGGCCTGGGTATCGAGAATCTGCTGGTTTTTCAGCTTGCCGGGGAGGTCTTGTTGCGGTGTCGTTGTGGTGGCCGGCAGCAGGATCCGGCCCGCGCTTTTTTGAATGCGGCTGAGAAGTCGTTCGGCGACCTCGGCCGGGTAATATTGACGGATAAAGGTCACGATCCGGTCCGACATTTCCCCCTCGATGGCCACCATCAGCCCCAGAGAAGTGGAAACGATCTCCCCGGTGCCGGCGGGGGTGAGCAGCACTTTCAGCACATCGCCCTGCCAACGGTGGGCGTTTTCGCTGTCCACCACCACCTTCAAGCGCAACAGCCCGGTGTTCCAGCGATGGAGGAGCATTTCCCCCATCACCAGGGACAGTTTTTGCACCTGGATGGCGCCTTTGCGCAACACCCCGCGATCTTTTAAGGTGGCCTGGTCCACAAGGAGAAGGGACTTCTTGACGCGCTCCGGCAGGCCGTGGAGCTGGAGGGCGTCGAGCATCTGTTCGGACGACAGACCGGGCACGTCCGACACAAAGGCGAAGGTGATCTTGTTGGGTTTGCCGGACTGTTCGGCCTGGGCCAGATGCGCTTCCATGAGTTGGAAGAGGCCTTGCGCCCAGACTTTTTTGAGGCTGCGCCAGTCGAAGGTCACCACATCGGTGCCGTCCTCGGCGAAATAGGAAAGCCGCGGGGCCAGTTCCGCGACGGGTTCCAGGCTGTCGGTCGGCATTTTCCCGGAAAGGAGCCGGAGCGGCTCGACGGCCGGTGCGGAGAGGGGCGGCAAGGCCGGTTCGGCGACGGTTTCCGAGGAGGCCGTGCGGGCGCGCAGCGCGTTCCACGCGGCCAACCCCAGCTTCTCGGTGCAAAAGCGCACGCCCACCGGGGAATCGGTGACGCGGCCCGACACGGCGGCGACCGTGATGCCATAGCGGTCCGCGAG
>JAKLDV010000129.1 GCA_022703335.1 Elusimicrobiota bacterium
GTGGCGCTGCGTTCCGTCGGTTGGCTCCAGCCGGGGGATCTGCTGTTCATCCCCGACGCCCATCTGCGTTTCACGGATTACGACTTCCCGGTGTCGTGGCTGCGGGGGAAACGCTTCATCTCGTCGGGCTACGGCATGCGCCGCCACCCCATTTTCCGCTACCGCGGTTTCCACAAAGGGTGGGACATGCCCCGGCCCTACGGATATCCGGTGAAGGCGGCCCGGGAAGGGCGGGTCGTTTTTGCGGGCTGGCGGGGGGCCTACGGCCGGCTGATCATCATCAAACATCCGGGCGGGGCCGTGACGTGGTACGGCCACCTCTCCCAGATGAAGGTGTCGGCGGGGGACCGGGTGAAAAAGAGCCAATTGATCGGCAAAGTGGGAAGCAGCGGCAACGCCACCGGGCCGCACCTCCATTTCGAGGTCCGGGACCGCTTCGGAAATTCTTTAAATCCGAGAAAATTTTTGTTTTAATATACCCTTACGGAACGCGTTCCCCATTGAAAGGACTCTTATGAAAGAAGGCATTCATCCCCAATATCAAATAGCGACGGTCACCTGCGCCTGCGGCAACACCTTTGTGACCCGGTCCACCCGGCCGCAAATGCGGCTGGACATCTGTTCCAACTGCCATCCCTTCTATACCGGCCGCCAGAAACTGTTGGACACCGCCGGACGTATGGAACGTTTTGAAAAACGCTATGCCAAAACCGGAGGGAAGACCGTGGTTCGCAAAGCCGCCACCAAACAGGCGGCGCCCAAGGTCACGAAGACGACGAAACGCATCCTCCGCAACGCGCCGCGCGTCACCGCGCCGCCGCCCAAGGGAAGCAAATCCGCCAAACCCGCCGGCCGCTAGCGCCTTCCTCTTTTGAAAAAAATACGCCTCGCTCCGGGGCGTATTTTTTTTGACCGGCCCCGACAATGAACGCACTCTACGAAGAACTGGAAAAACGATACCACGACCTTCAGAACGCCCTGGCCCGTTCGGCCGAACAAGGGGCGTCGTCCCAGGCCGCGGCCAGGGAATTCAAAAAGATCGAACCCATGTATCAGAAAGCCAAAACCTTGCGACAGATCTCGGCGGAGATGGACAAACTCCTGCCGCTGAAATCATCGTCGGACAAAGAGATGCAGGAACTGGCCGCGCTGGAACTGGAGACCCTCGGAACCCAGAAGGCCCGGCTGGAACAGGAGCTCGACGATTTCCTTCATCCGGCGGACCCGGCCGACAACCGCAACGTCATCATCGAGATCCGCGCCGGCACCGGCGGCAACGAGGCCGCCCTGTTCGCGGGGGACCTTTTCCGCATGTATACCCGCTACGCCGCCAAACGCGGCTTCCAGGCGGAGGTCTATTCCAGCCATCCCACGGGACTGGGCGGGTACAAAGAAATCATTTTCGGCCTTCAGGGGGACGGGGCTTTCCGCATCTTCAAACACGAACGGGGGGTGCACCGCGTGCAGCGCGTGCCGGTGACGGAAGCCAGCGGCCGCATCCATACCTCCACCGCCACGGTGGCGGTGTTGCCGGAAGTGGAGGAGATCGAAGTGGAGATCAACCCCGCCGACCTGCGTATCGACACCTACCGCTCCAGCGGCGCCGGCGGACAGCACGTGAACCGCACGGACTCGGCGGTGCGGATCACCCACCTGCCCACCGGCACCGTGGTGGCCTGCCAGGACGAGCGCAGCCAGATAAAGAACCGCGCCCGGGCCATGAGCATCCTGCGATCCAAGATCTATGAACAACAGCGGGAACAGGCCGAGAGCGAGCGCCGGGACCTTCGGCGCTCCCAGGTGGGCACGGGCGAACGGAGTGAAAAGATACGCACCTACAATTTTCCCCAGGACCGGATCACCGACCACCGCGCCAACCAGAATTTCCACAACCTTCCCGCGATCATGGACGGAGAAATGGGGGAGATCGTGGACGCGATGATCGCGTTCGAACGGGCCCGCAAGAAGGCCGAGGCCGGGACGTGACCACGGCCCGGCCGTCGACGATCTCGGAGGCCTACGCCGAGTCCGTGCGCCGGTTGACGGAACGACGGGTTCCCGACGCCTCCACGGAGGCGGGGGAACTGCTCGCCACGGCGATCCCTTGCCGTCGGCTGGAGCTGCCCCTGCTCGGCCGGGAACCGATGAGTCGCCGCCAACACGCCTCGCTCCGTCGTCTGCTGCGCCAACGCTGTCGCCGGAAACCGCTGGCCTATATCCTCGGCGAATGGACTTTCGCGGACGTCCGGCTCCGGCTCAACCGGGACGTGCTCATCCCGAGGCCGGAGACGGAAGAGCTTTTCGAGTTCGTTCTGAAAACGCTGACGGAGGTCTCCGCGCCGCGCCACGTCGCCGACATCGGCACCGGATCCGGCTGCTTGGCCGTGACGCTGGCGAAACACCTTCCGGGCGTCCGCGTGACTGCCGTGGACATCTCCCGGAAAGCCCTCCGGGTGGCCAAGAAGAACGCCGTCCAAAACGGCGTGGCGGGAAAGATCCGCTTCGTGCACGGCGATTTATTGGCCCCGCTGCGCGCGAGCGCCTTCCTGAACGCGGTGGTGGCCAACCTGCCGTACGTGGCCCGGAAAGATTTTTCGACCTTGGCGCCGGAACTCCGTTATGAACCGCGACGGGCGTTGGCCGGCGGGCCGGACGGGCTCTCCCTCATCCGCCGTCTCATCCCACAGGCGATGGAAAAACTGAAACCGACCGGCTGGCTCTTTCTGGAGGTGGGCCACGGCCAGTCCCGGAAAGTGCGCGCCGAACTGCGTCGAGCCGGATTTGAGGACGTCGCGATTAAAACGGACATGGCGGGAATCGAACGGTTCCTGGCCGCCCGAAAACCGAAGGAAAGGGTTTAAAAACATGCTGAAACTGGACGCGTTCCTGATAGAAGGGGGGCGGAAGCTCAAGGGGTCAGTGCGCATTTCCGGTTCCAAAAACGCCGCCCTGCCGTGCCTCTTCGCCTCGTTGTTGACCGACGACGTCTGCGTGATCGAGAACGTGCCGGACCTGCGGGACATCCGCACCGCGGTGGCCCTGCTTCAGCAACTGGGGAAAAAAGTCGTCCGAAAGAATTCACGCGTCGAGATCGGCCCGGCCCGGCGGCTCCAACATCACGCCTCCTACGACCTGGTTCGGCGCATGCGGGCGAGCGTGGTGGTGATGGGACCGCTGCTGGCGCGATTGGGCAAGGCCCGGGTGTCCCTGCCGGGAGGCTGTTCCATCGGCGCCCGCCCCATCAATTTCCACCTGCAGGCGTTCAAAAAACTGGGCGCCGCCATTCGCGTGGAAGAAGGGTATGTGGAAGCGACGGCGCCGGTCCTCCGCGGCCGGCGGATCCGATTCCCTTTCCCCAGCGTGGGAGCGACGGAGAACGCTCTGATGGCGGCCGTCCTCGCCGAGGGGAAGACCGTCCTGCTCAACGCGGCCCGGGAACCGGAGATACAGGATCTGGCCGAATGCCTGCGCTCCATGGGCGCCCGGATCCACGGTCACGGCACGGGGACCATCGTCATCGACGGGGTTCCTTCCCTGCACGGCACGCGGCATGTCGTGATACCGGACCGCATCGAGGCCGGCACGTTTCTGGCGGCGGCGGCCATCACCCGGGGACGTCTCCTTTTGCGCCGGGTGAACCCCGCCCATTTGTCCGCTGTTCTGAACGCTCTCCGGCGGGCCGGGCTGCGGTTGGAGGTGGGCCGTTCGGAGATTCTGGCCGCTTGGACGAAACCCCTGCGGCCGGTCTCTCTGAAGACCCGCGTCTATCCGGGTTTCCCGACGGATATGCAGGCGCAATGGATGGCGCTCATGGCCACGGTAAACGGCAAAAGCCGCATCACGGAAACAATCTTTGAAAACCGCTTCCTGCACGCCCAGGAACTCCTGCGCATGGGGGCGGCCATCGATATCCGGGGCGCCGCCGCCGTGATCGAGGGGGGGCGCCGTCTTTCGGGCTGTCCCCTGATGGTCTCCGACCTGCGGGCGGGGGCGGCGCTGGTGCTGGCGGGGCTGGCCGCGCAGGGCCGGACGAAAGTCCTCCGCGTCTATCATTTGGACCGCGGCTACGAACGGATGGAACGCAAACTCCGGGCCGTCGGCGCCCGCATCCGCCGAATCGCCCAATAACGCGTTTCTCGCCCCCCGCGCTCTCCGCGGATCGCCCGCCACCCGCCCATACGAAACCGAAAAAGGGATTGTCGCCCCGCTCCGCAGGGGATATACTTTAGACAGTAACATCACAAGGGGTCCGGGAACCGGAAGTATTTCCCGGAGGACTTTGGATGGTCGGGCCGCCATCCCGCAGAGTCGGGGGGGCGGTTTTTTGTTTTTTTCCGCTCCCGTGACAACGTCGGGGTGGCGTTATCGTTTAAAACAGAGGACGCCTCCTCTTCGTAAACGACGGAACGGCCGATGGGCCGTTTCAAAAACACAGGGGGCGTTATGTCCAAAGAAGAGAAGCGGGGCGTCAAGAACACGAACGAACCGACATTGCCTGTTCCGGCGGCCGAGTCGGGTTCGGTGCCCGTGGTGCGGTTGATGTTGGCGGCATTCCTGTGCGGTGGATTGTTGATTGTCCTGGTCGTTCTAAAACACGTCTTCAAGTTGTTTTAGCGGCCGGAGCAGGATCATTTCAGAAGTCCACGTTCGTTCCCTTCGGCGATGAGGTGACCTGATGCGCATTACGTTCCGGATCATCACTCCGTTACTCCTCGTGCTGACTCTTGTGGCGTGCGTGTTCGCCTATTTCCAGGTGCGTCACGAAAGGGACCGGCAACGGGAGGAATTGGACCGGCGGGCGCGGCTCATCGCGGAAAGTCTGCAGGAAACCGTCGAACCTCTCGTCGCCGGCGGCCGCCGCCTCGAATTGAAGCGCCTCGTCGAACGGTTTGGGAACCGCGAACGGTTGGCGGGGGTGGCGGTCTACGACGCCGAAGGGAAACCGCTCGCCGTGACCACGAGCCTTTCCGTCGCCTTGGCGGCCACCCCGGCGCCCCTCGTCGGAGCGCCCGGCGGACTCGTGGATTCCAGCCGATTCGAAACCCTGGGGAACCGGGAGATGCACGTGTACGTCCTACCGTTGAGCGCCCAAGGGAACGTTTCGGGGTCGCTCGTCTTGTTGCACGACGTCTCCTATATACGGACGCAATTGTTCCGCATATGGCGGCAAGCCTTCTTGCGCGTGCTGATCCAGATGTTCCTGATCGCCCTGGTCACCTTGCTCATCATCCGCTGGAGCGTCGTCGATCCCATCACCCAGATGGCGGAATGGATGAAGAAACTCCGCGCCGGGGAAGAGGCCGAACCGTCGGCCTTGCCGAAGGCGGCCATTTTCGCCCCCATCGCCAAGGAGGTGACGACCTTCGCCCGCCACCTCTCGGCGGCCAAGATGGCGGCGGAAGAAGAAGCCCGGTTGAGGCAGGCGGCGGAATCTCTTTGGACCCCCGACCGGCTCAAGGAACATGTCCGGACCAAACTCGGGGGGAAACCGCTTTTCGTCGTTTCCAACAGGGAACCCTACATGCATGTCCGGCGGGGCAACAAAATAGAATATTTCGTCCCGGCCGGAGGATTGGTGACGGCGTTGGACCCGGTCCTCCGCTCCTGCGGCGGGACATGGATCGCCCACGGGGCGGGGGACGCCGACTGGGAGGGATTGGACGCGCAGAACCGGCTTCGGGTTCCCCCGGAAGATCCGCTCTATACGCTGAAACGCGTGGCCCTCACCAAGGAGGAGGAAGACGGTTACTATTACGGATTTTCCAACGACGGACTTTGGCCCCTCTGTCACATCGCCCACACCCGCCCCATCTTCCGATCGGAAGACTGGGCCCATTATCAAAGGGCCAACCAAAAATTCGCCCGCGCCGTCCTAGAGGAACTGGAAAACATCGAAGAGCCCTGCATCCTGATCCAAGACTATCACTTCGCCCTTTTGCCCCGTTTCTTGAAGGTGCTCCGTCCGGACGCGCGGATCGCCCTGTTCTGGCACATCCCTTGGCCCAATCCCGAGGCCTTCGGCATCTGTCCCTGGCAAAAAGAGCTCCTTTTCGGGATGTTGGGGGCGGACCTCATCGGCTATCACACGCAGTTCCACTGCAACAATTTTCTGGACACCGTGGACCGGACTCTGGAAACGCGCATCGATTGGGAACATTTCGCCGTGAACAAGGAAGGCCACACCACGCTGGTGAAACCGTTCCCCATCAGCGTCGCCTTTTCCGATCCGGGGCCGAGCGTGCCCTCCGAGGAAGACCGGAAGAACCTCCGCGAGACGCTCCTGAAGCAAGTCGGGGTCAAGTCCGCCAAACATCTCGGGGTCGGCGTGGACCGCCGGCAATTCCCCCTGGCTCTCCACCGTCCAGCGACCCAGCCGGTCGCCAGCGGAGCTGACGACGTCCCGGACGAGTGCGCCGAGATCGATGTCGGCGCGGCGGAGCGGGCGCTGCCGGGCAAAGGCGAGAAGGTCGGTCACGATCTGCGCCGCGCGCGTGGCCTCGCTGCGGATGCTCTCCACCACCCGGCGGCTGCCCACGTCGAGCGGTTCGTCGAGGATGAGCGCCTGCGCCAGGGCGCTGATGCCGGCCAACGGGTTGTTGAGCTCGTGGGCCACGCCGCTGACCAGGCGGCCGAGCGCCGCCAGTTTTTCGGCCTCAACCTGGGCCTCGTTAAAGAGCCCGCTCTTGTAGGCCCACAGCGCCAGGTCGAAATGCCCGCGGGCATCGTC
>JAKLDV010000013.1 GCA_022703335.1 Elusimicrobiota bacterium
AGGCGGTCCGGCTGCACGGCCGCTTTTTCGGCCGCCGGCCTGAATTCGAGATCGGCGGCCTGCGCCTGATGCCGCGCCAGCGCGTCGCCGCCGAGCGCGAGGGTCTCGGGGGAAAGCGTTTCTATCTTTTCGGGAAGGGGCGTCCGCCCTTCCGGAGGCACAAAGGGACCGTGTTTTTGGGCGGGGTTCATTGAAGGGAAGGGAGGCCGATCCGGGGAATCCGCTTCGCTAAGCGAGGAACCGTTCGACGGCCTGTCGGCCGGTCATGCCGGGGGTGACGCCCAGTTTTTGGGCTTCGGGGGAGATCTCGGCGACGGGTTTGGCCAGGAGTTCGTCCACGGTTTTTACGCCGCGCACCACCGCGGCGGCCACGCCCAGCTTTTCGGCGGCGGCCGGGTTGAGGTAGCCGCACATCACGAACCCTTTTTCCGCGCGCACCAGCACCAGCGGCGCGCCCGGCAGCGGGATCTCGAATCCCACGGCCTTTTTCCCGCTGATGACGACCTCGCGTGTTTTCATGGCGGCCTCTTTCGTTCGGAAACTTTCGGGCAGGTGAGAGAGAATCATATCTTTCGTCGGGGGAATTGTCAAACCGAGCGGTTTTTTGCCCGCCGGGGCGGATAAAATATAGAATGAGCGGCGGCAAGCCATTTTCAGCGAAACGGGGATGTCCGGTTGAAAAAACAAAAACTCAGCATCATCCTGGTCTCCTACAACACCCTGCCGTACGTAAAGCGCTGCCTCGAGAACGTGCGGCAACGGGTGAGGCGGCCCCACGAGATCGTCTGCGTGGACAACGCCTCCCGGGACGGCATCGCGGCGTATATGGCCGCCCGGCCCCGCCTCAAGTTCCGTCGTCTGCCGGAGAACCGGGGATTCGCGGCCGCCATGAACGAGGGGATGCGGATGGCCGACGGCGACCTTTTTTTGTGGCTGAACGCCGACGCGCTGCTGACCGAAGGGGCGGTGGAACGGATGATCGCCGTCCTCGGCCGGCGTTCGGATGTGGCCGGCGTGGGTCCCTGCACGGACATCCCGCCGCTGCCGCAGGGCTGCGTGCCCGCTCCCCGAAGGACCGCGGACGTCGAACGGGTGGCGATGGCGTGGAGACTGAGACACGCCGGACAGGTGGAGGAGGTCCGCGGCCTCACCGGGTTTTGTTTTTTGACCACGCGGAAAGCGGTGGCGCGGGTGGGGCGGTTGGACGAGAGATTTTATCCGGCGGGATACGAGGACTACGATTTCTGCGCGCGGGCGCTGAGGAAAGGGTTCCGGTTCCTGCTGGCGCGGGAGGTGTTCGTCCATCACGACGGCCGGTGCAGTTACCGGTCCCGGTCGCACTGGAAAAGGATATGGACGGAAAACCGGCGGCGGTTCATTGCGAAGTGGGGGCGGCGGTTCGCCGTGCCGTATTTGGCGGAGTTGTGTTCCTGAGACCGTTCCAAAATATTTGACGGTTTGGCCCTTGCGCTTTCGCTTGCCAAGTTTTATGATTATCCCCTTCGCAACAATTCGTCCAGCCTACTAAGGAAGGTCCGCAACCATGTCTGAATCGGTTTTGGTCGCCAACGCCGCAAAGTGTTCCGAGAGCCATAAAGCGCAGTGGGAGTCATTGCGTTCGCAGAACCCGGGGATCGACAAGATCCTCGCGGCGGCGGGCAAGCCGCAGGGCCTCGCCCTGGTCTTCAGCCACGACGACCCGGACGGGATCACCAGCGGATTGATCTTCAAACGGTTGCTGGAGAAAAAGGGCTGGCGCACCGTGTGGAAGATGCCCGCGGGTTTCGTGCTCACGACCGCCCAGTTCGACGCCGCCTTGAAGGCCCATCCGGACGCCAAGGCGGTTTTTGTTTTGGACAAGGGCACGCTCGCGCCCTACGCCGATTTCGGGAAACGCATGCCGGTCTACCTGGTGGACCACCATCCGTCCCCGAAGGCGCCCACCGACTGCGTCCTCTTCAACCCCTGCCTTGAGAAATACGCCTCCTGTTCCGGCTCGTTCCTGGCGCACGGCCTGGCGACCTTGGCCGGCACCCGCGACGACTACGACGATTTCCTGGCGCTGATCGGCCTGAAAGGCGATTGGGCCATCGAACCGACCAAGGGGATCCTGTCGGACATGGTGAAACCGTTCTTCGCGGAATACGCCATGAAATTCCGGAACCTCCTGCAGCTGGTGACCGAGCGGCCCACCATGTTCGACGCCGAACAGCGCGAGTTGACCTGCCCGCTCTCGAGGTTCGCCGAATTCGTGCACGCCGTGGGCGGCGGCGGGTTCCAATATTTCTACAACGACCGCGACGCCTCCCTGCGCGACGTGGACCACCCCGCCTGCATCGGGGCGGCCCTGGAGAAAATGGCCGGCAAGGTGGCGGAGCTGAAAAAGATCACCACCCTGGACGACTTCATCAAGCTGTTGCCCGAACCGGAAGCGGGGTCGCTGAAAAAGATTTGGAAGTTCTTCCTGGAGGACTGGGAGAAGGCGTTCCGCCTGCTCGATTCCTCCACGAAGATCCTCGGCCTGGCCGACACCTCCCTGTACGTCTTCGTGGGCGGGAAAGTGCCGCTCCTGCCGATGATCGGCTCCATCAAGCTGTTCGAGCTGAAACAGGCGGCCAAGGACAAGTTCGCGCAGATCATCATGGTCAGTTCGGTGTCCGCCGACTACACGCACGTGTCCGTGCGGGGCACGGGCGACCAGGTCCATTCCGGCAAGTTCTGCGGCCAGCTGGCCGGCGCGCTGCAGACCAAGTTCCCCAAACAGAAGGACGTCATCAGCGGCGGCGGACATCCCCGCGCGGCCGAGTGCACCGTCCGCACCGGCGAGGTGCCGTTCATCAAGGTGTTGCACGAGGTGGTGCTGCAGCTCAACGAGATGTCCGAACTGGACAACCGTTCCCGCGCCGCTGCGGAAGGAAGCCACCAGGCCCGCGCCAAGGAACTGGGCCTGGACTACCTGAGCCTGGCCAAGGCCTAACGATATGACCTTCAAAGAGACCGAATTCCCCGCGACGCTCAAATACCTGAAAGCCGCCATGGCGGCCGACCCGGACCCGCTCCTTATAAAGGAAGTGCTGGCCCAGATCATCAAGCTCTACGAGGCGGTGCCTCTCTATCCCGGCATCGCCAACATGTGCGCCGCCCAGGCGGTGAAGGCGGTGGAGCCCAAAGACGTGGCCGTGGGGCAGAAGATTTATTTCCAGAAGGGGAACGTGTCCTACCTGGGCACCGTGGCGGAGAAGACCGCCGACGGCCTCAAACTCAAGGCGGTGAAGGCCGCCGAGGAGGACGTGAGCGTCTCCCTGAAGGACATGAGCAAAGTGAAGGCGATCAACGAGAAGATATTGGAAGAGCTGTGGCCGTCGCTCGTTTTCGAGAAGGTAAAATGAAAGAACAAAAGATAGGCAAAGAGGAATTTTTTCTGTTGGTGGGGCCGGCGCAGTTCGCCGTGACCTCCGGCGCGGTGGAGGTGATCGCGGCGCGGATCGGCAAAGGCGAGAAGCTCAACGTGCCTCTCGGCAAACGCGTTCCCATCCGGGCGCTGGAAGACACCGTTTTGCAGGTGGAATGCGAACCGGACAAACTCACCAAGATGGAAGGCAGCTCCATCCCCGCCGAGTGGGACGCGCTGGCCAAGCGCGTCGTGGGGGAGCGCCGCGACGGCCGGCTCTATTCCATCGTGGTCTTGGGCGAGGTGGACACCGGCAAGACGTTTTTCAGCACCTACATCGCCAACCGGCTCCTGCACCACCTGAAGAGGACCGCCATCCTGGACTGCGACACGGGCCAGTCGGACATCGGCCCGCCGGGAACCTTCGGCATGCTGGTGATGAAAAAACCCGTGGTGTTCCTCACCGAGGAACCGGCCACCTACCTTTATATGCTGGGCGCCCATTCGCCGGGGCTGCATTTCCTGCCGGCGTTGACCGGCCTGGCGGCCATGCTGGAGAAGGCCCGCGCCGACGCCGACGCGCTCATCATCGACACCACCGGATGGGTGCAGGGCGACGGCGGCCGCGCCATCAAGAAGTCCAAGCTGGACATCGTCAACCCCGACATGGTGGTCTTGATGCAGCGGGGCACGGAACTGGAGCACCTGGTCAAACATCTGCCCAAGGAACGGGTGGTGCGGCTGCCGGTTTCCAAGAAGGCGTCGTCCACGTCGCAGATGGAACGGAAATCCCTGCGCGAACTGGTGAGCGTGCGTTATTTCAAGGGCGCCCAGAAGATGGAAATCCCGTTTTCCCGGGTCTTCACCGACCGCTGTTATTTCCTCACCGGGACCCCGTTGACGCTGGACGGGGCCCTGCACGCGGAACGTCTTTCCGCGTGGGAGGGGTCCCTGGCGGTGACGGCCAAACCGCTCACGCCGGACGTGAGCAAGGGCTGGCCGAAGGAGATCGGCCGGGTGACCAACTTCGTGGCCGGGGACGAGAAGGGCCTGATGGTGGGCCTTTTGGACGACAAACAGAATTGTCTGGCCATCGCCCGGCTCGATGAGATCGATTTCGCCAAGAAGTGTTTCCGTCTCCGCACGCCGTTCTCCGGTTCGCCGGAACAGGTGCGCGGCATCCAGTTCGGGTCCCTCAAACTGGCCGAAGACGGACGGGAAGCCGGTTTCATCGAACCGGGAAGCATTTAGCCTTTAGGCGCTCGCCCTCCGACCGCAACGCCGTCCTCCGCTCCCCGTCTTTTCGTTTTGTCCCCGGGATAAAACCATGAAAATGCGGTGCGACATCCACATCAACAACGCCTTTCGAAAACTCCTGCTGGTGCAGGAGCGCGAAGAGACGCTGGAACACATGGCGTTGCGGCTCTCGGCGTTCATCCTGTTCTGGGATTTCGACCCGAAGATGGCCGTCCCCATGGACCGGCCCCCCTTGGCGGGGCAGGAGTTCCGGCCGGACATCATCGGGCTGACCCCGGGCGGGGAGATCGCGCTGTGGGGGGAATGCGGCAACGTGACCCTGCACAAACTCAACAAGCTCACGCGGCGCTACCCCTCCAGCAAGATCGTGGTGCTCAAGTCGTCGGAACAGGCGGGACAGAAGCTGCGGGAGGATTTGCGCAAGGACCGGACGGTGCGGGAGAAGCAGATCGAGATCTGGTGCTGGCCCGCCGCGGCGTTCGCTTCCTGGATGCGCGCCATGGACGAGACGGTCCACGCGGTGGGCGAGGTTTCCGGCCGGTCGCTGAACCTGACCATCAACGAAGTGCCTCTCGCGGTGGACCTCCGGTCCGCTTAGGACCGCCGTTAAAACTTTTTTTAAACGTCCGCCCTTTCCAAATAGCGTTTGCCGGCAAGGAGCGGCCCCAGCACCACCGCGGCGTTGAGGAGGAAGAGCGCGGCCAGCACCAACGCCGTCCCCGGCGCGTCCCAGGCCGAGTTCGCCCGCACCACGCTGTAGTAGTGCATCCGCATCAGCACCGCCTCCAGAGAGATCGTCGCCCCCACATAGAACAGACTGCTGACCATGAAGAGGAGCCCCCCCGGGGACGTCTCGATCTGGGGGACGTTCTCCACGCCGAACCGCGGAAAACGGGCCCCTAATCCCACCCCCATGGCGCAGAGGGCGAAAGACATCACGCCGATGGTCGTCACCGACAGGCGCGTGACGAACACGTCCACGCCGAGCAGCCGGTTGGAAGCCCACACCAGCGCCACCCCCAACACGCAGAGCGGGAAAAAGCCGAGGAGCACTTTTTCCATCAGGACGGTCCCCAGCCCGAACGGCGCCGTCCGCACCAGCCACCAGCATTTGCCTTCCAGGCTGACGGCGGGGAACACGAACCGCAGCGCCACCGACGACAGAACGAATCCCACCATGCCGATGTTGAGGAACGAGATCAATCCTTTGAGGTAGGCGTTGTCGAGAGGGAGTTTGTCGATGCTGATGAGATACACCGCCACCAGCGCCAGGAGGAGCAGGAGCTGCGACCACTGGTTGGCGTCGCGCACGAAGAGCAGGGCGTCTTTTCCAACCAGCCCGCGGAACCCGCTGGGAAAGAAGCGCGGCACCCAGCGCCATTCGCGGCCGAGCGCGCTTGTGCCCTGCCGACGGCCGGATTCCTGCGCCGAGGTCCAGCCGAAGTAATAGGCCTTCTCGGCGAAGAACACCAGGATCGACCCCAGCAGCACCGCCGCCCCGGCCAGCAGCCCCGCGTCGGCCAGCAGGCCGGCGCCTCGGTCCGCGGTGTAGGCCGCCACCGCCGAGGTCATCCACCAGGACGGGAGATAGGGGGCCAGCGGGGCCTCCAGCAGGGCGATGTATTGGATGAGGACCTCGAACGAGTCGGCGCGGACGAGTTTTTCCGGCTGGAGCCAGCGGAACAGCACGTAGAGGGAGCCGCCCACGAACACTCCGAGCAGGAGCATCACCTCCCGCACCCGGCGGGAGGGAAAAACGCACATCAGCGCCAGGCTCAGTCCGATGCCGAGCGTGCAGGCGATGAGGACGAACGGCACCGCCATCGCCGCCAGGAACACCCAGAACCCCTTGCCCAGTCCGTACACGAACCCGTACGCCGCCAGGAACGGCCACATCGCCAAAAGCACCATCCAGGAGGAGAACGCCGCCGTCTCCACGGCCTTGAAGAGGAACACGGACCGGAACGGCAGGGGGCTTTGCACCAGGAAGGGCAGGTCCTGCGCGAAGAAGAGCGTGGTGAAGGAGGCCAGCGTGCTGGAGAAGACGATCATCAGGAAAGTGGTGAGGAAAGCCATGGCCATGAGTTTCACGATGAGCAGGCTCCCGATCATCTCCACCGAATGCACCTCCCAGAGGAGGCGGACGAACCCGTAGTAGAGGACGAAGAGGAAGACGGCGCCCAGGCCGCCGAACCCCAGGAACTCCAGCACGTCGCCGTAACGCATGACGCTCAGGCGGTTCTTCAACATGAGGAGACGGTTCTTGAGGAGGAGGAACATGGGGACGCGGGGCGGCTACAGGTATTTCAGGAGTTCGTGGTATTCGTCGCCGCCGGTGAGGCGGAGGAAGACGTCCTCGAGGGATCCGGAGGAATCGGCTTTCCGTCGGAGCTCCTCGGTGGAGCCGACGAGCCCGAGCCGGCCCTCCTGCACGATGCCGATGCGGTGGCAGAGTTTCTCGGCGATTTCAAGCACGTGCGTGCACATGAAGATGCTGACGCCTTTGCCGGCGAGGTTCCGGAAGACGTCTTTCACCAGCCGGGCGCTCTTCGGGTCGAGGCCCACCATCGGCTCGTCGAGGAAGAGGACCCGCGGCTGGTGCAACAGGACGCCGGCCAGCACCAGCTTCTGCCGCATGCCGTGCGAGTAGGTCTCCACGAGCTGGTCGCCCCACTCGCCGAGCTCGAACATCTCCAGAAATTCGGGGATCTTCTTTTTCTGGTGGGAAAGGTCCACCTCGTAGAAATCGCCGACGAGACGGAGGAATTCTTTCCCGGTGAGCTGGGGATACACGTAGGGCTGGTCGGGCACCAGGGCCAGGATGCGTTTCGCCTCGCGCGGGTGGGTTTGGACGTCGAAGCCCCCGACCCAGGCCCGGCCGGCGCTGGGCCGCAGAAGGCCGGTGAGGAGTTTGACGGTGGTGGTCTTCCCCGCGCCGTTGGGGCCGAGGAACCCGAATATCTCCCCGGGAGGGATCTCCAAGTCCAGGCGATCCACCGCCACGATGTCACGGAAGCGTTTCGACAGGCCCTGGGTTTTGATCATGTTCTCAGAACGGGGAAACGGTCAGCCGCAGCAGGCTCAACGCCGCGCCGGAGAGGACCGGCACCCAGAGGTTATCGCCCAACGGCAGGGGGAGGATCTCCGCCAGGGTGGCGACGAGGGCGCCCACGATGAGCTCGACCGATCCGAAAGGGGAGGCGAGCGTGAGGGAACCGGTGAGCCAGCACGCCAGGAAACACGCCAGACTGCCTTCCATGCTTTTGCCCCCGATGCGCAGGTGGCCCCACGTCCGGCCCACGAGGGCGGCGGCGGTGTCCCCGACGGCCAGGTAGCACAAGGCGGTGATGACCACATCGGGGTACGGCACGAACAGGACCACGAGGAAAACCCCGAGAGCCGTCCAGAGGATGCCCGAGGGACGGTGCTGCTCCTCGGCGCGATGGATCCCCCGGAAGAGCTTCATCAGGGCGGCGTTGGCCGCCGGAGAACGGAGGCGGACCGCCTCGCCCGCCGCGGCCACGAGGAGGAACGTCCCGAATATCCACAGGGAGACGTTCTTCCCCGCCGCGGCATAGACCAGCACGTAGAGGAAGGTGAACAGGTGGAAAAATTTCCGTCGAAGTTCCTGGGGGAGGACGATCTTCATGGATTTTTGAATTTCAGGGCCAGCGGCCCGACCTTGCCGAAGAGGGTTTTGGAGAACGTCCATCCTTTGACGCCGGCCCAGACGGCGAATTGGGCGAGGCGGTCCAGGATGATCAGCGTGGCGGAGACGAAGTGGGCGGCCAGGGGTTTGAGCGGCACGTTCGCCGGGAAAAGGATCTTCAGCAACAGGACGAACACGAGCACGTTGGAGAACAGGATGAGGACCAGCGAGAAGAACGTCCCCGCGTAGCGGAGATCCGGCTGATTTTGAAGGAGGGCGTGTCCGGTGAGGGCGGCGTGAAAAGAGAAGGTGAGCCCGATGGTGAAGGCGTACCAGAACGGCGGGACGGCGAACCCGACGAATCTCCGTGAGACCTCGAAGAGGCCCAGGGCGGTGAGCGTGTAGAACGGGACGCAGTACGGCGACAACGCCACCAGGAGGTTGCTGTCGCTGAGGGACACCTCGCCGCCTTTGGCGGAAACTTTCATGGATTTCACTCGGAACCCCGACAGCCACGCGGCGAGGGCGTGGGTCAGTTCGTGCCCGAACACGTAGAGCCGCATGGGTTTTTGGAACAGCAGGTGGAGGAGGACGTATCCGCCCGCGCCGGCCAGCACGGGCGTGAGGGGCAACCGTTTCCCGGCCAGTTCGCAGAGGAGTCGCCACGTGGTCCAGAGGGCCGCCGCCAGCAGCGGCAGAAACGCCGCGGCCAGGAGGGGGGAGGTCCACGAGCGGCTGGAAAAACCGGCCGTTTTCGAAAAAAGTTTTTTCACGGGGGAGACGGGCGTCAGCGTCCGCCGGAAGGCGGAACGAGCCGGGGTTCCGGCAGATCTTTCCAGCCGAAGGGCCGCCGTTTCAGGAACCGGCCGTGGCCCTTCGGGCCGACGAATTTCCCGTTCCGCACCACCGGTTCGCCCCGCGACAGGGTGTGCACGGGGAACCCGCCCATCGTCAGGCCCTGGTAGGGGGACCAGTCGCAGCGGGAGACCAGTTCCTTGGAGTCGATGGTGCGGACGGCGTCGGGGTCGAACATCGCGAGGTCGGCGTCGGACCCGACGGCGATGGCGCCCTTCTGCGGATAGAGGCCCATGAGTTTGGCGGGGTTGGTGGAGATGAGGGACACGAAATGGTTCATGCCGAACCGCCCGGCTTTCACGCCGAAGGTGTAGAGCGCCGGCAGGAGCGTTTCCACCCCGGGCAGGCCGTAGGGGATCTTGGTGAAGTCTCCGTTCCAGGCGTCCTTCTGTTTCGTGGTGAAGGGGCAGGTGTCGGTGGAGACCACGGCGATGGTGCCGTCGGCCAGCCCCTGCCAGAGCCGTTCGTTGTCGGCTTTCTTTTTGATCTGCGGGCAGGTGGCGTACCAATGGCCGGTTTTTTTGTCCTTGAAAACCTCGTCGTTCAGCAGGAGGTACTGCGGACAGGTTTCGACGTGGGCGTTGACGCCGCGGGCCTGGGCCTGTTTGAAAAGGTCCGCCCCGCCGCCGGTGGAGAGGTGCACCACGTAGAGATGCCCGCCGGTGGCTTCGGCCCATTTGAGGGCCCGCTGGACGGCTTCTTCCTCGATGAAATTGGGACGGGAGAGCGCGTGGGCCCAGGCGCCGAGGCGTTCCTTCTGCGCCCGGTGTTCGGCGATGAGGAGGTTCATCACGCGCTCGCTTTCCGCGTGCACGCACACGGTGGCGCCGAGGCCGCGGGCGAGGCGCAGGGCCGAGAAGATGTCGGCGTCGTCGGACTGCCAGCCTTCCTGTTCGTAGATCATGAACATCTTGACGGACGGGACGCCGAAGTCCAGCAGCCGGCGGAGGTCCGCGGCGGGGTCCTTGAGGCGTTTATACGCGGAGATGCCGGCGTGCAGGCCGAAATCCACGCAGGCTTTTCCCTCGGCTTCTTTCAGGCGGGCCTCCACGCCGGCCAGGAGGGTGTCGTCGCGCGGGCCCTGGGTGGAGAAGTCGACGACCGTGGTGACGCCGCCGCAGGCGGCCGACTTGGTGCCGTTCTCGAAATCGTCGGCGGAGACGGTGCCGGCCACGCGGAGTTGGAAATGCACGTGGACGTCGACGCCGCCGGGGATCACCCACAGGCCCGAGGCGTCGAGCACCTCGGCGCCGTCCGCCGGAAGGTTTTTTCCGATGGCGGCGATCTTGCCGTCTTTGATGGCGACGTCCGCCTCGCGGCTGTCGTCGGCGGTGAAGACCTTTCCGCCTTTTACGATCCGGTCGAACGACATGAGGATTCCCGGGGGAGGGAGAGGGGGTGGTGGTTCAGCGGCCGAACCCGGCGGCCTTGAGGATTTCGTGGGCTTCCCAGAACTTGTCGCGCGGCACGAGGATCTTCAGGCCTTCCTGGGGGAGCCGGCCGTGGGCGGGGGCGTCGTAGACCTTGGGCTCGATGCCTTTGGACCGGAGGAGTTCGGCGGCGCGTTCGGATTCTTTTCGGCCGCGGGTGGAATAGACCATCAGGGTCCCCGGCTCCTCGCCGATCTCCAGGTCCAGCATGTATTCTTCGAAGGGGATGTTCTTGGCGCGCAGTTCCTCCCGCCAGCGTTCCTTGGCCGCCGGGGCCATCAGGCGGGCCCGGCGCACCCATTTCGATTCCGGCGGGCTGAAGAGTTCGTAGGTGTCCTTGAACCACTGGTAGGCGTATTTGAGGGACGATTCGCCGACGACCTGGTCGCGGTCGAACTTCAGCACTTCCAGGTCCTGGTCGTAGTCCTCCTGGGAGATCTCGGCCTTTTCGCGGCGTCGGTCGAGTTTCTTTTTCTCGCGCAGGAATTTTTCCTCGTAGAACTGTTTCTTTTCGTCGGGGTTCTGCGCCCAGCGCAGAGAGGTCTCTCCCTGGCGGTAAGCCTCCCGGGCGCGCGCCTGGACGTCGATGAAGACCATGAGATAGGCCACCGCCGCCGTGCCCGCCACCAACAGGGTGTTTTGGACCCACCGTTTTTGAAGCCACTCCTTCATGGGATTCCTCCGGATAGTTGAGATGGTCGCCGCGTCGGAGCCGTCAGGCCCCGATGATGGTCTTGAGTTTCGCCACGAACTCCTTGGATCGGATGGGTTTGGTGAACACTTCCCGCACGTTCTTCTGGCTCTGCACCATGCGGCGGGTGGATTGACTGGCCGTATACGCGCTGACGATGACCACCGGGATTTTCGCCGTCTCGGCGTGTTCGTTCATCCGTTTGAGGATCGTGAACCCGTCGATCTTCGGCAGCATCAGGTCGAGCACCACCAGGATGGGGAGGTGGGACTGGATCATGTCCAACCCCTCCTGCCCGTCGGCGGCCGGAATGACCTCATACCCCTGTTGTTCCAGCGTGAACTTCATGAAATCAAGGATGTAATGGTCGTCTTCGACGATGACCACCACGATTTTCTTTCCTGTTGTCGAACCGTTTGTGTCCATGGTGTCTCCCTTTTTTCCCGCGGGGGTTATGATGAAAACCCCGTCACTTCCGATGTCCCGGTTTTGTCCGGGGCGCTGGGCCGGCTCACAGGGCGATCTTTTGGAACGCCGCGGCCGGCCCGGACCAGGTGCAAAATTCGGGATGCAACAGATGGGCCAGAAGCTCGATCCCGTCCACCACGCGCGGGCCGGGCCGGTTGATGTAGGCGTCGCCGTCCACCACGTAGAGCCGGTTGTCCCGGAAGGCGCCGATTTTTCCAGGGAAAGGGCATTTGGCCAGAAGAGCCGCCTCTTTCATCGCGCCGGCCAGATGATGCCCGCAGGGCGCGCAGACGACGACGTCCGGATTGAACTCCGCCAGTTGGTCCCAGGTCATGGGGAGGGAATCCTTTCCGGCCGACGCCGGACCGGGCTTTCCGCCGGCGATCTCGATCATCTCCGGGACCCACAGGCCGGCCAGATAGGGCGGATCCATCCAGTGCAGCACGGCCACGCGCGGGATCTGTTTGTCCCGATAGGCGTTGCATTGGGCGGCCATGGCGCGGAGCCGAAGATCGTAGACGATGTCCTTGGCCTTGTCGAGGGTGCCGGTGGTGTTGCCCACCGTGCGGAAGTTCTCGAAGATGTCTTCCAGGGTGCGCGGGGCGAGATAAAGGGTTTTGGAGACGGGGGGGATCTCTCCGTCGGTGGCGGCCCGGGCAATGACGACATCGGGTCGGAGTTCGTTCAGCCGGCGCCCATCCACCCGAAGCAGTTTTTCGCCTTTGTGGAGTCTGTCGGAAACGTGCCGGTCCAGCCCCCGGCTGGACAGCTCGGAAAGGTCCAACGCGTTTTTAAGCACCACCGGTTTTGTCTTCACTTCCGGAGGATAGTCGCAGTCGGGGGACACGCCCACCAGATGGTCCGTCAGGCCGAGAGCGCACACCATCTCCGTCCCGCTGGGAAGAAACGAACAGATTCTCATGACGATCGCCTTTTCTCTTGCAACATCAAGTTACAAATGAAACAACGCCGACTTTCCGAGGCCGAAACACAGTGAGGGTCTTGGGAAGTCGGGGTTAAAAAAATCACTCAGCCCCTTATTTTATCTCTGTAGGGTCGCCTCGTCCATAGTTTTTCCGGGGGGCGGTGATATATAATAAGGGAGGACGCGAGGGGGAAAATGGGCAAGAAACTTTTTCTGTTCGATCTGGACGGGACGCTGGTGACCACCGGCGGCGCGGGGCTGCGGGCGCTGGACCGGGCTTTTGAAAGTCTTCTGGGGCTGAGAAACGCCATGGAGGGCGTTTCTCCGGCCGGCAAGACCGATCCCCTCATCGTGCGCGAGGTGTTCGTGGAGAAACTCGGCCGCGTCCCGTCCGCCGACGACACCCGCGCCGTGTGCGAGAGCTATCTCCGCTATCTTCCGGAGGAGGTCAAGAACGGGTCCGGATACCGGGTGATGGCGGGCGTGCGGGAGACGTTGCGGGCGCTGGCCGCGCGGGAGGAGATGGTCCTGGGGCTGGGAACGGGGAACCTGGAACGCGGGGCCCGGATCAAATTGGCCCCGGCCGGTCTGAACGATTACTTTCCCTTCGGCGGGTTCGGGTCCGACGCCGAGGCCCGGCCCGAAGTGTTGCGGGCGGGGGTGCGGCGCGCCGAGGCGCGGTCCGGGGAACGCTTTTCTCCGCGGGACGTTTTCGTGATCGGAGACACTTTGTTGGACGTGGAGGCGGGAAAAGCCATCGGCGCCACCACGGTGGCGGTGGCCGCCGGCCATGCCGGCCTGGAGGACCTCCGCGCCGGAAATCCGGACATCCTGCTGGAATCCTTGGCGGCGGAGCGTTTCTGGGAAGGCCTGCCCCGTTGAGCCGGAGGAAGAAAAACCGGGGATTTCCGGGCCGGAAACCGGGGACGGCTGTTTTCAAAAAAGAGTGGAATTTTGAGCGTATTTCATGCATGCTTAGGATATCTGGGCAGCCCACTCAACGTGAGGGAAGGATGACAACGCCATGATCGCGTTCGGCCGCGGCATTTGCGGGAGATTGTCCGAATCCGGCGAAAAAGAATGGCTCGAAACCAACGGGCGTGGCGGCTATGCCATGGGCACGGTGGCCGGCTGCAACACCCGCCGATACCACGGTCTCCTGACCGTGCCGCTCCGTCCCCCGGTCCAACGTTTTCAGGTCCTCAACCGTTTGGAAGAGTCCGTGTTCATCAACAACACGCGCTACCCCCTCTCCTGCCAGGCCTACCCCGGGGTGGTGCACCCCCACGGCTATCATTATCTCGAGCGTTTCCGTCTGGACCCCTTCCCCGTGTGGACCTACACGGTTTCCAACGTCCGGCTGGAGAAGACGTTCTTCCTGCGATACGGCGAGGACACCGCCGTGGTGCTGTACCGGCATCTCGCCGGCCCGAAGATCGCCATCGAGACCCGCCCCCTGGTGACGTGTCGCGACCATCACCACATCGTCCGGGAGGACGAGCGGTTCAAGGACCGCTTCGAGATATCGCCGCACCTCGTGAAATTGAAATGCACGTCGGACCACACGCTCTTCATGGGCGCGGAGGAGGGGACGTTCAATCAGGACAGTTTTTGGTATTTGAACCAGGAATATGAGTGGGAGAAGATGCGGGGGCTGGAACACCGCGAGGACGCGTTTTCCCCCGGGCTGTTCCGCTTCGAACTGGACCTGGGCCGGACGGTGGCGCTGGTTTTTTCCACTCAGGAACGCAAATCCAGCGAGGCGCTCGACTGGAGCCGGCAGGAACGGCTCCTGCGGAAACAGATCCTGGACAAATCGGCGGTGCGCGGCCCTCTGGCCGACCGGCTCGTCTTGGCCGCCGACCAGTTCATCGTCGACCGGGACAAAGGATCCTCCGTCATCGCCGGCTACCCCTGGTTCGAGGATTGGAGCCGCGACGCCATGATCTCCCTGCCCGGCCTGTGTCTGGCCACCGGTCGAACCGACGAGGCGTGGGAGATGCTGGAACTCTATGCCGCCCACCTCAAGGAAGGACTCTTGCCGGTGCGTTTCCCGGACGCCGACGCCCCCGTGGATTACAACGCCGTGGACGCGCCCCTCTGGTTCATCCTGGCCGTCCAGAAATATCTGAAGGCCACCAACGACACGGAACGGGTGAAACGTCTTTTGCCGGCCATGCGGCAGATCGCGGATTCCTACCAGCGCGGCACCCAGTTCGGCATCCGAATGGACCAGGACGGTCTCATCGCCGCCTCCACCGACGGCCAGGCCCTCACCTGGATGGACGCCAAGGTGGAGAACACGCCGGTGACTCCCCGTTCCGGCAAGGCGGTGGAGATCCAGGCGCTGTGGTACAACGCGCTTCAATTTCTCACGGAACTGGACTTCAAGCTGAACGAGCCGTCCCGCGGATACGACAAGCTGGCCGCCATCGCGCGGGCCAGTTTCAACGAGAAGTTCTGGAACGAATCGGCCGGCTACCTCTACGACCGCATCAACGGCCGCGACCGCGCCGGCGCCGTCCGCCCCAACGCCCTGTTCGCCATCAGCCTGCCGTACGAGATCCTGGAGGAGTCCCGCTTCCGCCCGGTGGTGGACACCGCCTGGCGCGAACTGTACACCACATACGGTCTGCGCACCCTCGCTCCCGGCGACCCCAACTACAAAGGGAAGTTCGAAGGGCCCCCCGAAGACCGCGATGCCGCCTACCATCAGGGGTCGGTGTGGGCGTGGCTGATGGGGAGTTTTCTCACCGCCTACGTGAAGGCCTACGGCCCGTCGGAAACGACCAAGGCCCAGGTGGACGAGTTCCTGCGGCCGCTGTTGGACCATCTCACCGAAGGGGGCGTGGGGAGTTTTTCCGAGGTCTTCGAGGGGGACGCGCCGCACGCGCCGCGCGGCTGCCCGGCCCAGGCCTGGAGCGTGGCGGAAATCCTGCGCGTTTTGTGGGAAGAGGGGGTGGTTGTCTGAGCCGTTCCTCCTTTCGGTCGCGGGATCGGGACAACGGAAGCCGCTGGTTCGCCGGCTTCTTTTTTTTGGCTTTCTGCCTCGCGGCGCCGTCGTCCTCGGAAGCGCTGCCCGGCTTCCGGAATTTCTTTCGCGTGAAGACCGCCTACCGCACCGGATGCCAGGTGTGCCATCAGCCGCGGGACAACCGCCTGACGCCGTACGCCCGGGAATACGTCCGGCTGAACGGCGGGTTCGCCGCCCTGGACGCCCTCGACGTCATGGACCCGGACAAGGACGGTTTTCCGTCCAAAGAAGAGCTGGGTTTTCACTCCAATCCCGGCGACGCCCGTTCCACGCCCGCCCACATCGGCGACTGGCTCTCCAACCTGACCCCGTCCGAGCCGCCGCGGGAGATCCTCGTCGACCTCTATGGGAGGATCCCTCCTTATGAGGTTTTTGAAAGGCCGTTGAAGCGCCACCAGGCCCAGTCCCTCGAACGGGCTCTCGGACAGAAACTCCGGGATGAGGAACTTTTTCCCGTCATTTTCCTTTTCAATAAGAAGGGGGAAGCGGGAGCCCCTCCGGCTCCGGACCGGGGCGCCTATGCGTTCTGTTGGGGGAAGAAGATGACGTCCCTTTTTGCGGTCGTGGCGCCGGAGGGCACGCTGCGGGCGGTGCGTTTTGTTCGGCTGTATGGGGACCAGCGGTTCGACAACGAACAGTATTTGAGCCAGTTCCCGGGAAGGACGGCGGAGACGTTGCAGGGGGTGTCTTCCCCGCGGGGGGCCGAGGCGCAGAACGACGACATCCTCTCGGCGCTGCGGCGGTGCCTCGAGATCATGGACGTGGCGGCCCCCGTGTCCGTGACGCCGGCCGCCCTGAAGGACGTCTCGCCGGCGGAGGACGACGGTTGGTATTATCGGCCGCGCCCGAGCGAGCCGCTCCCGGAATATCCGGAACCGCCGTTGAAACCCCTGCCCATCGCCCCGGTCCCTCCGGCCCCGGCCGAGGAGCCGAACGGCGTTTCTCCGGAAAACGGGACGGACCAGGAACCCGCGACCGAAGGGGCCAATCCAAACACGGAGGATACGAATGGTCGGTGACATCGTTGGCGTCGGCGCCGCGTTTCTGGCGGGGGTTCTGACTTTTTTGAGTCCCTGCGTTCTGCCGTTGATCCCGGTCTTTTTGACGTTCGTGACGGGGGTCTCGTTCGAGGAGCTTTCGGCGTCCGCCTCGCCGGACGGCGGCACGCGCTCCCAGCGCCGCACCACCCTGCTCCACGTGACGGCGTTCATCCTGGGTTTTTCCTTCGTGTTCGTCCTCCTGGGGGCGAGCGCCACGTTCTTGGGACGGGTCTTGTTTTCCCACCAGGAGTGGTTCCTCCGGGGGGGCGGGGTGTTGATCGTCCTCTTCGGCTTCTTGATGATGGGACTTCTTCCCGTGGGGTTCCTGCAGAAGGATTTCCGCGTGCACCTGCGCCAGAAACCGGCGGGGCTCGCCGGCTCGTTCCTCGTCGGCGCCGTTTTCGGTTTCGGCTGGACCCCCTGCGTGGGACCGATCCTCGGCTCCATCCTTCTCCTGGCCAGTTCGTCCGACTCGGTGCGCCAGGGCATGTTCCTTCTCGCCGTGTACTCGCTCGGTTTGGCTTTGCCGTTTTTGGCCGCGGCCTTGTTGTTCAACGGGTTCCTGCGGTTCTTCCGGAAAATCCGATGGGTGATGGTCTGGCTGGAACGCGCGGCCGGGGCGTTCATGGTGTTGGTGGGCGTTCTGGTGGCCTTCGGGCAGTTTTCCCGGCTGACGGGATGGATGCTCCAGGCTTTTGAGCCGTGGGTGGACTGGCTCATCCGTCTGGGGATATAGGAGGGGGGAAGATCATGGCACCCAAAGACGTTTACGACGTCACCATCATCGGCGGCGGGCCGGTCGGCCTTTACGCCGCCTACTACGCCGGGTTCCGCGCCCTGCGGGTCAAAATCATCGACAGCCTCGCCGAACTCGGCGGGCAGGTCACGGCGCTTTATCCGGAGAAAATGATCCGCGACGTCGCCGGGTTCCCCGGCATCCTGGGGAAGGACCTGGTCCGGAACCTGGCGGAACAGGCCTTCCAATACAAACCCGTCATCGGGCTCAGCGAACAGGTTCAGGAACTGACGGTCACCGGCGATAAGGAGATCCGCCTCCTCACCGACAAGGGCGAACATTTCACCCGCGTGGTCCTCATCACCGCGGGCATCGGCATGTTCACGCCCAGGAAACTGCCGCTGCCGGAGGCGGACAGGTTCGAGGGCAAGGGGCTGTTCTACTGGGTGAAACACCTCGAGGAATTCCGGGGGAAGCGTATCCTGGTGGTGGGCGGCGGCGATTCGGCGGTGGATTGGGTGCTGGGTCTTCTCTCCGTGGCCAAGGAGATCACGCTGGTCCACCGGCGCGACGTTTTCCGCGCCCACGAGGATTCCGTCCGGAAGATGATGGACTCCTCCGCCCGCATCAAAACGTTTCACGAGGTGAAGTCGATCCTCGGTCGGGACGCCATCACGGGCGCGGTGATCTTCAACAACAAGACCGGACAGGAGGAGACGGTCTCCGTGGATACCGTGGTGGCCTGCCTCGGTTTCCTCGCCACCCTGGGACCGCTGGAGACGTGGGGTTTGGAACTCGACGGCCGCAGCGTGAAAGTGAATTTCCGGATGGAAACCAACCGGCCGGGCATCTACGCCGCCGGGGACATGGCGTCCTATCCGGGCAAGGTGAAACTCATCGCCACCGGGTTCGGCGAGGCGGCCACCGCGGTCAACAACGCCGCCGCCTACATCAACCCCAAGAGCACGGTGTTCCCGGGGCATTCCACGGAGAAAAAACAATCATGAACGCGAGACATCGGTTTTTTGCGGCGGCGGTCCTCTGGGGGAGCTTGGGCGGCTTCGCGGCGGCTCAGGAGGAGATAACGCCTCCCGTCGACGAACAACCGGAATCCGCGAAGATTTTCCTGCAGGCCTGGCCGATGGCGGACCTGCGCCGGGAACCGTCGCCGCCCATGGACAACGCCGCCTTGAAGAGCCCCTACGACGCCGATCCGTTCCAGGAAACACAGCTCCTCTTCTGCGAGGAGGTGCGCCTGCGGGAGGAGTCCGGGGCGTGGGCACGCGTGGAGGCGGTGGAACAGCCCGAGTTCTCCCACGCCCAGGCGTGGGGCGGCTATCCGGGATGGGTCCTGAAGAAATCGCTCGTGCCCAAACCGGCGGGTTTTTCCGCGAACGCCGTGGTGGCCGTGAAATACGCCCGACTCCATGAGGAGCCTTCGAAAAAATCCGGGTACGTGGAGATTCCCCTGGGGTCCCGCGTGAGCGCCCAGCCGTCGGCCCCGTGGGCCCTCATCCGTCTTCCGAACGGCGGCGAAGGATGGACGTCCCTCAAGAGCCTCCGCTTTTTCGAGAACCTGCCGAAAGACGACGGCGCGCTCCGCAAGGCGATCGTGAAGACCGCCGAACTGTTCGTGGGAGAACCCTATTATTGGGGCGGCCGCTGCTCCCACCGGACGAAGGTCCTCGACCGGCCCACCGGGGTGGATTGTTCCTCCCTGGTGAACCTGGCCTATCGCGTCAACGGGGTGGACGTGCCGCGCGACGCGCATGAACAATATTTGAAGTCCCTGCCGCTCGAACGCCGCCAGATGAAACCGGCGGACTTGATCTTCCTGGCGAAGGCCGACGATCCCAACCGGGTGGTCCACGTGATGCTTTCCCTGGGGGACGACCTGGTGCTGGAGGCGGTGCAGGAGTTCGACGCGGTGCGCGTCACCACCGTCAAGAACAAGCTGGGGAAATCGCTCTCCGAAATATCGCCCCTCGAACCCGCCGGCCGGTATGTGGTCTACCTGGGCCGGCTCCTGCCGGACCCCGCCGCCGCGGCCGCTTCGCCGGACACTCCCCGCTGAATTTGCAGGAAAAATTCCGCCTCAGCGTCCTGCGCGTCGTTCCGGTCCGCTGGCCCCTGCGCCGGCCGTTCGTCACCTCCCTGGGCGCCAAATCGTATTCGGACAACGTGCGGGTGATGGCCCGGTTGTCCGGCGGCGCCACCGGTTACGGCGAGGCCTCCTCGTCCCTGGCCATGCCGTTCCAGACCGCGGCGAACATGTCGGCCGCGCTGCGCCGCCTCTTCCATTCCCTGCGCGGCTCGGACGCGCGCGACATCGAAAAGATCGTTTCCGCGGCGTGGCGGTTGGAGGGGAAATATCCCACCGCGGTGGCCGCTTTCGAGACGGCTCTCTGGGACGCCCTTTCCCGCGCGCTCGGCATGCCTTTTTCCGTCCTGTGGGGCGGCGCTTCCACGACGATCGAGACGTTGATGAGCGTCTCCGCCGTGGACCCGGAAGAAGTATCCGCCCGTGTTCGCGCCGGCCGGCGGAGGGGGTTTCGGCTCTTCAAACTGAAACTGAACGGCCACGAACCGCCGGAACGCGACCGGGCCCGCTTGCGGGCCGCCCATCGCGCCTGCCCGCGCGGCCGGTTCCTGGCCGACGCCAACCAGAGTTATTCCCCGGAGAATCTTTCGGCGTTCCTCGCCGCGGCTCGGCGGGATGGCCTGTCCGTCGAGGTGCTGGAGGAACCGTTCAAAAAGAGGAGCTGGGCCGCGCTCGCTTCCGTCCGTGCAACGGTGAGGACGCCCCTCCTCCTCGATGAGTCCGTCCAGACGCCGGCCGACGCCCGGCGCGCCGCCCGGGGCCGGCTCGCCCGGGGGGTGAACGTGAAGCTCGCCAAGAGCGGGCTTCTCCGCGGCCACCACATCCTTCGTGAATTCTGGGGCGAAGATGAACGCTTCCGCCGTTCCGCGGCCTCGCCCCGCCCGCTCTTCATGATCGGCTGCATGGCGGAATCGAAACTCGGCCTGGCCGCCAGCGTCCATTGGGCCTGCGGGTTGGGCGTGTTCGATTACGCCGACCTCGATTCGGACCTGCTCCTGAAACCCACGCCCTGCCGCGGCGGCTATGTCCGCCGCGGACCGACCCTCTCGCTTCCCCGCCCCCTGCCCCCCGGACTCGGCGTGGAGCCCGCGTGATCCGCTCTCCCGCCCTTCTCCTCGCCGCCTTCGTCGGAGTCGTGGCCCTCGTGCTCCACGCGCGGCGTCGGGGCGCGTTCCAGGCGGTCTTCCGGTTTTTGCCGGTTCCGTTCTGGTGCTATCTTCTCCCCATGTTGGGCACCACCGCCGGCCTTTTTCCGTCGGACGCGCCGCTCTACGGGGCCTTGTCCCGCTACCTTCTGCCGTTTTGCCTGGCCCTGCTTCTGGTGAGCGCCGACCTTTCGGCCGTGGCCCGGTTGGGCGCCCGGGCCCTGGGCGTGATGGCTTTTTCCGTCGCCGGCATCGTTCTGGGGGCGGTGTTCGGTTTCGTCCTGTTCCAGGACCGGCTTCCCGAAGACGCCTGGAAGTCGGTCGGGGCCCTTTCGGGGAGTTGGATCGGCGGCAGCGCCAACATGCTGGCGCTGAAAGAGGCGCTTTCCGTGCCGGACGCGATCTTCGCTCCCGTGATCGTGACGGACACCCTGCTGGCCTATGCCTGGATGGCCTTCCTCATTGCGGGCGCGGGGTTCCAGAAAAGATTCGACGCCTGGAACGCCGCCGCCGTTCCGACGTTCGGGCTCGCCGGCGTTTCGCCCGCTCCGACGGCCCGGCCCGGTTTCCGGGCGGCGCCGCTCCTGGCGGCCATCGGCGCGGCGGGATTCTCGATTTTTTTGGGCGACCGGCTTCCCGCCCTCGGCACGGCGGTGACCCACGCCACCTGGACGGTGTTGATCGTGACGTCTCTGTCGCTGGCCCTGTCCTTCGTCCCCGCTTTTTCAACGGCCGGCGGCCTTACGGAAAAATGGGGCGCGACAATTTTGTATATTCTATTGGCTTCCATGGGCGCGCGGGCCCGCTTCACGGACATTTTTCAGTCGCCGCGGTTCCTGGCCCTGGGCGTGGTGTGGCTGGCCGTCCATGGGCTGGCCCTTTTGGCGGCGGCCCGGTTTCTGCGCGCGCCGTTGGCGCTCCTCGCCACCGCCAGCCAGGCCTGCGTCGGCGGGCCGGTGTCGGCGCCCATCGTCGCGGCGGTGTATCACCCGTCCCTCGCCGCCCTCGGCCTGCTCCTGGCGGTGTTGGGGAACGTGCTGGGGTCCTATGTCGGTTTTCTCACCGCGCATCTTTGCCGCTGGGCGGCCGGATGACGGATTTCGTGGAGAGGGGAAAATGTCCCTGAAAAAAATCGTCGGGTTCTGTTTTTGTTTGGCGGCGGTCGCCGGCGTGCCTTCCGCGCTCTGGGCGCAGAACATGGACATGCTCCCGGACATGTCCGTGGACGATCTGTTGCCCCCGCCAACGGTCTACGAGCCCGTTCCGACGATGCCCGAAGCCTGGGGCGCTCCGGCGCCGCTGCGCCTGGTGCATCCGGCGGAAGGCGCGCGCCTGCCTTTCCTGAAATCCTCTTTCGTCTTCGGCTCCGCCGACCCGCAGGGAAAATTGTCCCTCAACGGCCAGCCGGTGCCCATCCATCCCGAGGGCGGGTTCCTGGCCATGATCCCGTATTCCACCGGCACTTTTTCCATCCGGGCCGAACTGGTCCTGCCGAACAGCACGGTCATCGCGGTGCGCACCGTCTCCGTGGCCGGCCCCACGCTGGCCTCGCCGCGCTCCCCCTTGACGGTGGAATACGTCCGGCCGGACCTCGACACGACGGTCCGGCCCGGCGATGTCGTGTCGGTGATCTGCAAGGGCAGTCCGGGCATGGAGGCCGTTTTTCAGGTACAGGGGGTCCACCCGCGATTCCCCATGATGGAGGACGCCTCCGCCGGCGTGAAGGGGGTCTATCGCGGCATGTTCGTCGTTCAGCCCGGCGACGAATTGAACGACAACTGGATCCGCGTGACGCTGACCGACAAGGAACGCGGCCGGAAGATCGTCCATGAGTCGCCCGGCCGCCTGAGCCGGCTCAACGACCGCGTCCCCTGGGTGGTGGCCGTCACCACCGACAACGCCGTCGTCCGCGCCGTCCCCGCCCTCGCCTCCGGCGATAAGGGCGGCTACCTGCTCTTCCCTCCGCCGGGCACCCGCCTGCAGGTCCTCGGCCGGCAGGGAGCCGAATTAAAGGTGAAGCTGGGTTCCTCGCGGACCGGCTGGATCAGCGAAGGCGACGTGCGCCGACTCCCCGACGGCACGCCCCCGCCCATCACCTTGGCCGGGACCGTCTCCGTGGCCTCGGACGGCGCGCGCTCGACGCTGGTGCGGCTCATCCTGAAACAAAAGGTTCCGTTCCTCGTCGAGGCGTCTCCCGACAAAAAACAGCTGGACATTTCCTTCTTCGGCGCGGCCTCCAACACCGACTGGATCCATTACGCCTCCACGGGCGCCGTGGAACGGATCCAATGGTTCCAGGACGATCCGGAAACCTACCGCCTCCGCGTGCACGCGCCGGCCGGCGACTGGTGGGGATACGACACCCGTTACGAGGGGACCACGTTCGTCCTTGAGTTGCGCTCGCCGGCGCCTCCGGCGGCCCACCAGCCGCCGCTCGCCGGATTGCGTATCGCCGTGGACCCGGGCCATTCCGCCGATCGCGGTTCCATCGGGCCGACGGGGCTGTTGGAAAAGGACGCCAATTGGGCCATCGCCCAATGCCTGAAGAAAAAACTGGAGGCGGCGGGGGCCGAGGTGGTTTTTATCCGCGAGGGGAGCCAGAACGTTCCGCTCTACGACCGGCCCAAACTGGCCTGGCAGGCCCGGGCCGACCTCCTCGTCAGCGTCCACAACAACGCGCTGCCCGAAGGGGGGGACCCTCTGGAGAAGAACGGCTACAGCGTCTACTATTTTCAACCGCACAGCTTTGAACTGGCCCGGGAGATCCACCGGGCCTATCGGGACATCCTCGGTGCTTCTTCCCGGCCGGCCGCCCTGCGGGACGACGGCCTGCATTATGGGAACCTGGCGCTGGCCCGGCCGCCCCAAATGCCCGCGGTGCTCACCGAGTCGGCCTACATCATTGTGCCGGCCGAGGAGGCCCTTCTCAAGAAAGAGCCGTTCCAGTGCGACTGCGCCGAAGCGATGCTGCGGGGGATCGTTCGTTTCGTGTCCTCCGCGCGCGGCGGACCGTCGCCCCTTCCGAAGAATTCCAGGGACAAACGCTCCAAGTCGAACTGAGGGTCGTCAGGTCGTTCTCTTCCGGCGATGGATGACGACGCGGTCTTCCCGCGTCATCGTGTGGAACAGGTGTTCGTCGGGGGTTTCCCGGTTCTCGTAGGGGATGTCCGGAAAATCGATCGTGATTTTTTCATAGTCCGGCCACGCCACCTTCTCCAGAAGATAGTTTTTCACCTGTTCGTCCTTGTCGCTGACCGTGTGCTTCCGTAGGATGATCCAATCCGCTTTCAGGGCCGGCGAGAGGTCTTCTCCGGTCAGCCCGCCCACCACGCGCATCCGCGTGTAGAATTTCAACGGCAAGTCCTCGTAGGTGATCGCCACGACGTCGCTGTCCCTGCCATTCTTCCGAAGATAGTCCACGATCCCGTCCATCGGTCCCTTGTAACGGTGAGTGATCTCGTAGAGGAACGGCGGCAACCCCCCGTAGACGGCCAGGCCCATCAGCAGCGCGGCGGCGGGAACGATCCCCCAAACGTCCTGCAGAAAACGGAGGATCCATCCTTCTCCCGCGCAGGCGAGCGGGATCAGGGCCGCCAGATATCGGAAATAGTTCGCCGGACTGAGAACGGCGAGAAAAACGAACGTGACGCCGGCGACCATCGACAGGAGAGCCGCGGACGAACGGTCGCGGGGCGAGAAGGACGGTTTTCGTCCGGTCATCACCACGGCCAGAAGGGGGAACAGGAGCAGGAGAAGGGGGAAAATATGTTCCAGCGTTTCGGAGGCGTAGTAACGGAAGAAATCGAGGGCTCGCCCGGCGTTGAAGAGCCCCACGCCCCGGTCCGTTCCCCAAAACAGCCACACCGCCGGCAGGTTCACGACGGAAACGGCGAGGCACGCCGCCAGGAGGGGCGGGAACCGGTCCCGCGAGAAAACGGACGCGTGGAGCAGAAGGGCCGCCAGGAGGGCGCCGCAGAGGACGTAATGCGAATGGAACAGGAAGAAGGAGGCGCAGAAGAGGAGGAGGAATCCGGACTTGTTTTTTTCCGTCAAGCGGTCGTAGGCGTAGAGCCCCAGAAGGGTAAAAAACGCCGCCGCGCTGTAATAGCGCGCCTCGCGCGCCAGAAGCAGGAACGGCACCGAGAACGTCAGCGCGGCCCCCGCCCAGAGGGCCCGCCGCGGGTCCTCCCAACGCCGCCGCACGAACAGCATCAACAACGCCACCGTGGCCACGCCCAGCAGGGCGAAGGGGAGTCTCGCCGAAAAAGTCCCGACCCCGAACACCGCGAAGGATCCCGCACACAGGTAGAACTGGAGCCAGGGGTGCCAGCGCCATAGAAAATCCTTGGTGTAGTCGGCCCCCCGGTTTTGGGAAAAGACATTTTTTCCGTCGGTGCCGAACGGCAGTCCGCGCGCAAGGACGGTTTTCGCCACCAGGGCCGTTTCGGACTCGTCTTGCCAGAGGATTTCGCGGTCCAAGCCGTGAAGGGAAAAGAACGCCGCCAAGGCCACGATGAGGACTCCCCCGAGGGTGTGTTTATCGAGCCGGCGCATAAAACGGACGGCGGTCAGCAGGGAGAGGAGGCCTGTCCCCGTCGGGTCCGCCGTTCGGAAAAAAAGTAAAGAGGGATCCCCAGCCCGGCGACGCCGACCCCGAGAAGGGATTCCTTCGGCCGGCCCAGAAAGGCGTTGATGGCAAAGGCGAGGCACATCAGGATGAACACCGTCGGCGTCCACGGATATCCCCACACCCGGTAGGCGGAGGGGCTTCGCTGGGCGGCGCGGCGCCGGAAGAGGAACAGGGAGAGTCCCGTGCCGGCGAAGAAGAGGTAGATGACGATTTCCGTGTAGGTGACGATCTGGTCCAGAGTGCCCGTCCACACCAGCAACGTCGCGAGGGCCGCCGTGGTCAGAAGGGACATCACGGGGGTGCGCGTTCTCGGCGAGACGAGGGCGAGCTTTCCGAAAAGGGCGTGGTCCCGCGCCAAGGCGAAGAGGATGCGGCTACCCGTCAGGATGTAGCCGTTGAGCGCGCCCAGGGTGGAGGCCATCACCATGGCGGCCACCACCTGACCGCCCCGCCCGACCCATATTTTGTCCATGGCCCCGGCCGCCACCAGGTCCGTCTCTCGGAGTTCGGGCAGGGGGAGGTAATAAAGGTAGACCGCGTTCACCACCAGGTACAGCACCGTGGTCCCCAGCAATCCGAAGACCAGGGCTTTCGGCAGGTTCCGTTCGGGTTCGCGGACCTCTTCCGCCACGTACGCGGCGTTTTCCCAGCCGCCGTACGTCCACAACGCGAAAATCATGGCCAGGCCGGTGGCGTGCCAGATGTTCCAGGACCACTCCGGCCAGAAAGGCTGGAAGTTCTCCGCCGACCCTTTCCCGGCGAAAAGTCCGACGGCGATGATCCCCAGGAGCGCCAGCACCTTGAGCGCGGTCAGAACGTTCTGGACGGTTTTGCCCGCCCGGAGTCCGACGATGTTGGTGGCGGTGAGCAGAACGATGCCGCCGGTGGCGAGCGATTTGACGGCGCCCGGGCCGCCGGCGAGTTCGGTCGCGCGGCAGGTATGTTCCGCAAAAACGAACGCGAGGATGGAGATCGTGCCCACGCGCTGCACGAAGAGTTTCGTCCAGCCGAAGACGAAGCCCCAAAGGCGCCCGTAGGCGTTGGTGAGGAAAACGTAGTCCCCGCCCGTCTTGGGGAACAGCGACGCCAGCTCCGCGTAGGTCAGCGCGCCGCAGAGGGAGAGCAGCCCGGCGAGCCCCCAGGCCAGCAGGAACATGAAGCCGGAGGAGGAATGCCCCGCCACGGAATCGGAGAGGCGGAATATCCCGGCGCCGATGATGCATCCCACCACGATGGCGCCGGCGTCCCAGACGTTCAGCCCCCGGCGCAGGGCGGGTTGGGTTTCGTTGTTCATGGCGCCCATAGACTACCAAAGTCCCCCGGGACCTGGCCAGCCGCCCGGTCCCGCGGGGCGCGGCGCGGCCGGGGGGTTGACAACGCCGTCTTCGATATGAGAAAATAGATTTTGAGACGCCATATCAAAATGAACGATCACCTCAAGGCCTTCCGGAACTATCTGAAAGAACAGGGGCTCAAAAACACCTCTCAGCGGGAGGAGATACTCGCTTTCCTGGGAAGATCTTCACGGCACCTCTCGCCGGAAGAGATCTTCCGGGAACTCCGGCGACGGGACCCCCGCCTCGGCCGCGCCACGGTGTTCCGCACCCTGCGCCTTTTGGGCGACTGCGGCCTGGCCACGCGGGTGACGTTCCCCGACGGTAAGCAGAAGTTCGAGACGCGTCTCGGCGGTCATCACCACGACCACATGCTCTGCGTGCATTGCGGCCGGGCCATCGAGTTCGTCAGCCCGGCGGTGGAAGAGGCCCAGAAACGGTTGGCCCGGCGGTACGGGTTCAAGGTCCTGTGGCACCGCCATGAGATTTTCGGCCGCTGCCGCCGCTGCGAGACGGCGGGGCCGTCTCCCCGGCGTTCCTGATTTTTTTGTGTTTTTATTGAGATAAAGTCTCAATTAAGACCGGCGCCCGCCGGTCGCATGTCCAGGAGGGATCGATGGGAGCACGACGGAAGAGAGCGGCGTTGTTTTTGGCGGCGACGGCTTTTGCGGCTTCGGCCGGGGCGGAGGCCCCCGCAAAAATTCAGGACAATTCGTTCCTTCTGGAGGAGGCCTATAACCAGGAACCGGGCGTCGTTCAGCACATCCAGGCTTTCCAGTATCTGACGAAGGACAAGACCTGGACCGCTTCGTTCACCGAGGAGTGGCCGTGGAAGGGGCAAAAGAACCAACTTTCCGTCACGTTGCCCGTCGAGCATTTTCCCGCGCCGGGCAACGACACCGGCTTGGGAGACGTGGGACTGAACTACCGTTACCAGGCCCTCTTGGACGACCGCGTGGCGGCTTCCCCGCGGGTCACTCTCCTTCTGCCGACCGGCGACGAGGAGGATGGTTTCGGCGCCGGCGCGTTGGGATACCAGGTCAACATGCCGTTCAGCGTGGACCTCTCGGACCGATGGGTGACGCACTGGAATTTCGGCGCCACCTACACCCCCGACAGCCGCGCCGCCGGCAGCGTCCGGGCCGATACGCTGGGTTTCAACGCCGGGTTCAGCGTGATCCACGTCCTCTCCGATCGGCTCAACCTGATGATGGAGACCGCCGCCACGTCGGAGGAAACGCCGTTGCCGGCCGGCGGGACGGAGCGGAACGACACGTTCTTTTTGAACCCCGGTGTGCGGGGGGCGCTGAACTTCGAGTCGGGGCTGCAGGTCGTCCCCGGCCTGGCGTTTCCCATCGGCGTCGGCCCGTCCGACGGCGAACACGGCGTGTTCCTGTATCTTTCGTTCGAACATCCGCTGCGTTCGGGGGGTTGAGCCGCGGGCGGCCATCGGTCGGTGAATTAACGAGGACGGCATGGAAAAGGCGGCGGCGGTTCTGGACGATAAAAAAGTCGTGGCCATGAAACGGCTGGCCCTGGTGGGCAATCCCAACGTGGGCAAGTCGGTGGTGTTCAACCGCCTCACGGGACAGTACGTGACGGTGTCCAACTACCCGGGCACGACGGTGGACGTCTCCCGGGGAGGCGGCCGGCTGGGCGGGGAAAACTATGAGATCGTGGACACCCCCGGCGTGAACTCCCTCATCCCCAACTCCGAGGACGAACGGGTCACGCGAGACCTGCTCCTGCGCGAGAACCCGGACGTGCTGGTCCAGGTGGCCGACGCCAAGAACCTGCACCGCGCACTCCTGCTGACGCTGGAACTGGCGGAGTTCCGCCGGCCGATGCTGCTCGTGTTGAATATGATGGACGAGGCCATGTCCCGCGGGCTGGTGATCGACCCCGCCCGGCTTTCCCGGCGGTTGGGGATCCCCGTGCTCCGGACCGTGGCGACGTTGGGGGAGGGTCTCGCGGACGTGAAGGCGGCGGTGGCGCGGGCGGCGGTGCCGTCGGCCGCCGTGCCGTATCCGCCGGAAATCCACCGGTCGCTGGAGGCGTTGGACGGGGCTTGGCGGACGGATTTTTCTCCCAAGAGGGCGGTGAGCTTGGCGCTTTTGTCCGGCGACGGTTCGGCGCTGACGTGGGCTCATCCGGGTCTGCGGCCCGGCGAAACCGAGGAGTCCCTGTGGCGTCGGGCCGACGCACAGAGGGCGGCTTTTGTCCGGCCGCCCCGGCTGGTGGTCTTCGAGGCGCGCGACGGATGGGTCAAAGAGACGCTGGGGGAGGCGGTGTACCGCCGCGCCGGCCCGTCCGGGAATTGGGCGTCGCGGTTCGGAAACTGGTGCATGCGGCCCTGGCCCGGGTACCTGATCGCCCTGGCGGCGTTGTACGCCGTCTACCAGTTTGTCGGCGTCTTCGGCGCGGGGGTGGCGGTGGATTTTTTGGAGGGAACCGTTTTCGGACGGTACATCGTTCCGGCGGCGCAGCGTTTGGCCGATCTGCTTCTGCCGTCGACCTTTTTGCGCGACATGGTGGTGGGCCCCTACGGGATCGTCACCATGGCGCTCACCTACGCGTTCGCCTTGATCTTCCCCATCGTGACGACGTTTTTCCTCGCCTTCGGGATCTTGGAGGATTCGGGGTATTTGCCGCGGCTGTCGGTGATGATGGACCGGTTGTTCCGGCTGATGGGGCTCAACGGCCGCGCGGTGCTGCCGATGGTGCTGGGGCTGGGCTGCGACAGCATGGCGACGGTCACCACGCGCGTGCTCGACACCGCCAAGGAGCGGCTGATCGTGACGGTGCTCCTGTCCCTTTCCGTGCCCTGCTCGGCACAGTTGGCGGTGATCTTGGGGATGACCGCCGGCATGTCGCCGCGGGTCTTCCTGTTGTGGCTGGGCGTGGTGGCGGGCATCACCTTCGTGGTCGGTTGGGGGTCGGCGCGTTTCCTGCCGGGCGCCCGGTCCACCTTCGTCATGGAGATCCCGCCGTTGCGCCGGCCCATGCTGCGGAACCTCCTTCTGAAAATAAAGGCCCGGCTGGAATGGTATTTGAAGGAGGTGGTGCCGCTGTTCGTGCTGGGCACGCTGGTGTTGTTCTTCCTGGACAAGTTCGGCGGACTGAAACGGCTGGAAGTCCTGGGCGCGCCGGTGGTTCAGAAATTCCTGGGCTTGCCCGCCGCGGCCACGCAGACGTTCCTCATCGGGTTCCTGCGGCGCGACTACGGCGCCGCCGGACTTTACCATCTGCAGATGGAGGGGCTGATGAACGACCGCCAGGTGACGGTCAGTCTGGTGTTGATCACCCTCTTCATGCCGTGCATCGCTCAATGGTTGATGGTGGTGAAGGAACGGGGATGGAAGATGGCGGCGGTCGTCACCGCGGTGGTCACGGTGATTGCCCTGGCGGCGGCCGGCGGACTGAACGCCCTCCTCTCCGTCGCGCCCCGGCTCATTTCATCCTAAGAAAGGTGTGACAAATGACGGAAGACAAGAAATTCCCCATCCCCACCGCCGAGAAGGAGGACATCGAAGAGGGGCTGAACGTGGTGTGGAACATGTTCGAGAAGAAAGTGCGCCGGCGGGCGGAGATCCAGGCCCGCCTGACCGAGGCCGTCGGGGAAAAGGCCCTCGATCTGCTGATGCGCGAGGGGCTTCTGCGGGAATCCGGCGACGAACTGGTTTTTTCGCCGGAGGGGGAACGCCTCGCCAAGGACATCATCCGCCGGCATCGCCTGGCGGAACGGCTCCTGTCGGACGTGCTGAGCATGGCCCGGGCCGAACTCGATTCCAACGCCTGCCGGCTGGAACACATCATCTCGCCGGAGATCAGCGAGTCCATCTGCACCCTCCTGGGCCATCCCCGGCAGTGCCCGCACGGCTCTCCCATCCCGTCCGGCGATTGCTGCCGTCGGGAGGAGGAAAACATACGCCCCATCGTGGTCTCCCTCGACAACATGAAACTGGGCGAGGAGGGCCGCATCGCCTACCTCCTTCTGCACGACCATCCGGAACTGCACAAACTCCTGTCTTTGGGAGTGATCCCCGGCGCCGAGGTTCGCCTGCATCAGACGTTCCCCAGCTTCGTGCTGGAGCTGGGAGACAGCCAGCTCGCCCTCGAAGAGGCCGTGGCCAGGAACATCTACGTCCGAAAAAAATAGATCCGCGCGCGGCGGTTCCCCCGCGCGGGCCCCCTCTCCGTGATACAATATGCCCATGGACACTTTGCCCGTGAAACATCAGAAGGTCTCGGAGGTCCTCGAACCCGAGATCGTGGGCCTGGAACCGGCCGTCCCGTTCTGGAAACGGGCGGTCCGGCGGGTGACGGCCGGCCTGGCGTTGGGTTTCGTGGGATTGGGGATGACGGTCCTGGGGGGACTTTTCACCCTGACCATCGTCGGCGCCGGGATCGGGCTCCCGTTGGTGTTCTTGGGGATTCTGGTGATGGTGTTCGCGGTGTTTTTATTTTTCGCGGACCGCTCGACGGTTTCCATACGGTTCCGGCGTTGAGCATCTTCCCCGGGCCGGGCCCGTCGGACGCCGCCGAGGATAATCTGATATAATGGCGCGCGCGGCCTCGTCGCGAGACTCCGCACCGAACTCAGAAAGGAACCCCCGCTCATGAAGAAGATCACTTTGTTCTTGTCCGTCCTGCTGTCGGCCGGTCTCTCTTTTGCCGAATTCGAGGGCGTCCTGCATATCAAGATGTCCGCCGGGCCGACTTCCGGGAATGGGACCATCCTGGTCTCCAAGTCGGGCGTCCGCAACGAGCTGAACATGCAGACGCCCCAAAAACCGGTGCGCATGACGTCTCTCCTGACGGCCAAAAATCCAGCCACCCTCTACGTCATCAACGACGAAAAGAAGACCTATTCGGAAATGGACCTGGACAAGACCCGTCGGGCCGCCGAAAAGGCCGAGCGCGCCTCTTATAAAGTGAAGCGCCTGCCCGACGAGACTCTCTTGGGCTATCGATGCGCGCATGTCTTCATCGCCGGGTCCGGCGGCGAATCGGAACTCTGGACCAGCCGTGAGATCATGGACTACGACACGTTCGCCAGGATGAACGCCGGGAAGGACCGCGGCCCGGCCGACGGCGCCTACGGGAAGGCCTTGAAGGAGGCCGGGGCGGACGGTTTTCCCCTGAAATCCATCCATCGCGCCGGAAAAGAGGGTGTCACGGTGGTGGAGGTGGTGCGCGTGGAGAAAAAGCCGATCTCGCCGGCCATGTTCGAGGTCCCGGCGGGGTACCAAAAGACCGGCCTGTTGGGGGCCGGCCCGGCGGCGACGTCGATGCCTCCGGACGCCATGAAACGGATGGAAGAGCAGATGAAGAACATGCCGGCGGAACAGCGCGAGATGATCGAAAAAATGATGAAACAGGGGGGACAGCCGTAGGGGTCCGGCGGCGAACTTCGGAGGCGGGCGGGTCGGATCAGTTTTTAGAAAATTCCTTCAAGACAACGTCGGCGACATTCTCGGCCAAGAGGATGTCGCCGTTTTTTGTGAGGTGCCCGAAATCCCCGGCGAAGAGGTCCGTGAAATATTTCGAGAAGGGTTCTTTTTTCAGGACCTCCCTGAAAGGTTTTTCATTGTCGACGAAGAGGACCCCGGCGTTCGGACCGAAAATCTCTTTCAGCGGGGCGGTCGACCGCAACGGATAGGAGGCGCACACGTAAACGATCTGCCGCCGCGCCAGGGTTTCCCACAGGCGAAGATAGTTCCTCCGCGTCTTCTCCGAGAAGTTCTGGTCCATCTCCGCCATTTCAAAATGTTCGGCGGCCTGGATCGGCCGGCCCATCTGGGAGTAGACGATGCCCAGCGCGCCGTGGACGGCGGCGCGCGCCTGGCGCTCTGGGTGGGTTCGGCCCTCGGAGAGCAGACCCACGGCCTGCAGACAGACCTTTTCGGCTTTTTCGTGGTTCCCCCGCAGGCAGTAGAGACCGGCCAGTTCGAGGCGCGCGCGCAGCGCCCCGGGTTTCAGGGAGATGAACTCTTGCAGGGTTTCCGGGGATTCGTCGAGGCGCCCCTGGAGTTTGAGCGCTTTGGATAAGAGGACTTGGGCGCGCACGTTCCGGGGCTGGGCGGCCAACGCGTTCCGGCACGCGCGTTCCATGTCGGCGTGTCGTCCGGCGCGGTAATGCACCGTCGCCAGGAGGAGGAAGGCCGGCACGCTTCGGGGGTTTATTTTCAGGACCGCCTCGGCGAGTTTCACGGTTTTGGGGTCGTTCCCTTCGCTGTTGTAACAGGCGGCCATCTCGATGGACGCGCTTTCGGAAGCGGGGTCGATCCGGAGGATGTCCCGGCAGATTTTCTCCGTTTCCGCGCACATCCCCCGATCGCTGAAACAATGCGCCAGTTCCAACAAAAACAGGACGTTCGCCGGCTCGATGGCCAGGGCCCGGCGGCACGAGTCGACGGCGTCGTCGAATTGCTGCCGTTCGCGCTGGTGGCGGATGGTCGCCAGAAGCGTTTTCATGGCCGGGGACAGTCGTTGAACCGCGTCCCCCGTTCCGGCCGCGGCGCGGAGGTCGCCCGGGGAGGAGGTTTTCCGGAAACGTTCCCGTAGGCTGGAGGCGACGAGTTTTGTGAGGTGGGTGACGCGCCAGGAAGCGGGAGAGAGCGCGGGATCCGGCCGGTGTTCGAACCCGTCGTCCTCGGCGTCGTTGATTCCCATCATGGTGACGACCAGCTGGGGTTTGTATTTTTCCAGGTTCTTTTCCAGTTGCGTCAGTATGACGGAGGTCGTGGTGCCGGGATAGGCGGCGTCAATGACGGTGAACCGGGTCTTCGTCTGTCGGCGGTTGAGGATCTCTTCGAGATGTTTTGGATAGCCGCCGGCCGTGGTGGATTCGCCCAGGCAGAGGAGGCGGACATCCCCGCCCGAGTTCAACGCTTTGCGGAGGGAGAGGTTCTGTTTTGCCCGGAGCGCGCCGCCGGTCAGCCGCAGGCCGGTTTCCAAAAACAGAAGGGCCAGCCCGGCGCCCAGCAGAACGAGGCCGGTTTTCTTGACGAACCGGGGGAGGAACCGGGAGGGATTTTCCATGGGGGAATTCTATCAAAGAGCGGCGGGGCGGGGTAGTTTTCCTCGGGGAAGGCGCCTTTATGCTACGATAGAGCCGTTTTTTATGTGAACGACATTCAGAAAAAGGATTCCGGGGATACCGCATGAGACATTTTTTCAGGTTCGAAGAACGGGCGACCAATTTCCGCACGGAGGTCGTGGCGGGGATCACGACGTTTTTGACCATGGCCTACATCATTTTCGTCAATCCGGGGATCCTGTCGGCGGCCGGCATCTCCTTCCCCGCGGCGGTGACCGCCACCGCGCTGGGGTCCTGCCTGATTTGCGTGACCATGGGTCTGGTGACGAACCGGCCGTTGGCGTTGGCCCCGGGGATGGGGGTGAACGCGGTCGTCGCTTTTTCCGTCATCGGGATAAATCAGGCCAACGTGCCCTGGCAGGTGGGAATGTCCGTGATCTTCTTGGAAGGGCTGGTCATCCTCGGGCTGGTGCTTTTGGGACTGCGGGGAGCCGTGATGGACGCCATCCCGCTCAACCTGAAGAGGGCCATCGGGATCGGCATCGGGTTGTTCATCACGCTCATCGGTCTCAACCAGGGCGGCCTCATCCGGCCGGCGCCCATCACCCTGGTCGCCTTGGGCGATTTCTCCCAGAAATACGTGTGGGTCACGCTGATTGGGCTGGGGGCGATACTGATCTTCATGGCGTTGCGCGTCAAGGGGGCCCTGCTGTGGGGGATCCTCTCCGCCACGGGGGCCGCCCTGTGCCTGAGGGTGACCCGTCCGCCGACGCAGATCGTTGGGCCGCTGGATTTTCAGACGTTTTTCGCGCCTTTCCAGCGGGTCGGCGGCCGGATGGCCCTGGGCGATGTTTTCACGGGTCTCCTTCTGCTGACCGTGTTCTCCATCATGATGACGGATTTTTTCGACACCATGGGCACCGTGGTGGCGGTGGGCGAACAGGGCGGGTTCGTCGACAAGCGCGGAAAAGTCTCGGGCATGAAGAAGATATTGACTGTGGATTCGTTGGCCGCCCTGGTGGGGGGTCTTTTCGGGTCCAGTTCCATCACCACCTACGTCGAGTCCGCCGCCGGGGTGGCGGTGGGCGGGCGCACCGGGTTGACCGCCATCGTCACCGGGTTGTTGTTCGGGGCGGCCGCGTTCTTCGCGCCCGTCATTCAGATGGTCGGCGGCGGGTATCGGATTCCCAACGCGGACCAATATCGCCTGTTCGTCAACACGGGGTTTCAAACTCCGGCGGACGCGATCCCGCCGGCCGGGGCCGGCGATTTTTTCGTCTACCCCATCACCGCCGGCGCCTTGATCATCGTCGGGTTCCTTCTCATGAAGACCATCTCCCAGATCGATTGGAACGAGTTCGAGGAGGCTTTCCCGGCGTTCCTGACCATCGTGGGCATCCCGCTGACCTACAACATCAGCTACGGC
>JAKLDV010000130.1 GCA_022703335.1 Elusimicrobiota bacterium
GGCATCAAGGGATACATCGCCACGACTTTCAAGGAAACCGGCCAGGAGATCGACGTCCGCGTGCAGCTCCGTCCGGAGGACCGGGCTCAGACCGACGACATCCGTCGGCTCACCATCCGGGCCCCCAGCGGCGTCATGGTGCCCCTGGCCGAAGTCGCGAGCCTGGAACTGGCCCGAGGCCCCAGCGAGATCAAGCACCTCGACCAACAACGCGCGATCCTGCTCACCGCGAACGTGCTCAAACGCAGCGTGGCGGACGTCATTCAAGACGTGCAGGGACTCCTCGACACCTATCAGACCCTCAGCGATTACAACATCACCCTCACCGGCGAGAGCGCCCAGATCAAGGAGTCCTTCGGCGGGCTCTCCATCGCCATGGTCATGTCCGTCCTGCTCATCTACATGATCATGGCCGCCGAGTTCGAGTCCTTCGGCCAGCCGCTCATCATCATGACCACCGTGCCGCTCTGCGTCGTCGGGGTGGCGCTTACCCTGTTCGTCACGCGCATCCCGGTGAGCGCCCCCGTCATCCTCGGCACCATCATCCTCGGCGGACTGGTGGTCAACAACGGCATCATCCTCATCGACTTCATGAACGCCCTTCGGGAGGAAGCGGGGGTCACGGACTTGCGGGAGGTCGTCATGCGGGGAGGCGCCACCCGCCTGCGGCCCATCGTCATGACCATGCTGGTGTCCATCCTCGGCGTCCTTCCCATGGCGCTGGGGCTGTCCGAAGGATCGGAACTCTCGTCTCCCATGGCCTCGGTGACCTTCGGCGGACTGCTGGTGTCCGCCTGCCTCTCTCTCTTCGTCATCCCCTGGCTTTACTTCAACTTTGAGCGGTGGCAGCTTCGGAACGCTCCCCAAGAGGAATCGGTCACCGTCGAATCCGCCCCGACGGACGAATCCGGAGGAGACGCCGCTTCCCATTCCACGGGGACAGACACCATCAACTCTCCTTGACTTTTTCTTAAACCGACCGCACGCCCATGTCCTCCACCGACACCGACCCCTCCCCTTCTTCCGGCACGAGTCTTTGCAGTCTCGCCATCACCCGCCCCATCGCGACCCTGATGGTCTTCATTGCCGCCTCGTTGCTGGGGTCCTTTTCCATCTTCCACCTGCCCGTGGACCTGATGCCCAATTCCGGCGCCGGCTCGTTGACGGTTTTCATCGGGGTGCGCGGCGGTCTGCCGCCGGAAGACATCGAGTCCCTGGTGACGAAAATCGTCGAAGAGGCGGTCAGCGCCACCAGCAAACTTCAGAGCCTCATGTCGGTGTCCCGAAAGGACCGCTCCGTCACCACGCTCATCTTCGAACCGGGGACCAATGTGGCCTTTTCCGCCCTGGAGGTTCAGGAACGCCTCGCCAAGGTGCGCGGGAAACTCCCCAAAGACATCGAAAAACCCATCGTCGCCCACTACGAGGAAAACGACTATCCCATCATGATCGTGGCGCTCACCAGCGACAAGTACACACCGGAGATGCTGCGCGACATGGTGGACAATACCCTCAAACCCCAGCTGATGAGGATCGACGGTGTCGGCAACATCGAGATCGGCGGGGGACGGCAGCGGAAAATCCTGGTGGAATTCGACCAGCAGCGGCTGGAGGCCTATCAGCTCCCCATCCGGCAGATCATCGGTCAATTGGGGGAAAACAACCTCAACCTGTTGACCGGGAAAACGAAAGACGAGCGCAACTCCTACTACGTCCGCACCATGGGCCAGTTCCAGACCATGGACGACATCAAGAAGATGACGGTGGCGGTGACCAAGGAGGGGTCCCGTGTGCGCGTCGGCGACATCGCGGAGGTCCGCGATTTCTACCTGGAACCGGACAGTTATGCCCGTCTCAACAAGAAGCCGACGGTCTCCGTCTATATCCAGAAGGAATCCCAGACCAACACCATCCGCACCGCAAAAAAAATAAACGAGACGCTCAAAAAATTCCAGGAGAACCTCGACCCGGAAATCACCCTCACCATCGTCTCCAATCAGGCCATCTTCATCCAAAGCGCCATCAGCAACGTCACCACCGCCCTTTGGCAGGGGCTCCTCCTGACGGCCCTCATCCTGTGGGTTTTCATTCGGGACATCAAGCACACGGCCATTATCCTCGTCTCCATCCCGCTCTCGGTGCTTCTGACCTTCGGCCTGATGTACCTGTGCAAAATCGGCATCAACGTCATGACCCTGTCCGGCATCGCCCTGGGCATCGGCATGCTGGTGGACAACTCCATCGTGGTGTTGGAAAGCGTCGTGGAGGCAAAGGAACATTTCTTCAAACACCACCCCGACGTCTCGGAGGTCCCGAGGACAGTCTCCGATCCCCTGATCAGCGAGGCCAGCCAAAAAATGACGCTCCCCATCCTGGCCTCGACGCTGTGCACGGTGATCGTGTTCATCCCCATCCTCTTCATCAACAAACAGGTTCAAATTCTCTACACCGGCCTGGCGCTGACGGTCACCTTCTCCCTCGTGGTTTCGTTCTTTGTGGCGCTCACCGCCGTCCCGTTGCTGAGCGCGCTGATCCCCATGCGCCGGGAGGAGCCGGGGGCGAAGCATTTCGACATCCACGAACTCTGGTACGAATATATTTCCGAAAAACCGTTCCCCGAAAGGCTGGACCGCTGGATGGACAGCCTGAAAAACGTTTTCACGCGAACGGTCCATTTCCTCAAACATCCCCCGGTGGAGGCCGGCCCCGCGGAGGAACCGCCCGAAGCCCGACCGGAGGGGGGAGGAGAACCGGAGCCCTCCCGGCGAGCGCGCCTCAAACGGCATTTATTGCTTTTCGTGGCGCATTACGTCTCCCCGCTGTTCAAAAGCCCGATGAGGCTTTATCGGAACCTCATGTCGGCCGCGGTGCGCTACCGTTATCAAATGCTCTTTTGGATTTTTGTCGCCTTTCTCGTCTCGGGGTTCGTCTACACCCAATTCCTGGAAAAAGATTTCATGGGCTCAACGGAACCGAACGAGTTCATCATCTTCGTGGAACTGCCGGCCGGAGCCAAACTGGACATCTCCGACCAGGTGGTGGCCGAGGTGGAAAAAATACTGAGCGATACGCCGGAGATCCAGAAAGTGGTGAAGACCGCGGCGGCGCGGGTGGAAGGCTGGTCGTCCAAGATCTACGTCACCCTGGTGCCGCAGGCGGAACGAACCCGGCCCGTGCAGGACATCATCAACGATCTCCGCCCCCGCGTGGCGGAGATCGGCGCCGTGTATGACACTTTCATCTACTTCTCCGAACCGGAGAGCTCCAAGGAACTTCTGGTGGACGTATACGGGTTCGACTACAACGTGCTGCGGGATGTGGCCGTGGGCATCGCCAAACGGCTGCAAAACGTCAAGGGGTTGACGGACATCAAACTTCGCTACAAACCGGGCCGGCCGGAGGTGAAGATCATGGTGGACAAGGACCGCGCCGCCCTCTTCGGCTTCACCGTCAAGGACATCGCCGAGACGCTCCACGCGCAGATCCGCGGCCTCCGCGCCACTTATTTCTACACCGCCACCGAGCAGATCGAAACCGTGGCCCGGCTGCAGGAAAAGCATCGCAAGACGCTGGAAGACCTCAACTCCCTCACCCTGATGACGAACGACGGCACCATCGTCCCGCTGCAGCAGGTCAGCACCCTCGAATTCTCCCTCACGCCCAGCGAAATCTGGCGCAAAGACAAACAGCGGATGATCCAGGTCAGCTCGAACCGGGAAAAACTGGCGCTCAGCACCGCCGTGAAAAAGTCGGCGGTGCATCTGAAAGGGATGGACGTTCCGCAGAACTATTACTACCAATTCGGCGGCGACTACCAGCAGATGATCAAGAACGAGCAGGAATTCAAGTTCGCCTTCCTCATCATGGTGGGGCTGGTCTACATCGTCTTGGCCTGCCTGTTCGAGTCCTACGCCCAGCCCCTGCTGATCATGCTGACGGTGCCCCTGGCCATCATCTCGGTGGTGCCGGTGCTCTATTTCTCAGGCACCAGCGTGACCATGGGGACGTATCTCGGCCTCATCATGCTCGGCGGACTGGTCGTCACCAACGCCATCATCCTGCTGGACCGCCTGAACGCGATCCAGCCGGGCGAGAACCTCCTGCGCGCCGTCATGCTCGTCGGAAAACAACGCCTGAAAGCGATCACCCTGGTGCAGCTGACCACCATCCTGGACTTGTTGCCGATGATTTGGGACAAGAGCGAATCGGCCGGTCTCTGGTCGCCGCTGGCCATCTCCGTCGTCGGCGGCATCACCGGCGCCACGATATTGACGCTTTTCGTCATCCCCGGCTGTTTTCTCATGATCAAGGACTACGAGAACTACAAAAACCGGGCGGAATACCCCTACTCGGAGGAGGAAATCCCGGTCCCCGTTTCCGAATGATTTATCCGTGACAAAAGAAAAAGGGCGGATCGTTTTTAAAAACGATCCGCCCTTTTAAATTTCCGGCAGAAGTTCCGCGATCAGGGCCGACTTGGGGTACGCTTCTCCTTCATTTCACGATTGAACCGGTTGATGCGGTTGATCTCATCGATGGTTTGGAAGGTCCGTTGAAGATTCTCAACGGGGTTAACGACCCCCGGGGACAGGTCCGGGCGGGCATCCCCGGCAAGACGCCGGGCCGCCTCCGCCCCGCGCAAGGTCTCCTCCAACCGCCGCCGCTGCTCCGTCGCCTGGTCCTTGGCCACCGCTTCCGGCGACCGATCTTCCTGGGAAACCGCGGCCTGCGTTTCGTCCGACTGTTCCTCGGCCGGCCTATGGTAGAAATAATAGGCGGCCGCCGCGGCCGATCCGATAACAAGCGCGGGGACGAGAATCCGGAGGATTCTCTTAAGCACGGGAGGTTATCTGCCTTTCCCCCGAACGGGGGACGTGAAGGGGAATTATTCCTTGCGCGTGTTGGCTTCGATGTCCATCAACAAACGAAGGACTTCGGCCACCGTGTAGAAGAAGACAAAATAAAAGAAGCCCAGAACCAGCGCCAAGATGGACGTGGCCCGCGGCGCTTCCGGCGTGCCGCCTCCGATGAGGATGATGAAGAAGAACACCACGCCCAACGCAGCGGCGATCCAACCGAAAATCTTGAAGATGAAGTTAATCTTCATTAACGTCCAGTTCTTATCTCTCATGCTGATGATTCCTCCTCACAGTGGGAACGCGGGCGGCGCCCGGTTCGTATTCAAGCGGTTAAGTAACCATTGAAAGCCAATGATCTTAACCGGCAAAGAATTTATAACAAACCCTGCGCCCTGTCAAGTCTTATTCACCCCTCGAAAATCTCTCTTCACGTTTTCCGGGAAACGTCTTCCCCGGCAAAACGAGGACTCTCGGGCCCGGAGGAGGCCCCTCCCGCCCTGCGGTCCCAACACAAGAAGCGGAGCCGGCCCGACCTTCCCCAGAGACCCCTTCTTCCTGAACGCGGTGGGAAACAAGGATGAGCGACGAAGAGGCCCCCCGGTCCCCGGCTTTCCACCGTTCCCCACAACATGTCCACAGGTTACAAACAACCTATTCCGCCGTTATCCCCAAAAAAGCTTGCCAAACGGCTTTCGCCGCTTTAAACTAGTGCTATGCCAACTCGCTTGGGGTCTATTCTGTTGCTTCTGTTCTTTAGCACATCGGGTCTGAACGCCGACCGCCCCTATTCCACCACCCGTCCTCCCAAAACGGCTTTCTCCTCGCCCGACTCGCAAAAAGAAACCACCGCCTCCACCGACACGTCAAAGGGGACCCAATGGAGGAAAAAAAGCCGGGTCCGTCCCGGAGGTCCCCTCTTTACCTCCCCGGAAACGGGCGCCGCCACCGAAAACAAAAGCAAATTCGTTCCGGGCAAAGCCGCCAACGCGCCCCGGGCCGACACGGTCCAAGGAACCTCCGCCCAAAAAGAAAATCCGGAAGCCCAATGGCGAATCAATCCGGGGGATCGGCGCTGGGAAACATGGCGGGAATTGCCTCCCAGCCAGCAGATAGACCTTTGGCGGGATTTGACCTTGGAAGAAAAAAATCGTTACTGGGACGCCATGAACGTGCACGAGCGGGCCACGCTCTGGACCAAGATGGACCCGGAAGAGAAAGAGCGGTGTTGGGACCGGCTCCCTGAAACGGACCGACGGGCGCTTTGCGACAACATGCCGCCCAAAGAACGGGCTCTTTGGAGTCCGCGGCTGGCGGCGAACACCGGAAGCGTCGGGGAGGACAAGGGGGCCGCTAAATTCAAGCCGGCCAAACCTCTCCCGGGGTATCAGCCGAAATCCAACTACACGGAGGAAGACGAGTAGCCGGCCCTCCGGAGTCCCTAAAACACGCCCGGGCGAACCCCTCCGGTTACAATAATTTTACCGATCCGTTTCCAGACAGTTGCAGGTTGTTAAGGCCTTTTTCGGTTCTCCGGGGATAGGCTTAAAATGGCGCAATAGAGCGGGGGGCGGCGATATTTATGTCCGAAAAAAAGAAAATCCTCATCGTCGATGATGATTCGCGCATCACCGACCTATTGTCCGACTTCTGCGGCGACCACGGCTATGAGGTCAAAACCCTGAACGACAGCCGGCAGGTCGTCTCAACGGCCATGGCGTGGCGGCCGGACCTCATCACGCTCGACCTGGAAATGCCCGAACGCACCGGCCTGGAGGTCCTCCAGGAGATCCGCGGCAACCCCGAGACCCATTCCCTGCCGGTC
>JAKLDV010000131.1 GCA_022703335.1 Elusimicrobiota bacterium
AAGGCACTCGAACAGCAGGTAGCTGTAGTGGTCGGGGAAGTAGTACTCCCGTGTGGCTTCCGCATCGTGGTCGCCGAACACCATCTGGTTCCGGTTGTCCAGGTAGAGGAATTGGAGGGACAGATCGATCCACGAGTCGATCCGCGTGGTGAAGGCGTCGAACAAAAAGCCGGCCACGAAGACGGCGGCGTTTTTGTGGCGCCGGAGGAACGGAAACAGGCCGCGAAGGAACAGCACGGGGGGAGTGTATACAATGCCACGGCGATGCACAAGATTCCTTGCCGGAGTTTTCTGGGGGGATAAGAAATTTATGGACGGGCGGATGCGGGAAGGAATAAAATGGGACGGACGGCCCGGCGGGAAAAACGACAGGAAAGACGGGGGCCTGGAAATGCCGAGAGGCGGGGACAGGAAATGGATGGGCAACGAGGGGCGTCGGAATCCGCGCGAAGCGACGGTCGGGTTCCCGTTCCCATGAACACCGTCATCGAGTCCGTCAGAAAAGAACTGAGGAGGAACGCCGTGGACGCGGTCCGGGACGGCGTCCGGCGTTTTTTCAAGGAACGCGTGAAACTCCACGGGGTCAAGACCCCTGTGGTGCGCGCCCTGGCCGCCCGGACCGCCCGGCAACTGCGCGGCGTGGAAAAAGAGCGGCTCTTCGCGCTCTGCGAAAAGCTCCTCCGGTCGAATTACATGGAGGAGGCGCTCATCGCTTTCGAATGGGCCGACGGCCGGCGGAAAGAATTCGTCCGCGGCGATTTCAAACGGTTCGAGCGCTGGGTCAAGACCTACGTGGACAACTGGGCTAAATGCGACACTTTCTGCAACCACACCGTGGGGTCTTTCGTGGAGAGGTATCCGGAGTTCATTGGGAAACTTCGGGAATGGACCCGCTCCCCCAACCGCTGGGTGCGGCGCGCGGCCGCGGTGACGCTCATCCTGCCGGCCCGGCATGGGAAATTCCTGAGCGAGTCGTTGGAAATCGCCGGCCGCCTTCTGCCGGACGAGGACGACCTGGTGCGGAAGGGCACCGGCTGGCTGCTGAAAGCCGCCGCGGAGAAACACGCGCGGGAGGTTTTCAACTACGTTCTGCGGAACAAGAAAAAGATGCCGCGGACGGTCCTGCGCTACGCCATCGAAAAGATGCCCGCCGCTCTCCGGCGCCGGGCCATGGCCTAGGGATTTTTTAAGGACGGCGGGGAGGGGAGAAAAATGGCTTCGGATGAGGATTTCGTCAAATTCATCGTCGATCAAATCGGCCGGGCGGGCGCCGTCACCTATCGGAAGATGTTCGGCGAATACGCGCTCTATTGCGATGGCAAGGTGGTCGCCCTCGTTTGCGACAACCGGCTGTTCGTGAAACCGACCGAGGGGGGAAGATCGTTCATCGGCGACGTGGTGGAGGCCCCGGCCTACCCCGGCGCCAAAAAGAGCTTTCTCATCGAGGATAAGTTCGAAGACCGGGATTGGATCACCCGATTGATCGAGATCACGGCGCGGGAGGTCCCCTCGCTCCCCCCGAAGAAAAAGAAGAGAGGAACGCCCCGATGAGCCGCCGGGACGAGGCCCCCGTCATTTCACGTTCCGTGCCCGCCGAGGCCGGGGAGATCCTCGCACTCCAAAAACGGGCGTTCCGAACGGAGGCCGACCGGTACCGTTGTTGCGACATCCAGCCGCTGAAACAGACCCTGGAGGAACTGCGGGTCGAATATAAGACCAAGGTGGTTTTAAAAGCGGTCGTCGGACAAACGATCGTCGGTTCCGTGCGGGGGTCCCAAACCGGGGATCTCTGTTGGGTGGAAAAACTCATGGTGCACCCCGATTTCCGCAAGAGGGGCCTCGGAACGGCGCTGATGGGGGAATTGGAGCGGTGTTTTCCCACGGCCGCGCGGTTCGGTCTGAGCACCGCGGAAAAAAGCGAAGACAACGTCCGCCTTTACGAAAAACGGGGCTATGTCGTCGTCGACCGCGTCGTCGGCGACAAGGACATCGCCATGGTCACGATGGAGAAACGGATCTCCTAGAGCCCCATCGCCCCGCCGCCTTTTCGCCGTCGTCCCCCTCCCACACTCAAAAAGACACACGTTTTTCGCCAAACGGTCCTGAAAAATCCGCCCCCCCAAGGGAACGGAGTTCGGAACCTTTCGGGACCCCCGCGTGTTAATGACGTGATCTACACAAGAAGGAGGTACGTATGTCCAACATTAAACCTGTTCCCGAAGGCTATCATACGCTCACGCCTTATTTGACCATCAAAGACGCCGCCCAGGCGATCGAGTTCTACAAGAAGGCGTTCGGCGCAAAGGAGCTCTACCGGCTCAGTGACCCCGGGGGGCGGATCGGGCACGCGGAACTTCAAATCGGCGATTCGCGGCTCATGCTGAGCGACGAGTTCCCGGAAATGGAAGGCCGAGGTCCGCGCACGCTGGGCGGCACGCCCGTGATGCTGCACCTCTACGTGGAGGATTCGGACGAGCTGGTCCGTCGGGCGGCGTCCGCCGGCGCCCGGGTCCTTTCCCCCGTGGAGGACCAGTTCTACGGCGACCGCGGCGGCAAAGTGCAGGACCCGTACGGACACATCTGGTACATCTCCACGCACAAGGAGGATCTCTCGGCGGAGGAGATCGACCGGCGCGCCCGTGAGAAATTCGGCTTCAAGCACGTTCAGGCGGCCTGAAGCCGCGGGGTGCGAGGAGGGACGCATGAATCACGAACGCGCTCGGACCATCGCCCTGTTCCTGTTGAGGGGTGTTTCGGGGCTGTTGTTCCTCCAGGCGGGCGGGATGAAACTCTTCGACTGGTTCGGAGGGATCCCGCCCTCGTTCGGCGGCCACCCGGCGCTTTTCTCGCAGGTCTGGATCGGCGGCGTGCTTGAGTTTTACGGCGGGGCGGCCATCCTGTTGGGGCTCTTCACGCGACCCGTGGCCTTCCTTCTCTCGGGGGAGATGGCGGTCGCCTACTTCCAGTTCCACCAGCCGAGCGGATTCTGGCCCATCCAGAACCACGGCGAGCCCGCCGTCCTTCTTTGTTTCATTTTCCTGTTTTTCGCCGCCCACGACGCCGGGAATTGGAGTCTCGACGCTCTCCGGCGGCGATGGAAGGAAAACCGGTCCCACGGGGAACCCGCCTCGTAGACAGTCCGTCCCGCGGCGGCCCCCCCCGGATCGGTCCGAGGAGGCAACATATGAGATACGTGGATGGCTATGTCCTGCCGGTGCCCAGGAAGATGGTCAAAGCCTATCTCCGCATGGCCCGGATGGGAGAGAGGGTGTGGCGCAAAAACGGCGCCCTCGACTACATGGAATGCGTCGGGGACGACCTTCATCCGAAAATGGGGCTTTCGTTCCCCCGCCTGATGAGGCTTCGGCCCGGCGAGACCGCGGTGTTCGCGTTCGTCGTTTTCAAATCACGAGCGCACCGAGACCGCGTCAACGCCCGCGTGATGAAGGACATGATGAAAATGGGGGGACCGAAGGAGATGCCCTTCGACGTCAAGCGCATGGCCTACGGGGGTTTCAAGGCCGCGGTCGGCGGCCGCGCCGCCTAAAACCGGGGACTCGGCGTTCTCCGGCGGCGGGAAAAAGAGGGGGGGCCGAATGAACGGTTCCTTCTCAAAGGAGGAATGATGCGAAAATTTACGATGTGTTTATGGTTCAACGATCGGGCGGAGGAGGCCGCGAAGTTCTATGTCTCGGTCTTCAAACGCTCGAAAATCACGGGGATCGCGCACTATGGGGAAGCGGCGGCGAAGGCTTCGGGCCGTCCGAAAGGTTCGGTCATGACCGTTTCTTTCCGGCTCGAGGGGCAGGAGTTCCTGGCGTTGAACGGCGGGCCCGAATTCACGTTCACGCCGGCCGTTTCCATCATGGTCAATTGCCGGAACCAGGGGGAAATCGACGCGCTGTGGGAAAAACTCTCGGCGGGCGGGGAAAAGGGACAATGCGGCTGGTTGAAAGACAAGTTCGGCGTGTCGTGGCAGATAACGCCGGCCCTCCTCGGCCGGCGGATGCTGGATAAAGACGTTCGAAAACGGGAAAAAACCATGGAAGCCCTGATGACGATGACGAAGATCGACATCCGGGCGTTGAAGCGGGCGGCCTGACCGGTCCGCCCTGTCCGAGGTCAAGACCGGGGCCGAGGCCCCTCATTTCGTCGGCGCAAGTTTTTCGAGGACGTTGCGGATTTCCCGGCTGTGGGTCCGGGGGTTTACGGCGGGGTTGGCATAGAGGATCGTTCCATCCTTGCCGATCACGAAAGTGGCCCGGTCCGCCGCCCACATCCCCGCCACGCCGAAGGCTTTGGACACGGATTTGTCCTTGTCGGAGATGAGCGGAAAAGGGAGTTTGTATTTGGCGATGAATTTTTTGTGAGAGTCGGCGGAGTCGTAGCTTATGCCGATCACCGTCGCCTTCAGACGGCGGAACGTCGCGAAATCGTCCCGCAGGCCGCAGGCTTCTGCGGTGCAGCCCGGCGTGTCGTCTTTGGGATAAAAGTAGAGGACCAGCGGCGCTTTTCCGAGCCACTCGCTCAAACGAAACACCGTTCCGTCGCTCAGGGAGGCCGAAAAATCGGGTGCTTTGTCGCCGGCCGTGAGCGCGGCTTGCGCGGAACCGGCCGTCAAGAGGATTGCAAACGCCAACAGCCACGTGGTTGATCTCATGGTCCCTTCCCCGGTCAATCGCCCTTTCTTAGACAACGTCAAGTGACGCCGTCGGGTTCCGTCGGCGCTATTTGACGCCCCGTTTGAAATTGAATTTGACCGATTGAGGCACGTTCTCCCGCGCCTGGTAAGCGCTGAAGATCGTGTCCCAGGTTTTTCTGTCCGGCTTCAGGAAGCTCAGATCGATGCCGAACGTGCCGATGCCGCATTCTTTCAGTTTCCCCCGCGCGGTGAAGAGGTTCACCGGTTTCTCCGTCACCAACAAAACCAGATCGGACTCAAAAACCGGCACGAAGGCGTCGCGGGGCCCCCGGTCGTGTGTGCCGGGCGACGGCCCCTGTTCCCGAACGACATCGTCCTCCAACATCCCCATCGTGAGGATTCGGGACCGCACGAGGGGGGCCCGGCCATACAAATACACGATCACGGATTTTCCCAGACCGGGTCCGCACATTTTCCGGATGTTGATGAAATCGTCCTCCCACGACGTCGTCACCCGGCGCACGCCCAGGTCCGCCAGGAAGGCCGCCGTATACGCGTTCCAGGTGTAGAGGAACTGTCCGGCGGTCAGCTCGCTGTCGGTATCCGAAAAGAACCCGAACTGAGAGACGTTGTTGATCACCCATTGACGCAGGCCGCGCGAAAGCATTCTGTCGATGTATTGCTTAAAAAGCGGCGTGTCCCGCGGACCGATGAACGGAGGAAGTTCTCCCGCCAGGGACGCCGTCATCCCCTCCGGGATCCGGTCGCTCTGGCGCAGGGTGTCTTTCGTCAGACTGAACACGTATCTGTCTTTCGGCGCCGGCGGCGGCAGGACGTCCAGCCATTGAACGTCGTCGAACCGCACCCAGAGGGAATCCTCCCCCGCGTCGAGCGGGGCCGCCTTTTTCAATGCTTTCCATTTGTTGGAGATCAGCGCCGTATGGGATTGGGGGATGGGGTGGGGCCCGCGCGGTCCGCGGCGGCGGGCGGCGGCATGGTTTTTATAAATGGAATCGATGTCCTCCTCGATGTTTTTCTGGTCGAACGCCGCGTCCACGGTCTTATAGACCGGATTGCCGCATCGGAACTCCCCCGCCCTGCTGAACGGGACCGTATACGCCGGGCCTTCTTTCAAAAACTCCCTCACCTTGAACGCGACCGTCGTGTCCGTGTCGGGATTGGCCAGGCGCAGGCGGTCGCCCGCCGCGATCTCGGCGGAGGCGTTGTCCAGGGAAATCGTGAGGCCGTCCCCGTGCACGGCGGCGATCCTGCCGATCAGGTTCCCCAGGCACTGGGCCTTCTTCGGCTGAAACAGGCCGTTGTCCCGCCCGGAAAAAAGACAGGTCGTTTTTTCCCGCGCCAAGTCCCCGGCCAGTATCGTTCTTGCTTCTTTCAGGGCCTCCGCAAAATCGTCGTCGTTGGCGTCCAGGAGCGTCCGGTAGGCCTTCACCGTCTTGAACACGTACTCGCTGCTTCTCATGCGGCCTTCGATCTTCAAAGAGGCGATCCCGATTTTTTTGAGGTCCCCGATGTGTTCCGCCAGTTCCAGGTCCCTCGGGGAGAGGAGGAACCCCTGGTTTTTCCCGTTCTTCCATCTCCGGCGGCAGGGTTGGGTGCATCGGCCCCTGTTCCCGCTCAATCCGCCGATGAAACTGGAAAAGAGACACATGCCGGACAGGCAAAAGCACAAGGCGCCGTGACAAAACACCTCCAGGGGGATCGGGGCCCCCTTGGCCGTCATCTTCAACTCGGCAAACGACAGTTCCCGCGCCAGGACCACGCGTTTGAACCCTTGTTGCGCCAGGAAATCAATCCCCATCCGGTTATGCACCGCCATTTGGGTGCTGGCATGGAGCGGGATGTCCGGAAAATAGTTCCGAAGGATGCTCGCCACCCCCAGGTCCTGAACGATCACCGCTGGATTGCGAGCCTCTGGTTCTTTGCCATTGTGCTGATGGTGATGGTACCGGTCCTCGGGAGCGGGGGAGTCCGGGGTTCTATTGCCGGAAAACTCCTGGGCATGAACACGGT
>JAKLDV010000132.1:0-4497 GCA_022703335.1 Elusimicrobiota bacterium
CCGGGGTTTTGATGGGGCGCAGGGCCCCCACCCGGGCCCAAACGAGTTGCGGCACGTCGGCCAGATTGACGATGAGCCTCGCCAGGAAGAGTTTCGGGGAGACGAACGGCCTTAATTTCCGGCCCCATCCGAACTGCGCCAGGATCCCCGCGCTTTCCCGTCGGCCGTGCTGGGAGAGTTCGTGGAGGAGAACGGTTTCCGCCACGGCGCGCGTCAGGGAGCGGAGGAGGACGTTCGGCGTGGAGGTTTTGTCGTTGTAGTCCGACAAAGCGAACGCCACGCTGCGGTGGAGATAAAGGATGTCCCCTTCGCCTTCCGCCGCGGAAGGCGTCACGTAGGCCAACGGCGTCAGTTGCGCGTAGGGAGATTTCAGAAGCGACAGGGTGCTTCGGGTTTCGCCGGGGAAATCGAAGATCTCCACGCGTCCGAATCGGGAGCCGAGGGTCGCCTGCAGTTTGTTCTTGAACTCGGCCTGCATGGACGGGGTGAGCGTGGGCCAACCCGGCCGGGCCATCAGGACATACCAGAGCCGGCCGGGCATCAACAGCAGGGAGAAGAGCGCCGGCCAGCCGAACTTGAAGAGGCCGAAAGCCAGGACGAGTCCCCCCACCACCAGGGCGGCGTTCCAGGAAGAGGGCACTTTGGTTTGCGCGTGACGTGACGGGACTTTTTGAGGGGTATAAAGCCGTCGGACCTGCGCCGTTTGACTCCTTCCTTTATAGGAAGAGGCGGAGACCCCATGGGCCGGCGCCGTCAGGTGAGCCGCCTGTCCGGCGACATAAGGCGGTGCCGTCCGATAGAACGGTTGTTCCGGGTCCGGTGAAACGTTGTTGGCGCTCACTTTGGGCAGTTCGAGACCGTCGAAGGCGTGCAGGAGGGTTTCAAAGTGGCTCAGGTTACGCTGAAGTTCCTCGGCCTTGGCGTGATCGTTGCCGGCGATGGCATAGATGAGCCCCGCCAGCATGTATCCCGCGCCGGACCGGTCGATCTGCCCCTCGACCCCGACGGTGTCGCGTCCCATCCCGATCTCCACGACTTTTTTGCCGAGGGGATGGGTGCGGGAAGCGACATCCTTGATGAGTTTTTCGTAGGTGTAGTTCCGGTCTTTAAAGTGTTTTGACAGGAGGTCGCGCACGTCTTGGGTGTTGGCGGTGCCGATGGCGTTCACGAATTCCGCGTAAGTCATGTTCTTGGGCTGTTCGTAGATCTTGCGCATGATGGCGAGGTAGGCTTCCTGCGGCGAGGAGGATTCCTGGGCGAGCCGCATGCCCGCCAGGATGTTTTGCAGGCGGTGTTGATAAAGGGATTTCAGCGTGGTGGTCCGTTTCACGACCTTCGGTATCTCAAAGACCGATGAGGGATCCGTGAAATCGGAGTTCGCCCGGCGTCCGTAGGCGGCGGAAATGCCGACCTGTTGGTTGACGACGTATTCCACCTCGGCGATGTTCTCGTCGCGCACCCAGCGGAGGAGGTCCTGGGCGACGGCTTCCGGGGAGCGTTTTCTCACGTCCGCCAAAACGTCGGCGATGGTCTTATTGTTTTTGCGGGCCACGAACTCCAGCACGTGGCTCGTTTCCATCTCCGAGGCCAGAAGAGGGACGTCCACCAGGGGGGTGAGCGGCGGTGGGTAGAAGTTCTTCAAAAGGTAGCGGTCGAACCGGGACGGGATGTTGAGGGTGTGGTCTCCGAACCCCCAGGCCCAGTAGTCGTTCATGGAGGGGTCGTTGAGGATGAACCACATGGCCCGGTCGAGCTGATGGACGGCCTCATGGCCGATGCGGGAAAGGTCGATGGCGTAGCGGTGCGAACTGCCGAAGGTGATGGCGGGGTAGCTGGCGAAGGCGCTGACCTCGCCGGTTTTGGCGACGTATTCGGGGCCGACGAAGGCGCTCATCATGGCGAGAAGTCCGCGGGCGTTGTTGATCAGCTGGACGCGTTTTTGTGGGTCGTTCCATTGTTCCGGCGTCATTCGCCGTCGGAGGAAATCGGTGAGAGACACGTTGAGGACCGCTTTTTTCAGGAAAAGTTCGGCCAACGGCCTGTCCTTGGGCAGTTTTTCCGCCTCCTCCAAGAGGGCGAAGATGTCGTTGCCGTAATCCATGATGTCGGTTTCCCCGTTCGTGATGGCGGCGACCTGTTGGTTGGTGGCGGGAATGGCTTTCAGAAGAAACTCCTGCCATTCCGGCCCAATCTGGCGGCGCAGCGCCTGAGTGAACGGGTGCGTGGGAGAGGCGGCCGGATTGACGAGGTCGTTGTGTTTCGGGGTGTCCAGGTTCCAGTAGAGACCCATCACCACCTGGGGATCCTGAAGGAGTTTTTGCAACTGGGCGTCGGTCAGAGAATCCGCGTACGGGGCGCCCATGTTGACCGCATAGGCCAGGGAGCGGCCGAGGAGGCAGGAGAGGTGGTGATACTTGTCATTTTCTTGATGCCATTGCTCCCAGAATGAAAGGAGGGGCTGGAAGTGCTTGGCGTAAAAATCGTCGACGAGAATTTGGCGGGCTTTCCGGCGGGCTTCGTCCTTTTCCGCGGCCGGGGCCTGATGGACATGGATGAATATCTGCTTGTCCCACTCCGCGGACATCCGTTCCATGCTGTAAAAAATGCGTCCGAGGTGGGCGGGGTCCGTCTTTATGAGTTTTTTCTGAAGGGCTCCGTCTTGGGACAGAGCCTGGAGGACGTCGACCACGTGGTCCAGGAACATGAGGTTGCCCCGGATGGTCGGCATGGATATCTTCGACAACGCGGTGAGCTTTTCGTTGATGTCTCCCAGGGAAACCTGGGGTTTCGCCGAGAGGCGCGGAAGTTTCTCCAACTGGGCGGCGACCGCCGCGTTGTCCGACGACGGCGTGGGGGTGGGGGCGGCGACGCCGGCGGAGAAGGGGCCGAAAATCAGAAAAAATCCGAACGCCAACGCAAGGAACTTATGTTTCCAATAATTCCGTCCCGCCCGCGGCGTGATGTACGCGGCGTCCGGTTTCGTCATGCGGAGGAACCGGACGAGGAGGACGAGAAACCCTCCCAAGAGGATGCCCGAGGCGCTGACGGTGAGAGGAGAAAGGGAAATGTGCCCGAGGTCGGCGAAGGACGCCGGCAGATGCCCGGCCAGAATGAAAGCGGCCAGCGTCAGACCGGAGAGGAACAGGAGCGCGGTGATCCGGGCGCTGCCGCGTTCGGCGGTGCGCGTCGGCGGTGCGCGGGTGGCGGGCGGGCGGGTTTCTCCCATGAGGCGGATCGCGGCAAGCAGCCGTCCGAAGAGGTTCGTCCCCAGGGACAACGGCGGCGAGGCGGAAACCCCGGGCTGGTCCGTTAAAGACGGGCCGGCGACGGATTCGGTCTGTTCCATGTCGCGAAGCGTCTGCCCGTAACCTTCATGGGTGAAGCCGTCCTGGGGCCAGAAGAGGATGCCGCGGTAGCCTTTTTCCTTGGCTTCCCGGGTGAAAGCGGCCACTTCCTCCGGGGTGGAAGCGCCGATTTCCGTGATCCAGATCGGCGCCGTGCCCACGCCGAGCGACCCGGCGGGCGGCAGTTGGCCGGGCTTGTAGCCATAAAGATGGACGCTGTAGACATCGCCCAAATCCGGGCGGATGATCATCTGGTAGCGGTGCAGCCGCCCCATTTTGTCCACCCCAACGGTGATCTTTCCCCCGTGTTCGTGGGCCAGAGCCGCGAAGGTTTGCAGGAACAGCATTACGTGCGGGTTGTAGGCCACGCCGGAGGTGAGTGCCGGCCGCACGTTGTCTGGTTCGTTGAACAGATCGATGAGGTCGAACTGCGCGGCGAATTCTTTCATCCAGGGACGGAAAAGGTCGAGCATCCGGTCCCGCCCGATCGCGGTGAAAAATTCCGGATGTTCCCCCACGGGCGTCGTGAGCAGCCCGGACGGCGTTCCCCGGGTCTCCGACCGGACGCTGTTGAGAATATGGAAATCAAAAAGGGAGGGCAGGATCTTCACGCCGGTGCGCCGCTGGGCGTCGAGCATGGCGCGGGTGACCTCGAAGACCTCCGGCCGCATCCGGACAGGGACGCCGTTGACCGTTTCGAACAGCTCGTCCATGTCGCGCATGTCGCGGAAGAGCCACACCCGGGCCACGCCCCCCCCCTCCGCCTTGACGGAGCGAAGCAGTTTTTCAATGCGCGTGACCGGCCGGCCGTTGTCGTGGTCGACGATTTGGGCGTAACCGCCGTTTTTTGTGATGGCGCGTTCCGTTTCGTTCTCCCAGAAAGCGTTCCGTCCGGCGCGGGCCGAGAATTCCCGCACGTCGGCGATCGGCGCATCGACGTCCGGCTGGGCCTTGGGGAAGGGGATCGGAAAGGGCGGCGATAACGAGTTCTGGAATTTTCCCCCCGTGAAATTGTTGGGCAAGAGATAGGAGGTCAGCCAGTCGCACAGTTTGTCGACGATCAGTTGGCCTCCCAGAAAGAACGCCAGTAACCAGCCCAGGGCCCGGCGTTTTTTCATGACCGCGAACAGCGTATGGGCCAGATAGACCGTGA
>JAKLDV010000132.1:4507-6663 GCA_022703335.1 Elusimicrobiota bacterium
AAACAACAAGAGACCACTGGAGAAGCGGGAGGAACAGGTTGGTGTCCAGAAGGAAACCGACGAGCCAAGGCACGAACGATCCTACGGCAATCAGTGTGAGCGATCCCAGGAGAAGCAGTCCGGAGAGGACCAGGAGGGCGTCGACGGTGGCCGTGCCCCGCTCGGACCTTTTGCCGGCGGCCGGCGGCGAACGGGGCTGATCGGAATCCGCCGGGGGCTCGGCGGTGATCAGGGCCTGATCGAGGACGTCATCGATTTTTTCCGCCAGCACGTAACGCAGGGGGCCGGGGGCGATCTGCGGAAAATGGACAAGGAGGTTCCGGATCTGGTCGGGCGTTCCGGCGAGTTCCACCCCTTCCCATGAGCCGATTTTTTTCTCGGTGACGGCGATGCCGGGCCCCTTCGCCTTGATCTGTTTCAGCAGCCCGGCCCAATCCTTGGTCGAACTTGTCTTCGGCACCAGAAGGGTGTGGCGGCCGTTCTGTTCGACGATGCCGCGCAGTTCGGGGGCCGATTTGAAGACCCCCTCCAGGGCGTCCTTGTTGGCGGCGGGGACGAACACGGTTTTGACCCCGGCTTTCCGCGCCGCCAAAAGTTTCTCTTTCAAGCCGCCGATGGCCAACACGTTCCCCTTGGCGTCCACCTCGCCGGTCATGGCCACGTCGCGGCGGACGGGGCGTCCGGTCAGTTCGGAGAGAATGGCCGTCACGAAGGTCACCCCGGCGGAAGGACCGTCCTTGGGGATGCCGCCCTGGGGCACGTGGATGAAAATCCGTTTCCCAATCAGTTGTTCGGCGTTCCATCCCATTTGGGCGAGCCGTCGCCGGGCCACGTTGAGGGCCAGCCCCGCGCTTTCCGTCATCACGCCTTGCAGGTTTCCGGTGATGTCCACCGAAAGCGGGCCGCGCCCGCCGGTTTCATAGACGGAGGCCTGAACGAAGAGGATGTCTCCGCCGGCGGGTGTCCAGGCCAGCCCCATCACCTCTCCCACGGTGTCTTCGTCGCGCATCACGTCGGTTTCCAGAGGTTGTCCCAGATAGCGGAGCACCTTCTCCGGTGTCAATGAGATCGGCGCGTCTTTCCGAAGGCTCCACTCGTGCAGCGCCTTCACCAAGATCTTTCGGAGTCGACTTTCCAACTGCCGCGCTCCGGCCTCCCGTGTGTAGTTCTCCACCACGGTCCGGATGAGCGCGTCGGTGTCGGGGATGGAAGCTTTTTCCGGGGTGATGCCCAGGTCTTTCATCAGGCGGGGCAAGGCGTAATCGCGTCCGATGGCGATTTTTTCGTCCGGCGTGTATCCCGGCAGTTGGATGACCTCCATGCGGTCTCTCAGGGGAGCGGGAATCTTCGAGAGATCGTTGGCGGTGAGGATGAACATCGTTTCCGAGAGGTCCACGCCCACTTCCATATAATGGTCTTGGAAATCGTGGTTCTGTTGGGCGTCGAGCACCTGCATGAGGGCGGCGACGGGGTCGCCTCGGAAATCGGACGACATCTTGTCGACTTCGTCCAAGAGGAGGACGGGGTTCATGCTGCCGGCCTGTTGCAGGGCCTTGACGACCAGTCCCGGCATGGCGCCGATGTAGGTGCGGCGGTGCCCGCGGATCTCGGCCTCGTCGCGGACCCCGCCCAAACTGACGCGGACGAATTTGCGTCCCATGGCGGCGGCCACCGTTTCCGCCAGCGTGCTTTTGCCGACGCCGGGCGGCCCGGTCCAGCAGATGATTTTCCCCTGTTTCTTCGCGGCCAGGGTTCGTTCGACGATGTATTCCAAAATTTGTTCCTTGGCTTCTTTCATCCCGTAATGGCTGGCTTCCAGCGCGTTTTGCACCTTGCCCAAGTCCGTCTCGTCCTCGGTCCGCACGGTCCAGGAGATCTGCGTGAGGTTGTCGAGATAGTTCAGCACCACTTCCCTTTCGGCGTCGTGGGGTGAAAGACGCCTCAGGCGTTCCAGTTGCTTGAGGGCGGTGTTGCGGACCTGGTCCGGCATCTCTTCGATCATGGCGCGGTAGCGCTCTTCGATCGCCACGCCGGCGGCGGCCCCCTGGTCTTGCAGGGCGGCGTGGGCCGTTTTTATGTCTTGGGGCGTCACCTCGGACCGGTTTTCGAGTTCCACCGTCCCGGCGGCGCGTTCCAATATCATCACGGCTTGCCGC
>JAKLDV010000133.1 GCA_022703335.1 Elusimicrobiota bacterium
TCTCGGTGTTCGCCATCCTGACCCGCCTGCTGTTCAATCTCAAGAACATCTACGTGGAAACCAATTCGCCGGCCAAAGCCCTGGCCGTGGTGGAGAAACTCCTGTTGCTGAACCCCTCCGACTGGAACGAACGTCGCGACCGGGGCGTTTTGTGGTATCAACTGGGAAACCGGCGGGCGGCGCTGGCCGACCTCGAGACCTATTTGAAACAGGTTCCGGACGCTCCCGACCGGCGCGACCTGGCGCGGCTGGCCGAGAGTCTCCGCAAAGACGCGCCGCGGAAACCCAAAGAGGGCTGAAGTTCGACGGGGAGGGGGCCGTCAGTTCGGGCGGGATCCGGTCCGGCGGCTGTTTTCGAAACGCGCCAGGACGAAGAGGTGGTCGGACAGCCGGTTGACGTAACAGAGAACGTCGGCCGGGACAGCGGTCCTTTCCGACAGAGACACCAGCCGCCGTTCCATCCGACGGCAGACGGCGCGGGCCAGATGGAGGGCGGCCCCCGCCGGGGTTCCGCCGGGCCGAAGGAAAATTTTCAGGGGGCCCAGGCGTTTCTGGAAAGCGTCGATCTCTTTTTCCAGCCGGCGCGTGCGGCGGGCTGTCATCGCGGGAATGTTTCTGGGGGACCGGCGGGAAGAGAGGCCGGAGAGCTGGGCGCCCAGGAGGAAAAGGTCTTGTTGGAGGCGCCCGAGCGCGAGAACCACCGCCGGGAGGGGGCCTTGGGAAACCGCCCAGCCGAGCAGGGAATTGAGTTCGTCCACGTCGCCGCCGAGTTCGATGCGCGCGTCCGATTTGGAGACGGTTTCGCCGGTCAAGAGCCGCGTTTTCCCTTTGTCGCCCGTTTTTGTGTAAAGTTTCATGGAAGCCATTCTATCCCTTCTTCAGGGACCGGTCAATCGAAGCCCGGAGGAGCGTCCGATGCGGAAGTCCGATCCGAAAAAAATCCTGGCGGCCCTCAAAAAGGCCTATCCGGCCGCCGGCTGCGCGCTGCGGCACGCCGACCCGTTTCAACTCCTGGTGGCCACCATCCTTTCCGCCCAATGCACGGACGAGCGGGTGAACCAGGTGACCCCCGTGCTTTTCAAAAAATACCCCGGTGTGCAGGCCTTGGCGTCGGCGGACGTGGCGGACATCGAACGGATCGTCCGTTCCACCGGTTTCTACCGGCAGAAGGCCAAATCCATTTCGGCCACCTCCCGGGATCTGGTCGAACGGTTCGGCGGCCGTGTGCCCGCGGCGATGGAAGACCTCCTCACCTTGCGCGGCGTGGCCCGCAAGACCGCCAACGTGGTGCTGGGCACCGCGTACGGCATCCCTTCCGGCATCGTGGTGGACACGCACGTCCGCCGGTTGTCCCAGCGGCTGGGTTTTTCCAAGAACGACGACCCCGTGAAGATCGAACGGGACATGATGGAGCTCGTCCCGCAAAAGGATTGGATCTGGGTGTCGCACGCGCTCATCGCCCACGGCCGGCGGTTCTGCAAGGCCCCCACGCCGCTGTGCGGCCAATGCCCCCTGCGCCCCGGTTGCCCCTATCCCGCGAAGACGGACCGGTGACCCGGGATGACCGACGAACGGTTCCGGAAAGGGCTTGAGCTGTTCAACGAGGAACATTTTTTCGAGGCGCACGAGGTGTGGGAAGGCCTCTGGCACGAGACCCGCGGCGAACCGAGGGATTTCATCCAGGGACTCATCCAGATCACCTCCGCCTTCCATCAATGGGTGACGGGCAACATGCGCGGCGTGAGGCTTTTGTACGAATCGAGCCGGAAACTGCTGCGGCCTTACGGGGATTTTTACGAGGGGATCGATCTGAAAAAACTGCAGGAGGAAACGGCGGTCGCTTTCGCGGAGATCCTCGCCGCGCCGGCGGAGGACCTGGTGGGCCGCGGCGGCAAGGGGCATCTCACGTTCCCCTATCGCCCGGACCGCGCGCCGAAGATAAAAATACCGCAATGAGCGTCCCTTCCCCGTCCGTTGAAAAACGGTTGTTGAAAACGCTCACCCGGGGAACCTTCTCCTCGGTGTGGTGGAAATCGCAAAAAAAACATCTGCGCCGCTGCCCGCGCTGCGGAGGGCCGCTTTCCCGGCGCCTGGTTCGCGCGGAGGGCCGTCGCCGTCACGTCTGCCGTCGATGCCGCCACATCGTGTACGAGAACCCCAAGCTGGTGGGCGCCACGCTGCCCCTGCGCCGCGGCAAGGTGTATCTCTTGCGGCGCAGCATCGAACCTTCCTACGGCAAGTGGACCTTCCCGGCCGGCTACATGGAACTGGGGGAGACCGTCGAAGAGGCGGCGGCGCGGGAGACCCGCGAGGAGATCCGGTGCCGCGTCAAGCGTTTGCGCCTCCAGGGGATTTATTCCTTCAAGGACACCGGCGCCGTGACGATCCTTTACCGGGCGAACGTGGTCGGTCCGGAACCTCGTCCCGGTCCGGAGGCGCTCTGCGTGCGGGCTTTCCGGCCGCAGGAGATCCCCTGGGAAGAGCTGGCTTTTAAAAGCACCTACCACGGGCTGCGCGATTGGGCCACGGCCCGCCGGAAAGGGAACGGATGACCCTCGCCGAACGTCGGCGGCTTTTTGCCGGGCGGGGAGTTGACAAAGGCGGTTTTGTCTGTTAATTTCTAACGGACCTATGGAAACGAAAACGTCCGGCTCTCCCCGCATCAAGCGGCATACGCTCATCATCAAAAAAGCGCTCCAGGCCAAGTTCATCCTCCTGGTGATGGCGTCCGTTTTCTTTGCGGTGTGCCTGGTCGGCTGGGAGATTTATTACACGTTCGGGCGCGACATCGTCCGGGACCTGATGGATCCCGGCCTCTACGAGCTTTTTCAGCAGCTCAGCCGGGTCCTCGTCGCCAAGATCGCCATCTATATGGCGGTGGTGGGGATCGTGGCGGTGTTCCTGTCGCACAAGCTGGCCGGCCCGATCTACCGTTTCGAGAAATCGGCTCACGTGCTGGGCGGCGGCGACCTCACCCATCGGGTGCACCTGCGCAAGGGCGATGAACTCATGGATCTTCAGGACGAATTCAACTCCATGGCGGAGGCCCTCCATGTGCGCGTCGCCAAGGACCGCCAACTGGCCCAGCGCATCGCCGGCCAGATGCAGGACCTGACCAAGGGCAAGGACATCTCCCCGGACCTGGCCCGCCGTCTCAAGGAGCTCGAGACGGAAGTAAACCACCTCACGGCCGATTTCAAGGTATAACCACGCACTCCGCAGTCCCCGCCGTCCTCGACGGCGGCCCCCTCGGGGAACTCCCATGAAAATAGCGCTGGTCGGAATTGAAGCCAGGCCTTTCTCGCCCTACCTCTCGTTGGGGTATCTCGCCGCTTTCCTGATGAACGACCCCGCCCTGGACGGTTTGATCCGGCTCCGCCTCCGACAGTTCTGCCTCAGCGCGGAAAGTCCGGAAGACATCGCGGAGGCCGTCCTCGCGGAAGATCCCGACGTGGCCGCTTTCACGTGTTATGTCTGGAACGTCAATGTCATCGGCCGGGTGGCCCATCTGGTCAAGAGGAAGAAAAAGTCCTGCCGGGTGGTGGTCGGCGGACCGGAGGCGTTTCCTCGGGGGCCCGGCTATCTGTTGGAGAACCCCGACGTGGACGCCGTGATCCGGGACGAGGGGGAGTCGACGTTCGCGCAGTACGTGAGGGCCCTTTTGGGTTCCGGAGACTTGAAGGACGTCGCGGGGCTTTATTTCCGCCGCGACGGACGCGTGGAGGAGACGGCGCCCCGGCCGCTCCTGCCGGATCTGTCGGTCGTGCCGTCCCCCATCTTGCAGGGTCTTTTTTTGTATTCTCAGCCGACGCCGCAGATCGTCGTGGAGGGGGCCCGGGGGTGCCTTTATGACTGCAAGTTCTGCAGTTGGCAGACGCAGCGGATCATCCGGTATTTCCCCGAAGAGCGGCTCGTGGCGGAGTTGCGGCACATCGTCAAAAACAGGTTGAGCCCGTGGATCTATCTGGCGGACGCGAACATCTTTTCGGACCTTCCGCGGGGCAAGCGGCTGATAAAAGAATTCATAAAAGTGGCGGAAGAGGAACATTACGGGACTTTTTCCGTCGAGGCGAACCCGGAAGACGTGGACGCGGAAGTGATGGAGATCCTGGGCTCTTCGACGGCCGTGGAGTTTCAGTGGGGGGTGCAGAGCGTCGATCCGGCCGTGCAGCGGAGGAACACGCGGAGTTTTCACCTGTCCAAGACGGCGGAAATCCTCGGGAGGTTCCGGAAAAACGTGCCGTTCGCCAGCGATAAGATCCAATTGATGATCGGCCAGGCGGGAGATACCCTCGGGACGATCCGGCGCTCCATAGACTGGTGTTTTTCCCAGAACCCGCGACAGATCGAATTGCACCGGCTCGTCTATATCTCCGGTTCGGGCTACGCGCGGGATCCGAAAGCGTTCCCCATGGAGGTGGACCCGCAGACCCGCGAGGTCGTGGCCACGGACACCATGACGCGGGAGGACTTTGAAACCGCGCGGGACTGGGCCATCCATCTGCCCACCCTCCAGAGGCTTTTCATCGTGCGGCAGGCGTTGTACGTGTGGGGGGCCCGTCAGGGCCAAGGGGCCGAAGAGCCGTATCTCCGCGCGTACGAAAATTTTCAAAAAGTTCTGGCCGAGGGCGGGTTGGACAAGGAGACCCTTTGGACTTTTTACCGGGGGCTCGATTACGGGCATCTCCTCCCATGGAAGATAAAGGAGAGCCGTCCGCTCCTTCGGAAAATCAACGCGGCGCTGCGCCGGTTCACCGGCGCCCTCTCCGGAGACGATGAGCTGGCCGCGTATTTGAAGGAGATGGCGGATTCGTTCGACCGGGAGTCGGCGTGGGGGGCGGCCTTGGCCGATAAATTCTGGGAGGCGGTCTGGACGCACGCCGGCCGGACGATGTCCCCCGAACGGGTCCTGCTGGTGGGGCCTCTGAGCACGGCCGATGCGATTATCTGGGCGGGCTGGGCGCGTGAGGTGACGGCGGTGGACTTGAGCCGCGACCGCTACGGCCAATTCCATAAATTGGAAAGGACGACTCGCCGCAACATCCGGCAGCGTTTCGTCGATTCCATCCTGGGGGAGGACGCCCTCCGGGGCTTGGAGGGGACCTATTCGACGGTCGTGTTCGTCAACGCCTGGCAGCCGGCCGACGCCGATATCTTTGCGCGCTGGATCAAGGAGATGCGGGGACGGGGGATGAAATCGGACATCCTCCTGGCGGCCTGGGCGTCGCCCGGCGACCCGCCGCGTTCTCCGCGGGAATGGAACGAAACCCGCATCGGGCTGGAGAAAAAATACGATTTGTTGAGCGGCATGCCGCCGCCCATCGATTTCCCCGCGGTTTCCTCGCGGGCGTTGGAGAGGTCGTTCGTCCGGGCGGGTTTGACGATGTCTCCGCTGGCGGACGACATGAAAACGTTTTTCAGTGCCGAGGGATCACGCCCCGTGTTTTTTTCCGGCCGGCTCTAGGTCCGCCGCCACGGCGTCGGTGGAAGCCCGGCCCCTCCCCTATTTTTTCCGTCGACCGCTCCTCATGGTCGTGGCCGCCGCCGTGTTCGGCGCGGTGGTTTTTCGCGCCTGGGTCCCGCCCCGGCTTCCTCCCGACGATGCCGCCCATTACGCCGACGGCGAAGACGCCATCCTTCGCGGCACCCTGGCGTCCGACCCCGACTTCGACGGCCAAAAACATCGGTTCGTCCTCCGGGTTCGCTCCGTGCAAAAGGAGGGGATGCGGGACCCGTTGCCCGCGTCGGGGCTCGTCCGCGTCGGCGTGGCGGACGCGTGGTTCCCCGCGGGCTGGGGGGACTCGGTGGCCCTCAAGGGGCCGTTCTTCCGGCCGTCGGCGGCTTCGGCGCCCGGCGGGTTCGATTACCGCGCCTTCCTTCAGGAAAAGAACATCCATTCCCAAATGAGCGTTTTCCCCGGCGGCTGGCGGCGCGTGCGGCGGGCGTCCGCCGCTTCGCCGCGGCGCTGGGTGGGGGCGTTGCGGGACCGGTTCTTCTCGGCCTACGGCCGGCGCTTGAGCCCGCACGGGGCGGCGCTGATGTCGGGATTGGTGTTGGGGAAAAAACCGGCCTCCTACCCGGCCGTGGAAGACGATTTCCGACGGAGCGGCACCTACCACCTCCTGGTGGCGTCGGGGTCCAACGTCGGGTTCGTCATCGGGCTCTGGTTCTTCGTGGCGCGTTGGCTGTTGTTCCTGCCCCGCCGGGCGATCTGGGGCAGCGCTGTCGGCTGGGCGTTCCTCTACGCGGGGCTGGCGGGGATGGACCCCCCCGTGGTGCGCGCGGCGCTGATGGTGTCCCTCGGCATCGCGGGGTATCTGTTGGCGCGGGAAGACCGCGTGGAACAGGCGGTGGGTTTTTCCATGGGGGTTTTTTTGTTGTTGAGGCCGAGGGCGCTTTTCGAGGCGGGTTTTCAGATGTCCTACGCCGCCACCTTGGGGGTGGTGCTGGCGGTGCCGGCGACGGTGGCGCAGTACATTGTGGACGACGTGGTGCGGGCGGGGGTGCGGGCGGTCTTGAATTTCGCCCCGGTCAATCTGCGGGTGCCGCCGGATGTCTACCTGCGCAACGAGAACATGT
>JAKLDV010000134.1 GCA_022703335.1 Elusimicrobiota bacterium
TCGATGTCCAGGACGCAGAGGTCGGGACGGAATTCCCGGATCCGGTCGCGGGCCTCCTCCCCGTTGTGGGCCACGAGGACCCGGTACCCGATGCCCGTCAGGAGGGTTTCCAGGGTCTGTTGGGCGACCCGGTCGTCGTCGGCGATGAGGATGGTGTGGGAATTGCCGGAGGGGGTGTTTTCCATGGCGTGTCCATTCTACTAAATTCCGGCCCGATGGGGCAACGCGCGGCGCGGTGACTCCGACGGGGCCTCCCCGGCGTATTCCAGGAGGACGTAACGTTCCAGGGGGCTCCGCGAAAAGCTGAACGGGAGGGCGCCCCACACCGAGGCGTAAAAACCGGCCGCCCCTTGGTTGTCCATCACGCGGAGAGGAAAACGGGAGGCGTACTCGTAGATTTTGAGCGGCCGGAATCGGTCTTTTTCCGGGCGGAACCACCACGCCGGCATCACCACGTCGTTTTTGAGGACGAGGTCCCCGTGTTGAAATCGCGTTTCCGGAAAGGCCGTGGTCCAGCCGGCGGCTTTTAAATAGTCCCCCGTGAAAGAGTCTCCGAGGGCGAAACAGCGTCGTCCGGCGTCGGTCCAGCCGTCCCGTTCCAGTTCGTCGACGATGCGCCGCCGCGCCGTGGCCTGAAGATGATCCGCCGTCGCCAACGCCAACCCGGACAGAAAGAGAAGCGCCTCGATGAGCGTCGAGAAACGCCGCAGCGCGCCTGGGGCGTGGGGCCAGCGGCGCTGGAGCGCTCGATAGAACAGGAAGACCGCGGGAGGCAGGACGGTGAGGTAGTACCGGCCGGCGAACCAGCCCATGATGAAGATCATTTGGATGGAATTCAGGAAAAGCCACAGGAGCAGGAAGACGTCCGAGGGGAGCGCCCGGGCGACGACGGTTTGCGCGACGAGCTGGAAAAACAGAACGCCCCCTCCCGCCAGAAGGGACACCAGGAGGGCTTGATCCATTGAAAAGCCGCCCCAGGGACCGGCGAGGAGAGCGAACAAGATCAGCGTCAGCCCCGCGGCGGCGAGAAAAGGTCGACGGGCGAGGCGGAGGTCCCAAAGCCAGGCGAAGAGCGGAAAAAGGAACACGCCGGAAAAGAAAGTGAGGAAAACGAGCAGATTCGTCCAATGGAACTCCTGCACCACGCGTTTGGAGGAGGCGAGGAGGTGCGGCGCCCCGTAGGTGTGCACGTTCCAGAGGCTCCAGAGGCCGAGGAGGAGGAAGGGAAGGCCGAGGAAGAGGAGGGGGCGGAAACGACGTTCTTCTCTTGGGCGCAACAACCACCACAGGAAAGCCAGGGGGACGACGAGGGCGGCGGTGTATTTCGTCAGGCAGGCGGCGCCCATCGACAACCCGGCGGCGACAAGCAGCGGCGTGGAATTTTTCCTGAGGCCGTCGATCCAGAACAGCAGCGCGGCCAGGAAAAACAGGAGCATTGTCGGGTCGATCAGCAGGGAATAACTCGAAAGCCAGAAAGCGGGCGTCAACACGGCAAAGACCGTCGCCGGGAGGGGGGGGACCATGAATCGCTGGGAGAGCAGGAAAATCAGGAGGGCGCTCAGGCCGGAGAGAAGGAGGAAACCCAGGCGCGCCAGCCAGATCCGGTCTCCGCCGGCTTTCAGGAAAAGCGCCAGAAGATAATGGTGGAGCGGAGGGTTCACCATGCGCGGGGGCCGGCCGTATTCCCAGCCGGGGTTGTTCGGGCCGGCGTCGTCGGCTTTGAAATCGTAGGGGCGGAGAGGGTGTTCCAGCAGACCTTTCGCCATCAGCAGGTGGTAGCTGTCGTCCACGAAACAGGGGCGGCCGACGAAAGAAGCGCCCAGCGCCACCGGCAGCAAAAACGCCAGCAAGAGGGGATGGAGCCGTTTTTTCATTTGCTAGAATACGGCATGATAAAAAAAATTACGTTGACCATTACGGCGTTTCTCCTCATCTCGCCGCTTTTTGCGGCGCCGAAGGTCGTGGTGCTGGCCGTCGACGGGGCCAGCGAAAACGTGATTCGCGACCTTTCGCGCCGGAAAAGCATTCCTCATCTTACAAAACTTTTTCAACAGGGATGGTATGGTTCCATTAACATGGGGGGGGGACTTTCTCCCACGAAATGGATGACCGTTTTCAGCGGCTGTCCCGTTGGAATCCACGGAGTGGCCTCATGGGAAATCAACGGAGAGAGTCTTTCCAGCAATCACTGCCGGGTGAAACGCGTTTGGGAAATCCTCAGCGATCATGGATACCATGTCGGTGTTTTTCAGGTTCTGGCGACGAGCCCGGCGGACCCGATTCGGGGGGTTCTTTTGACCGATCGGTGGACGTCCTTCGACAGGCCGGCGATGGAACGAGGATTTCCGCCGGAAATCCTGCCTCGGCTCGCGCGACATTTTGAAAACAATGTTCGGGGATTGGCGACCCGGGATGAGGTTGTTTTGATGCGCACGCAGGAAACCGCCGCGCTTCAGCTGTTGCTGGAGTTGGACGAGGAGGAGGCGTTCCGTTTGATCGTGTTCTACTTGAGGAGCGTGGACGAGGCGTCTCACGGTGTTTGGAAAAAAGACACGGAGATCGTTGGGGGCGACCTGCGTGTGAAACCGGGCGGTGAATTGGAGAAGGCCTATCTCCATGCGGATGCGGCGGCAGAACGGGTGATGGGGTTGGCGTCTCCGGAGGACTATGTTTTTTTCTTGTCCGACCACGGGTTTTCGGACGATCTTTTTTATTCGGAAGAAGTCCCCGCCGGCCGCGGGCGGCATTCGGCGGAGGGGATATTTTTCTTAAAGGGGCCGGGGATCAGGCCGGGGCGTCTTTCCAAGACGATTGACGGTTTGGCTCTTGTTCCGACGATGCTGGACATATTCCAGGTTCCGGCTTCTGAGCAGATGCCGGGCGAATCGCTCTTGTCGGCGGGCAAAAAATTGCTCCGGGTCAAGACATACACGAAAACGATAAGCCCCCACACGCCGGCGCCCTACAGCGCTGAAGAGCGGAAAAAGCTGGAACAGCTGAATTATCTGAAATAAAGCGGTTCCGGCCGGTTTCTCCTTTACAAAACCCCCTTCATCATCCCCAGGGCCTGGGAGGCCGATCGCTGGCGGATCTCTTCGGCGGTTTCGGTGACGAGGCGGGTGAGGGCTTCTTCCAGGGGCCGTTTTTGCGAGGGGGAGAGAAAGCTTTCGTCAATGGAAATGGATTCCACGCGGAAATTGCCGTTCATCACCAGCCGGATTTTACCGTCGGCGCCGGTTTTTTCAACCCGGAGGGCGTCCATGGCGGCCTGCATCTCCCGCGCTTTTTTTTGAAGTTCCATCAACTGTTTCATTTTGTCGAACATGGGGTCACCGTCTTTTTTAATGGGATGGGGGCAAAGACAAATCTTTGGGAATCAATTCGCCCCAGCGGAGCCCCTGGGGGGAGACCTGCGCCCGGTACGCCAGGACCTCCACGCCGGCGGCGGCCGCGTTTCGGAGGGCCTGTCCGTAGGCCGGGTCGATGTCGTCGGCCGGCCGGAAGAGGGAGACGTCGTCCCGTTGGACGAGGAAGAACATCACGGCGCGGTGCCCTTCCCGTTGCAGCCGCATCAGTTCGTTCAGGTGCCGCCGTCCCCGTTCCGTGACCGCATCGGGGAACCGGGCTTCGCCGCGCTCTTCCAGGCTCACGTTCTTCACTTCCATATAGCAAAGGCCCGGCGCGCCTTCCAGGACGAAATCCAAACGGCTGCTCTCGCCGGTACGTACCTCGCGGCGGACTTTGGTGTAGCTGATCAGTTCCGGAATCATTCCGTAACGCACCGCCCGTTCCACCAGCGAATTGGGCAGGGCGGTGTTGACGCCGACCCAGGAGCGTTCCATGCGGATCATCTCCCAGGTATAAGGATATTTTCGGCCCCGTTCCGGGTGATAACTCAGCAACACGGTCCGGCCCGGCTCGCAGCAGGACTTCATGCTCCCCGTGTTGGGACACAGGGCGGTGACGGTTTCGCCGTCGCTGAAACGCACGTCCGCCAGAAAACGTTTGTAGCGTCGGATCAGGACGCCTTCCCGGAGCGGCGGTTGGAACTTTATCTCAAGTTCCACAGGCGTTTCAACTCCTCGGTGATGTCCTCGCCGTCTTCGGCCGGCGGGTTCGGCGCCGGCCCGGCGGCGGGGGCGTTTTTTTTCGCGGCGGCGAGGAATTGCCGGCAGGAGAGGACCTTCGCTCCGGCGCCGCGCACCCACTTCTGGAGGGCTTTGTCGTCGGTGACCACCACCGAGTCCCGCGGGTGGGCGAGGCGGTCCACGCGTTCTTTGATGAGCGCGTCGGCGGTGCCGGCGTCCAGGGGCTCCCCGCCGTGCCGCCCGCGGGAAAAGAGCACCTCCACGGACCCGGCCCGGGAGGGGCTGGAGACGTCGTCCCGGCCGTCGAAGACCACGGTCACGCGGTGACGGGCGCTTCCCTGCGGATGTTGTTGTTCGATGAGGCGGATCAGCCGTTCCCGCTGGTCGCGGAGCGGCCCGGCGGCGAGAAAGTCCGCCGAACGGATGAGGTTATAACCGTCAATGAGGTAGAGCGTCACGCGCGATCGGGAGGGATCGTCAATCTTTCGTGAGTCGCCGGCCCAGTCGTTTTTCCAGGCCGGCCACTTTGCCGGCGATCCGGCCGGCGCGTCCTTTGCGGCCGTCCGCTTTGAGGGTGAGGATGACGCGGGGGCAGTCTTTCTGCATCCGGCGGAAACATTTCTTCACCACGCCGAAAACCGTTTCCCAGTCCCCTTCCAGGACGGTTCCCATGGAATGCACCCGGTAGGGGACGCCGCTCTTGTCGACGATGTCCAGCACGCGGGCGACGTGCTTGCCCACGCTTTCGCCTTTGCCGAGGGGGGTGAGACTGAATTCGAGAAGCAGGCTCATAAATCCTCTGAGGGTTTACGCATTCGGATCACATCGACAAACGCCGCCGCGCGCCGATCCGTTCGCTGGAAGAAGCGATGCTTTTTTTTCTGGAACCCTTGCATAAGAAAGACGAAGTCTTTCAGCGGGAGGAGTCCTTGAGCCGCCGGAGGACGTCGGCCAGTTCTTCCATGGCGCGGCCGTATCCGGTCCAATCGCCCTTCTGCAGGCGTTCCTGCCCGCGTTGGAAAATCGTCCAGGCGTCTTTTCCGATCCCGGACAGATCGGCGGCCGGCGGGGCGCGGGGGCCGGCGGTTGTGGGCGACGCCGGCGCCGGCGTCCAGCCGGAGAAGATGTCCTGGAGGGCCTCGTTCAGCGTTTCGCGCATGGCGATGCGCTCCTCGTAGGCGACGATGACGCGGCGGAGTTCCGGGATTTTTCCGCGTTCGGCCTGCAGATACACCGGCTGGATGTAGAGCAGGGAATTTTTGACCGGGATCACCAGCAGGTTCCCGCGCAGCACCTGCACGCCGCGCTGGCCCCAGAGCGTGAACTGCTGGGAGATCTGGGCGTCCTGGTCGATGCGCGCCGCGATCTGCATGGGGCCGTAGATCAGTTTTTCCTTGGGGAACCGGTACACCAGGATCTGGCCGTAGTGCGGGTCGTCGCTCCGGGCCGCCATCCACGCGATGAGGTTGCTTTTCTGTCTCGGGGTGAATGGAAGCAGGAGGACGTACTCCGCTTTCGCCTCGCCCGGAAGGCGCATGATGGTGTAATAAGGTTCCATCGGCGTTTCGTTCCCCTCGACGAGTTCGTCCGGCGTGGTCCAGAGGTCCTCCTGGTTGTAGAAGACCTGGGGGTTGGTCATGTGGTAGCGGGCGTACACGGCGGACTGCACTTCGAACAGATCCTGCGGGTAGCGCAGGTGGCTTTTCAGGGACGCCGGCATCTCGGCCAGCGGCTTGAGGAGGCCTGGGAAGACGCGGTTGTAGCATTGCACGACGGGATCCTCCGCGTCGGCCAGATAGAACGAGACGGTGCCGTTGTAGGCGTCCACCACCGCCTTGACGGAGTTCCGGATGTAGTTGAGCCGGCCCCGGATGGGCTGGGCGTAGGGGAACCGGTCGGACCAGGTGTAGCCGTCCACGATCCAGAAGATCCGTCCGTCGGCCAGGACGGGGTAGGGATCGTTGTCGTAGAGGAAAAAGGGCGCGATGGCGCGGAGGCGTTCGGTGATCTCCCGTCGGAAAAGGAGCCGGCTTTCCGGGGTGATGTCGCGCGAGAGGAGTATCTTTAGCGTGCCGAAGCGGAACACGAACGCCACTTTGCGCAGGAAGCCGCTCAGGGGAACGCCGCCGGCGCCCTGGTAGTGCGTGTACACGTTCTGGTCCCCGGCGGGGTAATCGAGCTCCTTGGATTTGGTGTTGACGATGATGTACTCGTTGGCGCGTTCGCCGAAATAGATTTCCGGCCGCACGATGGGGAACTCGGGGTCGTGTTTCGGCGGGATGTCCCGCGCCCACAGGAGGGGCAGTCCCTCGCTCGTCACCTCGTTGACCGGGCCCATCACCAGGCCGTACCCGTGCG
>JAKLDV010000135.1 GCA_022703335.1 Elusimicrobiota bacterium
GCATCAGCAAAATTACAATATACAGGATATACATACTGAGGTATAAAACTATTGTCTGCTATGATCTGTTGAGCATTTATCAGAAAATCAACGGCTTCCGCGTAATTTTTTTTCACCAGCACCGAGAGGCGGGCCGAAGGGAAGGCCGCCTTGATGTTCTCAAAAACCGGCGCGGCCAGGATGATGTCGCCCAGCGACGACAGCCGAACGACGAGGACGCTCCGCGTCTTTTCCGAAAAAGCCGAATTCCGATCCGATCCCACGGGCTCAGCCCTCCGAACGAAGCGGCAGGATTTTCGCCAACAGATCCAAATTTCTCTCCACGGCGCCGCGCTGAGAGTCCGCGGCGCGGCGGGCGGCCTCTCCCAACCGGCGGGAACGGTCGCGGTCGGCGGCCAAGGCCCTCATTTCCGACAACAGTCCGTCCCCGTCCGCCACCCGAACCGCCGCCCGTTGTTCCAAAAACATCGCGGCCATTTCGCGGAAGTTCTCCATATGGGGCCCGAAGAGGACGGGCGCTCCCCAGCGCGCCGGTTCCAAAAGGTTCTGTCCCCCCCGAGGGACCAAGCTGCCGCCGACGAACACCCACGACGCCAGGCCATAGACTTCCGGCAACTCGCCGATGGTGTCCAGCACCATTACCGGCGTCGACATTTCCGGCGCGGCCGAAGCGGAGAATTGAGAGCGCAGGGAATACGGGACGTTTTCCTTTTCCAGGCTTCGCACGATGCCGGGGACGCTCTCCAAATGCCGCGGCGCAATGACCAGCTTCACCTCCACCCCCTCCTTCAAAAGGCCGTTTCGGACCTGAAGGACGAATTCGGTCTCGGGAGGATGGAGACTGCCGCAGACCCACACACGGTCGTTCTCCTGGAGACCGTATTTTCGGAACAAAGCCGGACGGGAAGCGGCGTCCCTCAGAGGAAGGTCGTACTTAAGATTGCCGGTCACGACGATCTTCTCCCTCTCCGTGCCGATACGGGCGAACCGCTCCGCGTGGACCGGGCTCTGGGCCCCCACGACAGCGAACCGGCTCAACAGCGGCCCCCAGAACCATCGAAGCAGGAGGTAACTTTTCAGGGACCGGTCGGAAATGCGCCCGTTGATGAGGAGGAGCGGGACGTTGAGATCGGCGGCGGTTTGGATCCAGTTCGGCCAAAGTTCGGTCTCCACCAACACCAGGGCGGCGGGACGCCAGGCCTCGAGGAGTCCCCGCACGCACGCAGCGAGGTCCACGGGCGCGAGGCGCACCTCCGCCGTCGGAAAAAGTTTAACCGCCAGTTCTTTCCCGGCGACGGTGGTGGTGGTCAGTCCGACGCGCAAGGTCTCAAAACGGCTGAAAAAACCGCGCAACCACGGTTCCACCGCCCGGACTTCCCCGACGGACGCCGCGTGCACCCAGACCAGCGGCGACGGATGGACGGAGGGGCGGCGGGGAGGCAAAAAACGTTCCGGCAGGCCGCGCAACGTCCGGCGCAGACCGTAACGCCAGACCATGCCGAGAACAACGAGCGGCCAGAACAGCAAAATGAGAACGGAATAGAGGATCAACATATCGTTTTTCCGGCGGGGCGGGTCTTTTCGGAGAGCAACTCTTCCGCCAGCCGTGCCGCCGCATCGAGAGCCCGGCGGATTTTTTCCTCCCCGCCGGCTTCTTCCGGAGCGATGTCGACCGGAGCATGATAAACGACCTGATACCGCCCGAAGGGATACGGGATCATGAACCGGTCCCAGGAAGACAGCGCCTTCACGCGCCTGCCGGCCCAGGCCACCGGAAGCACGGGGACGCCCGTCTTCTGGGCCGCCGCCACGACACCGGGCTGGACGGCCCCGAGGGGTCCGCGGGGCCCGTCCGGCGTGAAGACGACGCGCCGGCCGGACTCCAAATCCCCCAAAACCTCCAACAGGGCCGCCCCGCCGCCTCGGCTGGAGGACCCCCGGGCGGTGCGGAACCCCATCCGCCGGAGCGGCCGGGCGACCAATTCGCCGTCCCGGCTCCGGCTCACCAAGACCAGAATATCTTCGTTCCGATGGATATAGATCGGCAGGAGTTGGAAACGGTGCCAGAGGGCGTAAATGAGCGGACGGCCGGACCGAAACAACTCTTCCGCCCGGGGCTCGAAATGCCGTTCGATGCGGGACGTTCGGCCGATGAACTGGAGCACTCCCCAACCCAACCAGGAGACGCCCCACATCAACACACTGTCCCACCAACGCGGGAGCATGGGTCTTCAGCGGGAGGACGCCGGCGGGAAAGCCGGTCGGAATTTCATTTCTTTTCCGTCGGTTTGCGTCGTTTGGAGGGAGGCCACCAGAGGAGGTGGCCGATCTTGGTGAAGCGGGGCGAGAGATGGCCGACGTTGTCCATTTGTATTTGAATTTTGTCCGAGCCCAGCAGGAGAAGGATCTGGCGCTGAAGTTCCGGGACCGTGACGTTGAAACGCGGGGAGAGTTCGCAGGCCTCCTCTTTGGCCTCGTCGCCGACGAGGCGGGTGAGGAAATTGGCCGCCTGTTCGGCGCTCTCCTCGCCGAGGGCCGTCAAGATCTGGCTCCGAAGCCCCTCGCCCCGGGTCAAAGCGGCGGCCAACTCCTCCTCCAAACCCGGCCCGATGGTGGCGACGAAGAAGGTCACGGCCACAGGGACCGCCCCCGTCTCCGGTTCGGCCGTCCAGAGCGGTTCCATCCATGGCGACGATTTGGCGCGGTCGACGGTCTCATAGACCGCGGCGGTGGCGTAGAGAGCGACGGCGTTCTCCCCCTCCGACTCCACGGCCTTTTCCAGTTCCGGCGTGGGCTGGGCGTTTTCCATCAACGCACGCAGTCCGCGCAAGACGAAAGAAGGACGCGCTTTAATGCGGAATTTTTTGATCTTTTTCATTTGGAATTTCGTGGCGCGCGAGCCCGCCGGCGGCGCATGAAAAGAAGCGTGGTCAGCGAATCACCGCAGCGGACGGGACCGTTTCATCTGCCACAGATAGACCATGGGGGTGGCGATGAAAATGGTGGAATAGGACCCCACCACCACACCGAAGGTCAGGGCCGCGGCGAAATCACGGATCACCTCTCCGCCGAAAAACAGGAGCGACAGAAGCACCATGAACACCGTGAGGGAGGTGATGATGGTCCGCGAGAGCGTCTCGTTGCAGGAACGGTTGATGAGCACGTCCAGCGGTTCCTTGCGCCGGGCCCGGAGGTTTTCCCGGATGCGGTCGAAGATCACGATGGTGTCGTTGATGGAATAACCGGCCAGCGTCAGGAGGGCGGCGATGGCGGTGAGAGACATCTCGCGTCCCGTGATGGACATGAACCCGACGGTCAGAAACACGTCGTGCGCCAACGCGAACACGCCGGAAAATCCCCATATCCAGTTCTTGAACCGGAACGCCACGTAGATGACGATGCCGAGCAGGGAGAAGAGGATGGCGTAGAACGCCTGTTTCACCAGGTGTTGCCCGACCACCGGCCCCACGAACTCCACCCGCTCGATCTCGAAGGGGTTGTCCGGAAACGCCTTGGCCAGCGCCTGCGTCACCTGGGAGGCCATTTGTTCCTTGCCCAGCTCGCCGGACTTATAGCGGATGATGACGGCGTTGTGGAACGGAACGCTCTGAAGTTCGGCGCCGCCCAGTTGGGCCCCGTCCAACGCGGCCCGGACCTTCTCCAACGGTTCCGGGTTCTTGAAAAAACCCTGGATCAGGGTCCCGCCCGTGAAATCGATGCTGAAGTTGGGCCCCTTGATCACGAGGGACAGGACGGTCGCCACGGCCAGAACGCCCGAGAGCCCGAAAAAAATCCGGCGTTTGCTGATGTAATCGAAGTTGGGGGTTTTAAAGAATTCCATATTAGACACTCAGCCTTTGTATGGGTTTGTACATCAACAACAGTTCGTAGAAGGTGTGCGTGACGATGATGGCCGTGAACATGGAAACGATGAGACCCAGCATGAGGCTGATGCCGAACCCCTTCACCGGGCCGGTGCCGAACTGGAAGAGGAAGAGCGCGGCGATGACGGTGGTCAAATTTCCGTCGAGGATGGCGGAGAAGGCCTTGTCGTAGCCCTGGTCGATGGCCAGGCGGGGCGTCTTCCCCAGCCGGAGTTCCTCCCGGATGCGTTCCAAGATGAGCACGTTGGCGTCCACCGCCATGCCGATGGTGAGGATGATGCCGGCGATGCCGGGCATGGTGAGCGTGGCGTGAAAAGCGGCCATGGCCCCCAGGAGCAGGAAAAGGTTCAGCACGAGCGCCGCGTTGGCGAGCAGGCCGGACCATTTATAGTAGACCATCATGAAAATAAAGATCAGTCCGAGCCCGATAAGGCAGGCCATGACGCCGGCGCGGATGGAGTCCTCTCCGAGGGTCGGGCCCACGGTGCGTTCCTCCACGATCTCCAGCGGGGCCGGGAGGGAGCCGGCCTGCAGTACCGTCTTGAGGAGTTTGGCGTCTTCCGGAGTGAAATTCCCCTCGATGATGGCGCGGCCGTCCGGGATGCGGGTGCGGATGACCGGCGCCGACTGCACGATACCGTCCAAAACGATGGCCAACTGCCGCTGAACGTTCGCCTCGGTCACGTCCGCGAACCGCTTGGCCCCTTCCGGGCTGAACTCCAGGGAAACCACCGGCAGCCCCGAATACTGGCCTCCCATCTCCACGCGGGCGTTGGTGAGCAAGGAACCAGTCATCTCCGGGGTGGCGCGGACGAGATAAAAATTCTCCTCCTTGCCGGGCAGAAGCTCCGTCCCCGGCGGCAGCATGTCCGTCAATTCTTTCGGCATGTTGCCGGGGCGGAGGTTCTCCGGCCCCAGGCCCAGCTCGCGCGCCTTGGCCTGGAGGGGCCCGATGGCCTCGCCCATCTCCACGATGCGGAACTCCAAAAGCGCCGTGCGGCCGATGAGGCTTTTGGCCTGGTCGCGGTCTTTCACGCCGGGCATCTGCACCACGACCCACTTTTCACCCTGGCGCACGATCAGCGGTTCCGCCAAACCGTATTGGTCCACGCGGTTACGGATGATCTCCATGGCCCGGTCCAGGGCCTCGCGGACGGTCTCCGGTTTATCGTCGGGAAGCTTGTCCGTCTTGAGTTCCAGAACCAGGTGGATACCGCCTTGCAGGTCCAGGCCGAGGTTCAAGATCTTTTCCACCAAAGGATGCCGGCGGATGCGCATCTTTTCCTGGTCCGCCTGGGAATACCGGTACCACTGGAAGGTCGGGAAGAGATAAATCCCCCCCACCACCAGGGCGACGAAAACCAACAGGGCTTTCCAATAGACTTTCGGCATGATAATTAAGAAACGGCCGGTTTCGGCGTTTCAATGTCCTGGGCCGGGTCGCCGGCCACCACCTGGGACACCGCGGACTTGGCCACCAACACCTTGACCTCGTCGTTGAGCTTCACTTCCAAAACCTTTCCTTTGACGGCGCTGACGGTGGCGTAGAAACCGCCCTGAGTCAGGATGCGGTCGCCTTTTTTCAAGGCGTCGATCATCTTCTTCTGTTGTTGCGCCTGTTTCTGCTGGGGACGGATGAGCAGAAAATAGAAAACCACGAAAATCAGGACCCACGGCAACACGCCGACGAGTCCGCCCCCCAAAGGTTTCGCCGCCGGAGAAGCCGAATCGGCACAGAGCAAGGTCGGCGCCGCCGCCATGCCCGCAAAAATTCCCATCCATTTTTGATGAATCACCGTAACCCTCCCTTTTTCCATATCCCCACGGCGGCGGCCAATCGGACCCGATCCTCCGCGTTTTCCAAATAACGGGCGAGAGCGCCCCACTCCGACTCGTCCGGAAACACGGCCAATCCCTGCAAGGCCCGGACGCACAAATCCGTATCGCTGCTGACCATGAAACTTTTCAACACGTCCACGCCGTTGCGGTCGCCGAGGCGGCCGAGGGATTTGGCGGCGGCGGCGCGGGCATAGCCGTTCTCATCCTCCAAGAGCAGCTTGAGCGGGCCCACGGCTTCCTTTATCTGAAAAATCTCCAGCGTCTCCGCGGCGGATTCCCGCGCCATGGCGTTCTCATCGCGAAGGAGCGCGGCCACATCGCGCCACACGCCCGGATTCTTCAGCCGCTGCAACCCGCGCAAGGCGGCGGAGCGGACCTCCGGGGAGGGGTCCTTCAACCCCGCCAATATCCGCGACTGGCTTTCCGGCGCGGCGATCTTCGCCACCGCCTCCATGGCCGCCAGCCGCACCCCGTCGTCCTTGTCGTTGAGGGCGGAATGAAAGACGATCAGTTCCGTCTTGTCACCGAGCCGGGCGAGGCCGATGGCCACCGCGTCGCGCACGCGCGGGTCCCGGTCGCGGCGGGCCAGTTGGAGCACGTATTTAAATTTCTGATCACCCAGCTCGCCCAGGGCCTCGGCCGCGGCGCACCGTTTCTTGGCCACCGCGATGGACTGAAACTGAACCAAGATCGGGTTCCCGCCCGTCGGCGTGCGCGTGTT
>JAKLDV010000136.1 GCA_022703335.1 Elusimicrobiota bacterium
CGACACCCGCATCGGGCCGACCTACATCACCTACCTTCTGAACGAGGATGCCAACGTCACCATCACCCTCTTCGACCTGTTGGGATACAAGGTGCGCGAGTGGGAGTTCTCCGCGGGCTCGCTCGGCGGCCGCGCCGGCCCCAACACCTATTCCTGGGACGGCGCCAACGAGGGCGGCGCCAAAGTGGCGGCCGGCGGATACATCCTCCGCATCGAGGTGCGGGGCTCCAAGGGCACCACCACCGTCATCCGGAAGATCGGGATCATCCACTGATCCGACCCATCGGCCGGCGGGAGGGGGGACGTTTGGCGCATCGGGAGGGACGTTTTTTTCGAGGACGGAGAAACCGGCGTTGGTTGGCGGCCGCGCTGGTTCTTCTTTTTCTGCCGGCTTGTCGGACGACCGGGTCCAAGCCCGCCGTCCGAGAGGTGCGCCAGGGCGGGTTCCGCTACATCAACCCGCTGTTGGAGTGCGAGAATTTTTCGGCGAGCGGCTTTCGCGAGCTCCGGCCGTTCCTGCGGAAGATCGAGGCGGCGGTGGCCGGCGTCCTCCGAAGCCAACGCGCCACCCACGTTTCCATCTACTTCCGCGACCTCAACAACGGCCCGTGGTTCGGCATCCATGAGGACGAACAGTTCTCGCCCGCCAGCCTGCTCAAGGTCCCCATCCTGATGACCCTCCTGCACCAGGCGGAGACCCGCCCCGAGCTCCTTTCCCTGGAACTGCCCTACGTCTCCGCCGACGGCGACGAGAACGTCAACCAGCACCACAAGCCGGCGGAGGAGGTGGAACTCGGAAAGAGCTATCCCGTCGACGAACTCCTGCGGCGGATGATCGTCTACTCCGAGAACAACGCCCGCACGCTGCTGTTGAAGGTGCTGGACACCGACGAGTTCCTCCGGCTTTTGGACCGCCTCGGCATCGCGGTCCCCATGAAGGAGGGGGTGTTCCCGGACGACTACATGGACATCAAGGACTACGCGTCTTTCTTCCGCATCCTGTACAACGCCACCTACCTGCGCAAGGAGAATTCGGAAAAAGCCCTGGCGATCCTCGCCCAGAGCGATTTCCGGGAGGGTCTGGTGGCGGACCTGCCGCCGGACGTCCTGGTGGCGCACAAGTTCGGCGAACGCCGCCACAACAACCTCAACCAGCTGCACGACTGCGGCATCGTGTATTTTCCCGGGCACCCCTACCTGCTCGGGGTGATGACGCGGGGGAAAAAATTCGATGAACTGGCGCGGGTCATCGCCGAGCTTTCCCGGTTGGTGTACGACGAAGTGAACCGTCAATACGGCCGCCCCTGACCCGCCCGTCCGGCGGTCGATCACGGACCGCCCTCCTCCGCCTGTTCGAAATATTCCGCCGAAGCTCCCTCATTGAAAAATAGTGCTTGACAAGCCTCTCGAGGTTTATTAATGTTATTGTGAAAAAAATAACAGCGTTAAAAAGATAACGATGATTAATCGCGATAAGATCTCTGACAAGACCATCGGCCGACTCAGTCAGTACCGGCGATTTTTGAACCTGCTTCACGAGAATAAAGTCAAGAACGTCTTTTCTTATCAAATCGCCAACTCGGCCGGAGTCACCTCCCCCCAGGTCCGCCGCGACGTCATGCTTCTGGGTTACAACGGCAACCCGGCCAAGGGATATAACGTGGAAGCGTTGATGGAGTGCCTCGCCCATTATCTGGACACCCCGGGCGGCGAGGGGGTCGTGTTGGTGGGGTTCGGCAACCTGGGGCGGGCGCTCATCTCCTATTTTTCGAAACAGCGGCCCAACCTGTCCATCGTGGCGGTGTTCGACAACGATCCCGCCCTCATCGGCCGGGTCATCCACGGCGTGCGCTGTTGTTCCATGGAGGATTTCGCGTCCGTCGCGCAGCAGAACAACGTCCGCGTGGGCATCCTGGCCGTCCCCGCGGACCAGGCCCAGCTCACCGCCGACCTCATGGTGGCCGCCGGCATCAACGGCATCCTCAATTTCGCCTTGACCACGCTCCAGGTCCCCCCGCACGTCTATGTGGAACGGGTGGACATCACCACCTCCGTCGAGAAAGTCGTTTTTTTCGCCCGGAAGATCCGGCAGGAAAGGACACTCCCATGAACGCGGAATCCATCGGCCTCCTCCTCGATCAATATCCCGGCGCCGGCCGCGACCAGCTCATCCCCATTCTGCAGGACATCCAGGAACGCTACGGCTACCTCTCCAAGGAGGCGGTCGTCGTCATCAGCCGCCGGCTGAACATCCCGTCCAGCAAGATCTACGGCGTGGCCACCTTCTACAACCAGTTCCGGTTCCTGGCGCCGGGAAAATACCACGTCCAACTCTGCCGCGGCACCGCCTGCCACGTCAAGGGCTCCGCCGCCCTCCTCGAAGAGGTGAAGAAGGAGCTCAAGGTGGGGCCGGGCCAGACCACCCCCGACGGCCTCTTCAGCCTCGAGGTGGTGGCCTGCATCGGGGCGTGCGGACTGTCCCCCGTGATTTCCGTCAACGGCGAGTTCCACGCCAAGGTCAAGACGGGCGGCGTCAAAAGGATATTCGACCAATACCGCGCCCGGGAAAAGGGGAACTGACATGGCCGCCGATAACCCGAACGACATCGCCGCCCCCCTCGCCCCGGACTGGGTCCGCGACGTTTTGACGGGCGCCGCCCTCTCCCCCGCGGCGGCCGAGAACCTCGCGCTTCTCCGCCGGCACGTCCTCGCGCGGCCGGCGGTGTTCGTCGGCACCGGGACGTGCGGCCTGGGCGCCGGCGCCCAGAAGACGTTGGACAAGGCCAAAGCTTTTTTTGCGGACCGGAAGCTCGCCGCCGATTTCATCGAGGTGGGCTGCATCGGCCTCTGCGCCATGGAACCGCTCCTCGACGTGCAGCTCCCCGGCAAGGCCCGGCTCAGCTTTCAGGAGGTCACGCCCCAGAACGCGGAACGGATCCTCGACGAGGTCCTTCAGGGGCGCGTCCCCCGCGAACAACTTCTCGGCCAGCACCGGCCGCCGAAGGGTTCTCCGCTCGCGGTGTGGGAGGGCGTGTCCTTCCTCGACGAACATCCCTTTTTCGCGCCGCAGATGCGGTGGGTCCTGGCCAACTGCGGCATCATCGACCCCGCCCGCATCAACGAATACATCGCCCACGGCGGATACGCCGCCTTCGCCAAGACCGTCGGTTCCCTCACCCCGGCGGAACTCTGCGACCAGGTGGAATCCTCGGGGCTCCGGGGCCGCGGCGGCGGCGGGTTCCCCACCGGCAAGAAATGGAAGTTCGCCCTGGCCCAGAAGGCCGACCAGAAATACCTCATCTGCAACGCCGACGAAGGCGACCCCGGCGCGTTCATGGACCGCGCCGTCATCGAGGGCGACCCGCACCGGCTCCTCGAGGGCATGGCCATCGCCGCCTACGGCATCGGCGCCACCAAGGCCTACGTGTACATCCGGGCGGAATACCCCCTGGCCATCCAGCGGCTCAAGGACGCCATCTCCCAGGCCAAGGCCTACGGGTTCCTGGGACGGAACATCCTGGACAGCGGCATGGATCTGGACATCCTCATCAAAATGGGCGCCGGCGCCTTCGTCTGCGGCGAGGAGACCGCCCTCATGCAGAGCATCGAAGGCAAACGCGGCATGCCTCAGCCCCGGCCGCCCTACCCCGCCATCAAAGGGCTCTTCGGCAAACCCACCGTCATCAACAACGTGGAGACGCTCGCCAACCTGCCCGCGCTGATGGCCATGTCTCCGGCCAAGTTCGCGTCCGTGGGCACCGCCAAATCCAAGGGCACCAAGGTGTTCGCCCTCTCCGGCAAGGTGGAACGCACCGGGCTGGTGGAGGTGGCCATGGGCACCCCGCTCCGGCAGATCATCTTCGACATCGGCGGCGGCATCACCGACGGAAAGAAGTTCAAGGCGGTGCAGATCGGCGGCCCCTCCGGCGGATGCATCCCCGAACAGCACCTGGGCATCGAGATCGACTACGAATCCCTCAAGACCGTGGGCGCCATGATGGGGTCCGGCGGGCTGGTGGTCATGGACGAGGGCACCTGCATGGTGGACCTGGCCAAGTTCTTCATGGATTTCATTCAGCGGGAGAGCTGCGGCAAGTGCATCCCCTGCCGCGAAGGCACTCGGCGGCTGCTGGAGATTTTGAACCGCATCTCCGAGGGCCGCCGCCGCGAGACGGGCGCCGAGGCGCTGGAGCGTTTCAAGGGCGTGATGTACATGAACCGCCTCGCGGAGGTCATCCGCGACACCAGCCTCTGCGGCCTGGGCCAGACCGCCCCCAACCCCATCCTCAGCACCCTGCGCTGGTTCCGCGACGAGTACGAGGCCCACGTCTACGACCGCCGCTGCCCCGCGGGCGTCTGCGCGGGGCTGGTCCACTACGAAATCGACCCGGTCAAGTGCAAGGGCTGCACCCTCTGCGCCAAGAACTGTCCCAGCGGCGCCATCCTCGGCGCCGTGAAGACGCCGCACGAGATATTGATGGACAAATGCATCGGCTGCGGGTCCTGCCGCGTCCTCTGCAAGTTCGACGCCGTCACCGTCCGTTCCTAAGGAGATTTCGCCATGATGATCGAAGTCAACGGACAAAAAATCGAGTGCAAACCGGAGGACACCGTCCTCACGGCGCTCCAGCGCGCGGGCATCTTCGTGCCCACGCTCTGTTACCTGCCCGACCTCTTCGCCAACGGCGCCTGCCGCATGTGCGTGGTGGAGGTGGAAGGCCAGCGCAACCTCATCCCCAGCTGCGCCTTCCCCGTGGCGGAGAACATGAAGGTCTCCACCCACTCGCCGCGCGTGCTCCGCGCCCGCAAGACCATCATCGAGCTCCTCTGCAGCAACCATCCGGACGACTGCCTCTACTGCGGCCGCAACGGCAGCTGCGAGCTGCAGCGGCTCACCGAGCTCCTGGGCGTCCGCGAACGGCGCTACACCGGCGAACGCAGCCGCCACCGGCCCGACGTCTCCAACCCGTCCATCGCCCGCGACCCGGCCAAGTGCATCCTCTGCGGCCGGTGCGTGCGCGTCTGCGAAACGACGCAGAGCGTCTCGGCCATCGATTTCATCGGCCGGGGCAGCCGCACCAAGATCGGCACCGCTTTCGACGCCGGGTTGAACGTCTCCAGCTGCATCAACTGCGGCCAGTGCATCAAGGTGTGCCCCACCGGGGCGCTGTCGGAACAGAGCTCCCTCAAGGAGGTACACAACGCCCTGGCGGACCCCCACATGACCGTCGTGGTCCAGCACGCCCCGTCGGTGTCGGTGACCCTGGCGGAGGAGTTCGGCATGAAACCGGGCGTGGACGTCAACGGCGTCATGGTGACCGCCCTCCGGCGGCTGGGGTTCGACAAGGTGTTCGACACCTCCTTCTCCGCCGACCTCACCATCATGGAGGAGGCCAGCGAGTTCGCGCACCGGCTCACCCGCGGCGGCGTCCTGCCCATGTTCACCAGCTGCTCCCCGGGGTGGATCAAGTTCGTCGAACAGTTCTATCCGAAGTTCCTGCCCAACCTCTCCACCTGCAAGAGCCCCCAGCAGATGATGGGCGCGGTGGTGAAGAGCTATTTCGCCAAACAGGCCGGACTGGACCCGCACAAGATCTTCAGCGTCTCCGTCATGCCCTGCACCGCCAAGAAGTTCGAGGCCCAGCGGCCCGAGATGCTCTTCAACGGCCTGCCCGACGTGGACGCCGTCCTCACCACGCGCGAACTGGCCCAGATGATCCGCATGCGGGGGCTGGACCTGAACGCCCTGGAACCCGACACCGCCGACACCCCCTTCGGGTCCCGCAGCACCGCGGGGAAGATCTTCGGCGCCTCCGGCGGCGTCATGGAGGCCGCTCTCCGCACCGCCCACCACCTCATCACCGGAAAGGAACTGGAGGCCCTCGAGCTCAAGGCCATCCGCGGCATGGACGGCCTCAAGGAGGCCTCCCTCCGGGTCGGCGACGTCTCCGTGAACGTGGCGGTGGTCAGCGGACTGGGCAACGCCCGCAAGCTGATGGAGGAGATCGCCTCCGGCGCGCGCCCCAACCTGCATTTCGTCGAAGTGATGACCTGCCCCGGCGGCTGCGTCAACGGCGGCGGCCAGCCCTACAACGCCTCCCCCGAGGCCGTTCGCGCGCGCATGCAGGCCCTCTACCGCATCGACCGCGAGGAGAAAGTCCGCACCTCCCACGGCAACAAGAGCGTCCAGCGGCTCTACGAGGAATTCCTGGAGAAACCTTGCGGCAAGAAGAGCCACCAGCTCCTCCACACCCGCTACCACGCGCGGGAAGAAGTGGCGCTGTAAAAAGGAGAGACCATGATCGAAAACGCCCCCACCGTCCTCCTCGTCGACGGCGACGTCGAGTTCCAGAACTGGCTGGAGACCCGCTTCACCGAAAAGGGGTTCGCCGTCC
>JAKLDV010000137.1 GCA_022703335.1 Elusimicrobiota bacterium
CTCCTGCGGCGGCTCCTTCCGTCCCGCAAGGCCGGGCTCTCCGGGGATTTTGTGAAAGATTCCGCCTGGCTCCAGAGGACGACCCGCGATCTTTTGGCGGCCAACGGCCTGCAGGACGGCCAGGTGCTGAAGTCCTTCAATCAGGAAAGAGAAATGGACGGGATCCGTTGGCTGGAAGACACGCTGGAAATGGACTATCCCGCCGGTTTCAACTCGGCCCGTTTCCTGAAACAGCTCGGGTCCGTCCTTCCAAAGAAAGGCTACCGGCTTGTTCGGAACGACAAGACCGACAAGAAATGGATACTGGAACTGGGCGCCTCCGAGGACGTCGTTTTCCAGAAACTGGTTTTTCATATCTGAGCCGCCGGCCCGATCCCCATTCGTTTGGAAAGTCGAAAAATCGTTTCGCCGTGGGCGCCGTTTTTGCGGCGTCGGTCGGAGTTTCCGTCTATCTTCCGACGGTGTCATCGGCGCACGCTTCCACTAAGGGGATGCGTGCACGATCGGCGCCGTTGGGGTCTTGATCGATGGGGACGGGAGCTTTGGCCGGTTGAAAAAGAGAAGCAATCCCGAGCCAACGCGGTTTAAGATCACGAAAGACGAGGGAAGTCGACTGCTTATGGGAACCGAAGGGAAAAGCGAACCGCCGTTCCAGCCGTGGTGGAAGGAAGCGTTTGATGGGGGGCCGTCTTTTACCTGGGATTTGCATAACCTCTGCAATTACCGATGCAGTTATTGCTGGTGGGAGCAGGCAGATCAGTGGCAATATTTCGACAAAAAAGACCATCCCATCCCGTGGCAGGCGTGGCTGAGGCCGTGGAGCCGCATGAATGAAAAATACGGGCGCTGCCGGCTGCATGTGCTTGGCGGGGAACCCCTCCTTTATCCCGGCGTCGGCGATCTTTTTGCGGAACTTTCGAAACACCATTACCTTTATGTCGCCACCAATCTGTCCAGCAGTCTGGAAGAGTTGAAAAAAATGACCGCCCGGTGGGACGCCTCGGCGATCTATCTCAACGCCAGTTTCCACCCCGAGTTCGCCGCGCCGGATCTTTTCTTGAAGAAACTTTTGTATTTGAGAAGTCTCGGTTTTACTCCGTCGGCCGCCATGGTTTCCTATCCGCCGCACATTCCGCAGATGACACGGATCCGGGAACTCCTAGCCAAGGAGGGGATCCCGATCACGTTTCAGGTTTTTCAGGGGAAATACCAGGGGAAAAGCTATCCGGAAAGTTTCAGCGTCGAGGAAAGGGCTTTGCTTGATCTGGAACCCGGGACCCGTCCCGCGGGGGAGGGCCAACCGGTGGCTCCCGTGGAACAGCCCTCCCTGAAAGGGAAGCCCTGTTGCGCGGGCTGGTTTTACGCCAACGTGAAGGCGGATGGGGAGGTCTTTCGATGCGGCGGAACGGGCCCGGGCATGGAGGCGGAGGCGAGGCTGGGGAACCTCTTCGGCGACGACTTTGAACTTCTGCCGGCGCCGGCGCCGTGTCCCGCCCGGCATTGTTTCTGCCAGGAGAATATATTCTTGTTGGAGGCCCAGGAAAAAAAGCAGCCGGAGTTTCTAAAAGCGTGGGCGCGGAAAACAAATGCCGCTCGCGGTGCCAAGGTCGGCGGTTGAGAGTTGATTCCGCCGCCGGGCCCGCCGCGGCTTTTCACGCTCCCCGCATCGTCGAAAATTGCTACAATGACGTTTTGTAATAGCGCGACAAATCACCCGGAGGGGCGGCCGAGATGACGGATTCAAAAGACCTGCGCGTTTTGGGAATAGAAACCTCCTGCGACGAGACCGCGGCGGCGGTGGTGGAAGGCGGTCGGCGGATTTTATCGAACGTGATCGCCTCTCAGGTGGCGATCCATCAACCCTACTCGGGCGTGGTGCCCGAACTGGCCAGCCGGGCGCATGTGGGCAACATCCAGACCGTGGTGCAGGAGGCCCTCAAGGGGTTCGGCGGGCGGGGCCAGTTCCCTTTCCCGAAAACCTTGCCGGTGGACGTGATTGCGGCCACCATGGGACCCGGCCTGGTGGGATCGTTGCTCATCGGAAAGATCGCCGCCGAGATGTTCGCCTGGGCCTACCAGAAACCGCTGGTGGGGGTGAACCATTTGGAAGGCCACGTGCTCTCCGTTTTGCCGGCCAACCCCGATCTGCATCCGCCGTTTCTGGCGTTGGTGACCTCGGGCGGACACACGGAACTGGTGCACGTGAAGAACTACGGACAGTTCGTGGTGCTCGGCCGCACGCGTGACGACGCCGCCGGCGAGGCCTTCGACAAGGTGGCGAAAGCCCTCGAGCTGGGATATCCCGGCGGCCCCATCATCGACCGCTTGGCGGCCAAGGGCCGCGCCACGGCCATCCCCTTTCCCCGGCCGTTCCTCGGATCCGGCTGGGACTTCTCCTTCTCCGGCTTGAAGACCGCGGTGATCTACCATCTCGAAAAGAACCCCGGCGTGAAGGAGTCCAAGAAAAAAGTAGCCGACGTCTGCGCCAGTTTTCAGGCCGCGGTGATCGACGTTCTGGTCGGAAAAACCCTGGCCGCCGCCGAACATCTGGGTCTGAAGAACATCGTGGTGACGGGCGGCGTGGCCGCCAACTCGGCGTTGCGGACCGCTTTCTTGAACCGCGCCAAAAAACAGAAGATCCACATGGCTTCCCCGCTGCTCTGCACGGACAACGCCGTGATGATCGCCGTGGCCGGATACTACAAATATCAGAAATCGCCCCACAAGAAGTTCATGCCTCACGCGCTGGTCGTGGATTCGACGCTCTGCATCCAGGACTGGCACTGCCACTGACCTGTCCTTGAAACCTTCCGCTGTCCCTCCCGTGCGCCTCGGTCCGGTGCTCCTCGACGGGCCGTTCGTGTTGGCTCCCATGGCGGGGGTCAGCGATCCTCCGTTTCGCCGTCTCTGCCGCCGCAACGGGGCGTCCCTGGTGTGCGCCGAAATGGTGTCCGCCAACGCCCTGCATTTCAAGGACAAGCGCTCTCAACGCATGCTGGAGGTGTTTCCCGACGAGCATCCGCTCAGTCTGCAGGTGTTCGGTTCCGACCCGGATCGCCTGGCGAAGGCGGCGAAGATGGCGGCCGCGGCCGGGGCGGACATCGTGGACTTGAACTGCGGCTGTCCCGTGCCCAAGGTGATGCGTACGGGGGCGGGGCTGGCCCTGACCAAGGACGAGAAGAACCTGGCGCGATGTCTTGAAAAGATGGTGTCGGCGGTGAACGTTCCCGTCACCGCCAAGTTCCGTCTCGGCGCGCGGCGGGGCCGCAACGACGCCGTCCGGCTGGCGCGCTTGGCGGAATCCTGCGGGGTGGCCGCCGTGACCGTCCACGCGCGCTGGAAAGACGCCGGTCATTCCGGCCCGCCCGACTTGGAGGCGTTGCACGACGTGGCCGCCGAAGTGAGGATTCCCGTGCTGGGCAACGGCGGGGTGCAAACCGCCGCCGACGCCCGACGGATGATCGAGACCGGATGCGTCGGCGTGATGGTGGGCCAGGCCGCCATGGGAAACCCTTTGATATTCCGGGAATTGTGGGAGGGGGAGAAAGCCAAACCATTTTCCGAGCGCGGGGTTTTTGATCTGCTGTTGGAACATGCGCGGATGAACGTGGCGTATTTCGGAGAGAAACTCGGCATCGTGCGATTGCGGAAAGTGATGGGAGCCTACATCAAAAATTTTCCCCAAGCGGCGACGTTCCGTCACAGGGCCTATCAAGTGGAAACCCTTTCGGAATTGGTCGAGCTGTTGAACCAAGTCCGCCCCTGAAGACACTCTCGACGGCGCCACGCGCCGCCGCTCCTTCCGCGCACGTTCACCGGGAATTGTTTTTCGGGGAATCTGAAAGCCCGATGGAACCGTTCGAAGAGAACCCTATGGGCGAGCATTCCTGGACAACAAGGAACCCGATTTTAGCCTTCTCGGTTCTCGTCCCAACCACTGTCTGAAGAGGGACGATCCCGCGTTAATTCTTTCCAGGCAAGGTTGGGATCGACTTCGCTCCGCTCGAGCAATACAGTTATTCTTCGAGCGCCCCCCTGCCGCTAGGGATGATCCCTGTTTGTAGGAAGGGAAAGGGGGTCGAGAAGATACGTGCAACCAAGGGATAGTCACCACCCGATATGCTTAAACCGAGGATTGGTATGGAACGAGGGGGGGGTGAAATATCGAAAATAACGCACAATCGCACATCCGGGGGGATGAATAAAAAAACCCTTGACAAAAGGCGTTTAAGGGGTTAACTTTAAAGCGGAACCGTAAAGTTCCGCATTTTTTATTGTTTAAAACATGAAGTTCGCAGCACGGTTGATGGTTATGAGTGCGCGTTCTTTTTCATGAAAAAAGGGTTTTTTCCCGTTGACAAATCGGTCCAAATGGGAAAAAATTCAAAGCCAATTAAAGCGCTTGAAGAGGGCAGGTGTTTTTTTTCAGGATTCTCTTGTAGTAATAAGTGACGGTTCCGAAAGGACAAAAAAGATGTCGAAAGAAGCAGGCCTCCTCAAAATCAGTGAGATTGCGGAAAAAGGGAGCGTGTTGCCCTCCACCATCCGCCATTACACCGACCTCGGCCTTTTGCAGTATGCCGCCACCACCGACGGAGGTCATCGACTCTATCACGAACAAGAAACCTTGACCCAGTTGGCCCGCATCAAACGGTTGGCCGCCCGCGGGCTCTCCCTGCCGGACATCAAGGCGGAATTGACCGGCAAAGGGAAGAAGCGCATCCTGGTTGTCGACGACGAACAAGAGGTGTGCGAGCTCGTTAACGACGCGTTGAAGGACCGCCATCCTTTCGACATCCGCATCGTGCACGACGGGTTCTCCGCCGGACGGATCCTGGCGGATTTCATTCCGGACCTGGTCATTCTGGACCTGATGCTTCCCGGCCTGGACGGTTTCCATGTGTGCCGCCAGATCCGCGCGGACCAGATGCTGCTGGGGGCGAAAATCCTGGCCGTCACCGGCTACGACACGCCGGAGAACACCCGCAAGATTCTGGACGCGGGGGCGGACAAACTGTTGACCAAGCCGCTGGACACGCGGGAGTTGCTCAAGGCCGTTGAGGAATTGCTCAACATCACCATGACGGTCCGGGCCGTTTAGAAGGGGAATCTTAAAAACATTCGGTAGCCAAGGAGTTCATCGTGAAGAAGAAGCCGAGTCTGATTCACGAGGAAAAAATCGCAAACGGGAAGGGGCTTCATCGCCCTTGTCCCGTTTTTTTTGTCTCACCGCCGTCCGAAACGTTCGGTTTTCGGAAAGTGTCATCGGATTTTCATCATTCGCCGAACATGCATCTAAATCGCAGGAGGGTATCGCCATGAAATTGAAAGAGATCGTTCATCGTTGGTGGTCGGAAGTCTCGACGCTGTTCCGTCGGTTGGTTCAGTCCGTGGACGGAACGTCTCTTTCGAGTGCGCGCTTCCCGTTCGGCGACGGGTGGAGTGCGCCCTCCTTCGTGAAAGTTGTCACGAACTCGACGCGCCAAACCGGCGCTTCTTTTTATTTTTTCGCGAGGTTACTAGTAGTCTCTGTTCTTATTGCGCAACTTGCCACCGGCGCCTGGGCGGATGCCCCGGGCGTTCTCAATTACCAGGGCAAATTGACCAACCAGGACGGATCGCCGATCACGGCCACCCCGACCATGGAGTTCCGCATTTATGACGCCTCCACCGGGGGAACCCTGCTCTATACGTACGGTTCTTTGACGGTTCCCGTGGACAATGGGGTGTTCAACGTGCAGATCGGTTCCAATACCGCGGTTTCCGGGGGGGCCATCCCCAAGACCGTTTTTCAGGGGGGCACTGACCGCTGGCTCGAAATCGTTGTGGCGGGGGAAACCCTCTCGCCGCGCGAACGCCTCACCGCGGCTCCGTACGCTCTGGCGGTGGCCACCAACAGCGTGGGCGCCAACGAGATCGTGAACGGCAGCGTGGCCATCGGCGATTTGAACGTGGCCAGTGTGGAAACCATCTTCCTCAGCACGGGCACGCCGCAGACCATCACCGCCACCAAAACCTTCAGCGGGGCCACCCTCCTCGGTCTTCCCAACCCGCCGCCGCAGGCGGATGCCGCGGCCTCCAAGGCCTATGTGGATGCCCAGGTGACGGGGTCGGGCGGGTGGAGCCGGGACAGCGGCAACAGCGAGGTGGAACTGAGCAATGTCGGCGACCAGGTGGGTATAGGGACCTCCGCTCCAGACCGCAAACTCCATATCGCATCGACCAACGATCAGCTTGTCATCGAGGACACCGATGCGGGCACTGATTATAAGAAGTGGATGCTCAAAGCCGATGGGGCCACCATGGAACTGGTCACCGCCGACGACGGCTTCAACAACTTTCAGGCCG
>JAKLDV010000138.1 GCA_022703335.1 Elusimicrobiota bacterium
TATTTTTTCCACGGAGTAAACCCATTTCTTCCCCGGCCCCTCCGGTTGACGCGTCCGCCAGGCCCGCGCCACAGCGTTCGATCCTTCCGCCTGCACCGCCGCCAAACGCGGAAGCCGGTCGATCCAGCCCAACGACAGAAGGTCCCGGAACCCTTTCCACACGCCCGAAATGATGTTGCCGTCGCCGGTGGGCACGAGGACCCAGTCCGGCCGGCGGCCGCCCAGCTGTTCGAAGATCTCGAACGACACGGTCTTTTTGCCTTCGCGCGTGAACGGGTTGAGGCCGGTGTTGCGGTTGTACCAGCCGGACTTCTCACACACCTCGGCACAGAGGTCGAAGGCCGCGTCGTAATTTCCGTTGACCGCCAGGACACGCGCGCCGAACACCTGCAACTGCGCCACCTTCGGTTTGGGCGCCGTCTTCGGGATGAAAATGACGCTGGCCTGGCCGCCGGCCGCCGCCAGGCAGGCCAGGGACGACCCGGCGTTCCCCGTGGACGCGGCGGCCACCACCGCCGCCCGCTCCTCCCGGGCCCGCAGAAGGACCACGCTGCTGGCGCGGTCTTTGAAGGAGGCGGACGGGTTCCGCGTCTCGTCTTTCAAGTAGAGCGCCTTGTGCCCGATCTTTTCACTCAGCGGCCCCGATTGAAACAACGGCGTTCCTCCGACGGACAGCGGCAACGTCGCCTCTTTTTCCAGCGGCAGAAGTTCCCGATAACGGAGCAGGTCCGCCGGACGTTCGCTCCAGCGGCGCGGAGACATCTTCTTTTTCAACGCCGCGTAATCGTAGACGACGTTGAGGTTGGAACCGCATTTGGCGCAGCGATAGCGGATCCGGCCCCAGTCGGCTTGTTCGCCGCAGGAAAGACATTCGAATCCCAGGATCCGCGATTTCATAGGTTCTCCGCCCGGCGCCGGCCCTAGGCGACGATGAGCGTCCCCGTCTTGCCGTCCAAGGCTTCCTTGATCTTTTCGGGGGAGGTGATCAACGCCTCTTTCCCTCCGGACTCAAGGAACTGCAGACACGCCTCGATCTTCGGTTTCATGGAGCCGGCGGCGAAATGCCCCTCGGCCAGGTACCGTTTGGCCTCCTCTTTTGTGAGGCGGGAGAGGTTTTTCTGATCCGGTTTTTTGAAATTGAGACACACCTGTTCCACGCCGGTGGAGATCACGAAGAGATCGGCGCCGATCTCTTTGGCCAACAGGGCCGAGGCGTAGTCCTTGTCGATCACCGCGGCGGTTCCGCGGAGGATGCCGTCCTTGTCGCGAATGACGGGGATCCCGCCGCCGCCGGCCGAGATCACGATGACCCCCTCCTTCACCAACAACTTGACGGCGTGGCTCTCGATGATGCGGACCGGTTTGGGCGAGGCGATGACGCGCCGCCAGCCGCGGCCGGCGTCTTCCACCATGTTCCAACCGTCCTTCTTGATCCGTTCCTCCGCCTGTTCCTTTTTATAAAAAGGCCCGATGGGTTTCGTCGGTTTCTGGAAAGCCGGGTCGTCGGAGTTCACCAGCACCTGGGTGACCACCGTGACCACCTGCCGGCGGACCTGCCGCCGCCACATCTCGTTCTCGATGGCCTGTTGGATCTGGTAGCCGATGGCCCCCTGGGTATCCGCCACGATGGAATCGATCGGGACCTCGTGCAAGAACCCCCGGGAATATTCGGAACGCAGGAGGATGAATCCCACCTGGGGTCCGTTGCCGTGGGTGATGATGAGCCGGTGGCCCTTCTCCACCAAATCCACCATGTGCCGCGCCGTCTCACAAACAGCGTCGTATTGGTCCTTAACGGTCTGATGTTGTGCGTCGCGGATCAGGGAGTTGCCCCCGATGGCGATCACGATTGTCTTGCTCATAATATCCCTTCCCTCCGGGCGCGGTCGGCGATGAATTGTGCCAACGTCGCGTGCCCTTTCTCGCTCAAATACGGGTTTTGCAGATCCAAAAGGTTCTCCGTGATGAGGCCGGCGGTGAGCGCGTCAAAGGCGTCCCAGAACGGCCGCCGGAGTTCCGCCGAACTCCGGCGGAGGGCCTCCCGGCGCTCGACGTCGGCCGGGTCGGTGTTGATCCGGTCGAGCCGCGGCACATAGAGGACAACCAGACGAAGTTGCCGGGTCTCGGCCAGTTTTCCGGCTTTTTCCAGGAGACCGCGGGCGCGGGCCAGGATGGCGTCTCGGACGTCGACCGGCTTTTCGCCGGCCACCTTTCGGGCGCCGCTTTTCGGCGCACGGACCGGAGAGGCCGCGTACGCCAGTCCGGACGGCACCGTCGACCGGGCAAACCGTTTCCGATAGGACCGTTCCATCAAGGAACGCGCGAAGGCCGAACGTTCCCGCAGGAAATTCTTGAGCCGCGGAAAATGGAACCGCGTGGGCGGCACATCCTCGAAATCGTCCGGCGTCAGCGCCAGCACGACCAGGTCCGGTTTCAAGTCCGCCAAACGGACGTCGAAAAACGCCAGTTCCTGTTCGCCGTTGTAGGCGCACACGCCGGCGTTGATCACTTCATAGGAAGGGCCCAGGAACTGCTCCCATTTCTTCGGGAAAGCGGACTCCGGCGGGACGCCCCGCGCGAAGGTGATGGAATCCCCCAACACGACGATGCGTTTTTTCACGGCCGGAGGGCGCGCGACAGGGATCTCCCTGTCGCGCAGCCCTCGGCCGTTCAAATGCACCGGAACCCCTTCCAATTCTCCCCGAGCGCCCGGGATCGGCTCGAACCGCAGGGCCGGGAGCTCGCTGTCGCGGTAGATGAGCGCGTCGACGATGCGGGTTCGGGCCGACCGTTCGAGGCCGTACAACACCGCCGCCGAAACGATCAGCGCCCCCACCGCCGCCAGCGCGGCCAACAACAGCGATTTCTTTTTTTCGGCCATGGGGCCGCCGGTTGTTCCCGTTCCTCTTCCTACGGGCGGCCGCCCATGGTGAGGGCCTGGATGGCCTTCACCGTGTGGAGACGGTTCTCCGCCTGGTCGAAAACGATGGACTGCGGACCGTCGATCACGGCGTCTTCCACCTCGGAACCGCGGTCGGCCGGCAGAGGGTGCATGTAGACGGCTTCCTTTTTGGCGAGCTTCATGCGCTTCTCGCTGCAGACCCAACTTTTGTATTTACCGAGAAGGTCCATCCCAACGTTCTTCCGTTCCGCCTCGGGCACCTTCTGGTCGTCGAGATACTGGTGGCAACCCCAGGACTTCGGGTAGCAGACGACCGCGTCTTTAAAGGAATCGTCCATCTCGTTGACGACTTCGAATTTGGTGCCGTGCTGTTTCGCGAAAGCCCGGGCCTTTTCCATGACGTGCGGCATGAAATAAAACTCCTTGGGGTGAGCCAAGGTCACGTCCACGCCAAAGCGGGGAAGGAGCGTAATGAGCCCCTGGGTGACGGACAAGGGCCTCGCGTAGGCCGGTGCGTACGTCCAGGAGGCCGCGACTTTCAGGCCGCGCAGGTTGGTCCCGAACTTTTCCCGGATGGTCATGAGGTCGGCGATGGTCTGGCAGGGATGGTCCACGTCGCACTGAAGGCTGATCACCGGCACGCTGGCGTAATTGGCGACCTCGCGGATATACTTGTTGCCGACCTTGTAAAAGCAGTTGCGGATGGCGATGCCGTGGCCGTAGCGGGAGAGCACCATGCCCGTGTCCTTGGGCGTTTCGCCGTGGGAGATCTGCATCTTGTCGGGCGTCAAATCGTGCGCGTGGCCGCCCAGCTGGGTCATGCCCGCCTCGGTGGAATTCCGGGTGCGCGTCGACTGTTCGAAAAACATCATGAACAGGGTCTTGTCCTGCAGGATCCGGTGGGCTTCGTTCAAAGAAAAGCGCCGTTTCAAATCCGCCGCCACGTCCAGAACCGTCTCAAGCTCCTCCACGCTCCAGTCCGCCGTTTCAATCCAATCCTTGCCTCGCAGCATCGTTTTCATTTCCTTGTCTCCTCCTTGAAGGTTTCGATCAATGGGACTTCTTTAAATCCTAATTCGTCTCTTCCGACGACACCCGGCGCCAGACGTTCTCCAGCCACACCGGGAACTCCAGCGGATCGCGGGCCAGGTAATCCTTGGCGTAATGGACGAACGCCTGAGACAGGTTCACGACGAAACGGTCCACGGACCGGTCCAGCGCCACGATGGACTTCACCAGTTCGTTCCGATCCTCCCAGCATTGCTGTACCAGGAGCGGGTAGAGCACCTTCTTAAAACTGAAGCTGGCGCGGAGCAGTTCGTGCAGGCGGAACCGGTCCAGGGCCCGTTTGCGCGTGATCATGTCGGCGAAATCCACCAGCGGCTGAAAATCCCCGCTCAACAGGTTCGCGGCGTGCGCCTTGAAATAGATCTCGTTGTGCCCGTAGATCTCCTCGATGGGCCGGCGTTCGTAGCTTCCGCGCAACTCCTTGATGGCGAACGTCATCCCGGTGAGGATGTCCTTTTTGTTCTCCAGAAGAATCTTCTCCATGCTTTCTGTTCCCATGGTTCCCGCCCCCGCCTCGTTCTCAAGCTTACCGCAGCGCCGCCCCGTCCTTCTCGTTACGAAAATTCCGCCGCCCGGCCCGCGTCATCGCCCGGCGGGCGACAACGCCTTTTGATAGTCCCCGGGCGTGTCGATGTCCGCCGTCACGCCGCCGTCGTCCACGTCCACGTCCCGCAGGGATTCCGGATGCCGGTGCGTCACCCAATGCAGCCCCTGCTCCAGCGGCGCCAACTGCGTCTCGTGCCAAAACCGGTGGTCCAACACCAGGGGGTGCCCCCTTTTTCCGTTGAACCGCGGCACCACCAGGCAACCTTGAGAACCGGCCCAGGCCGAGATCAGCCGCGCATACGTCTCCACGCGCACCAGGGGCGTGTCGGCCAGACACACCAGCACGGCTTCCGGCGCGGGGTCGACGGCAAGCTCCCGCAACGCCAGTTTCAAAGACGAAATCTGTCCGTCCTCCGGACGGCGGTTGATCAGCACGCGTTCGTTGGCCCGGCGCCAGCCCTTCAGAATCGTTTCCGCGTCACGGCCCAACACCACGCTCACTTCGGACACCCCGGCCCGGCGCAGGCGCCGGCCGATGGTTCCGAGGAACGTGTCGCCTTCCCATTCCAGGAGCGCCTTGGGGCGGCCCATGCGCTCCGAATGGCCCGCCGCCAGGATCACCGCGCCGACGAGCATCGCCGCCTCAAACTTTCAAAAAAGCTTCAACTGGCCCGTTTCCTGCGTCAACCCCTCGGGCAATTTAATGCGCGCCTTGCCGGGCACTCCGTCGTAGCCCGGCTCGAACGTCACCTCGCCGCGGCGGACGGCCAAGACGCTCTCCGCCACGCGCAGCGGCAGCTGTTTGCGGAGCCGGTCCTCGGGCCAGTTCAAAAGGATCTCCAGTTCCGGCCCCATCTGCGTGGTGATCTGGTGGTATTGTTTCTGCACGGTTTCCGCATCCGGCTGGAACCCCAGCACCTCGGCGATGATCTCGTGCAGCGGCACCACCCGGTGGAACGGTTCCGCCTGGGGCGCGGCCTGCTCCCTGGTCCGGTCGGCGAGGTCGTCCATGCGGTCCGCCTCGGCCGGGGCGAACGGTTTGCCGCAGGCGGGACATTTCTCGTCGGCCTCTCGCCGGGAGGCGGCGCGCTTCTGGCAGGCCTTGTGACCTTTCCAATAGAAACGGTCCGCCTCCGGAAAGAGCTCCACGGTGCCCAGGAACCGCGCGCGGTCGTTCTTCAGCAAAACGGCCGCGATGTCCTTATAGTCGATGGGGCAGTCGAAGATATTCGCCTCGCGGCCGAGGTGGAACGGGTGCGTGGCGTCGGAGTTGGAGATGAGGGTGCGGCCGTCCGCCTGGGCGAAACGCCGCACATCCGCCGGATCGCAGCTGAGCCCCGTCTCCATCACGCGGACGTTGTCCGCCTGGCCGCCATAGGCGTCCGCGAGTTGCTCGTAACCGGTCTGCTGAGAAAAGAGCGAATACTGCAGCCCCCACGGGTGGGCCGGCACCACCAGACATTCGGGAGAGACGTCCAACACCGCCTTCACGAAATCCTCCGCCGTGAGACTGACGGTGGGCCGCGCCTCCGTCTCCAGGTCGCCGTGCCGGGCCAGGGAATCGTTGAGCCGGTCCGCGGTGGAAAAATTCGGGACGAAGACGATGTGGTGGATGCGATAGGTCCTTCCGGCGCGGGTGTACTGGCAGGACACCTCCCCGGTCAGGAGGAATTTCACGTCGTCGTATTCGTAGATGCCCCGTCCGGAGGCGGGTTTCAAAAATTTCTTCAGTTCCACCATCCATTGGGGATGGGTACAGTCGCCGCTGCCCAGGAGGGCCAGCCCCTTCATCTTCGCCCATTTGACGAG
>JAKLDV010000139.1 GCA_022703335.1 Elusimicrobiota bacterium
CCTGGGGCCGTCTGTACGACATCGGGGTCGTGACGGGATGTCTTCTGTATTTTTCCTACTGGATCCTCGACGGTCTCTGGACGCAGGGCGTCTATTGCGACATCGGCTTCCTCGGGCGTTACGCCCTGGGGGTCACCCACGGACTGCCGGTGGACAGCGGGGATGCGTTCCTCCGCTTCTTCGGCCGCTCGTTCTCCCTGACGTTGCGTCCTCAACACGGCCCGAACGAAATCTATCTCACCCTCCCGTGGATCTACCTGCTGGGGAACACCGCCGCCGCGCTGCATCTCTCTCCCTTTTTCTGGTCCGCCCTGAGCCTCCCTTTGTTTTACGGCATCGCCCGCCGACTTTACCAAAGCCGGGTGAGCGCCACCGCCGGTCTGATCCTGTTCGCGGCCTCCACCAGCCACATCGCGGCCGTCCGGCTGGGCCTGTATTCCGGATCCATTCTCCTTTTCTGGGCCCTGGCCGCGCTGGGCGCCTTCCTGAAATGGCGGACCACCCGTCGCACGCCCTGGCGGATGGCCGGATTTTTCTTTTTGGGTATCGGGTCGGGATGCCGCTGCTTCTTCTGGTGGTATGTGGCGGCGATCGCCGTCGTCTTCGGAACGGTGGAAAGGAAATCCTGGCGGGCGCGCGTGTTGGCGACCGGCGCCTTCTGGGGTTCGCTGGGCGTCTTCCTCGTCGGCGTCCTGCCCATCGTCGTCGCCAACCTGACCGGGAAATTCTACATGTTCCGGTTTTTCCTTCAGAACATGCTTTACACCTCCGAGACGCGGCCCGTGATGAACCTCGCCTACGCCACGAACCTGGGCAAACGCCTGATCCATCTGAAATCCCTGCTCAACGGCACCTTTTTTTCCCGGCCGGACGCCCCGGACCTTGCCCTCCCCATCCTGTTCGGGACCGCGCTGATCGGCGTCGGCCTCTACGCGGCCCTTTCCAAAGACGCGCACAAAAAACGTTTCGTCCTCCCCGCGGCCCTCATCGTCCTCGTCTTCCTCCAGACGCCCTTTTCGCCGACGAGCCTGGACCCGCATCACCTGCTGATCCTGTTCCCGTTCATCTGCCTCACGGCGGCCTCGGTGTTCGCCTTTTCGCTTCCGAAAACGCTGAAATTCCCGCTGTGGCTGGTGGGAGGATTCCTCGTCGCGTGGTCCGGATACAACGGTTATGTCCGCGTCCACCACCGGGAAGCCCATCGGCAGCTGCACGGCGGCAGCGACGTCAAATGGAACACCCTGGGACGGGTGGTGGCGTGGTGCCGGGACAAGGACCTCCGGACCCTGGGGCTGGCCGACACAGGGCTGATGGATTCGTTCATCTATCTCAGCGGGGGGGACATCCGCATAAAAGAAGTCTTCGCGGCGGCCTATCGCTCTCCGGACCTCGACGGCCAACGGGAAGAATTCCGGAATTACCTCCGCCGGGACGCGAGCGGCTATTATCTTTTCCGTGGGAAAGGCCAAAACCCGTGGGTCCCGTTCTTCAACGATTTTCTTCGCATCGTTCGGGAAGAAGGGCGGGACGCCCGGTTGGCCATGACCTTTGTGGATCCGGACGGGATCGAGGCGTACGCCGTTTATCACGTCGCTTCAAAGAAAACGCCGTGACCCCCTCCCTCCTCATACAGATTGTTACAATAGCCCGCTCCCCCGTTCATCGAAAAAAGGCTTCCCTCTCTCGTCCCGCCTCCACTCAAATCCCATTGACAATTCAACCTATTTCCGTTAAAGTTTTAGCGTGGAATTCGGCATACATTTGATCAAAGACCCGATATTTGTGGTGGCGCTCCTTGTTTTCCTGACCGGAGCGGGTGTCTTGGTCTGGGCCATCGGCCAACTGCGCATGGCGGGCGTGCGGCCACGCCAAAGCGGCGGAGGCCGCGACGCGGCCAACCCGGCGATGGTGGTTTCCGGGATGGGGGGGCCGCTGCCCGAACCGAGCCTTGTGTCGTCGGCCTCCAAACCGGCGGCCGGGACCCATCCGATGGAAAACGACGCCGCGGTGATGTACAGCGTCCTGGAAGAACGGTTCGCGGAACTCTCCAAACGCATCGCCCAGGTCGAAACGACGCCGGCCGCCTCTCGGGCCACGGATAAATCCGCAACCGCCCTGCCGGCGGCCAACCTGGACCCTCTCATGAAACGCCTGGCGGAAGTGGAAGAAGAGATCAATAAGATAAAGCTCTTCATCGCCGACTCCCCGGCGCCTCCCGAAAAAGGCACACAGGACCTCACCGCCATTTCCCAGAAAGTGGCGACCCTGCAAAAGATCCTCGAAGGCTTCACCGCCGACACCGAGATCGCCAAACCCTCATGATCCGGGACCGTCGCACGCTCATCTCCATTGTTCTGGCGGACATGTTCGTCATGCTCGGCGCCGCTTTCGTGATGCAGGATCGTTATCATTTTCTGAAGACCCGGTTGCCGGCGGTGGCCTCGACGGCGGCGGCCGCGACGGCGCCCCAAAAAGCCTCAAACGCGGCGGTCCCGGCCCCCATCCCGACGGAAAAAACGCCCGCGCCCGCCCCCTCGGCCCAAAAACGGAACATCCTCTTCTCTTACCGGAACTCGAAACCTTCCCGCGTGGAGGTCATCGGGAGCTTCAACAACTGGACGCCCCAACTTTTGAAGAAAGGACCCAACCACACCTGGTCCACCTCGTTTTCACTGGAACCCGGAGATTACACCTATAACTATGTCGTTGACGGCAGGGCCATCCGCGATCCGAACAACCCTCGGACCGCTCCGGAAGGCCGCTCCTTGCTGACCGTAAAACCCATCGAAAAATAATCCCTCCGTGACCCTTTCGGCGCGACCGGTCCATCTCCTGATGCTCACCTTACGCCGTTCGGCCGGATTCCTGTTTCTCCTCCATCTGCTCTCGGTGTCTCTCCTGGCGGCCCTCTCCACCGCCGACCTTGAGACCGACCTGTCCTATTACCGGCGCAGCGCCGCCGAAAAGAAACTCGACGCCAACGACCGCCTTTACATCCTCTACCGTCTCCAACAGAAATACCAGGACACCCACCTGAACCTGGCCGCCCTGGAACATGAAATCGCCCACTGGAACAAAATAAAACGTCGGGCCGAATCGCCGGCCCCCGCCAAAACAGAAGCCGCCGGCGGCGCGGTGAAAACCGTCGACAAGGGGCCTTCCTCCCTGAACCAGATCCAACTGGAGGAGGACGGGGACACCCTGAAGATCGTCCTGAAACTTTCCCGGCCCGTCGTCCCCAAAGCGCTGCGCGTGGACGACCCCCAGAAACCGGGACAACCCGTCCTGATGCTGGACCTCCCCAACACGGAGAACCGCCTCAGTCCGGTGACCCGCGACATGCGCTGGGGCAGCGGCCCCTTCCTCTCGGTCGTCACCGCCAACACCGACGACGCCACCGTGCGCGTCCGCATCGACATGCGGAAAGACGTCCCTTACCGGGTCGTCCGGACGGGAAACGAAATCATCGTGGAGGCGCGGGATGAGTCGCTCACCGCGCTGCCCGCCATCGGCGACGGCTCCGAAAACACGGACGCCTCCTACGTCATTCAACCCGGAGACGTCCTCAACATCCAGATCTCCCCGGCCAAAGAACTCAGCCGGGAAACCATCGTCCAGCCGGACGGCACCGTCATCTTTCCTCTCCTCGGCGCGGTCACCGCGAAAGACCTGACGGCGAACCAGCTGGAAAAGAAACTTGCGCAGGACCTCCGACCCTATGTGGCCAAACCGAACGTGTCGGTCACCATCAAACAATTCTCCAACCGCAACGTGTTCATGATGGGGAAAGTGACGCGGCCGGGCCCGATCCCCTACAAATCCGAGCTCCGCCTGCTCGGCGCCATCTCCCAGGCCGGCGGGTTCACCGAAGACGCGGACCGCACCGCCATCAAGATCTACCGCGGACGCGACGCTCAACAAAAATCCTTCACCGTCAACGCGCAGGAAATCCTCTCCCTGGGAGACCTCTCCCGCGACTTCCTCCTGGAAGCGGGGGACATCATCGAGGTGGGGCGGGGAGGGAACAACGTCTTCGTCATCGGCCAGATTTCCAAGCCGGGGAACTACCTTTACCGGGAAGGCTACACGTTGCTCGAACTGGTCTCCGAGGCGGGCGGGCTCGGGATAGGCGCCAAGACGAAACATGTCAAAATCTTCCGCCAGACCTTGCCGTCGCGCAAGGTGGTCTCCGTGAACCTGGAACGGATCATGCGCGGGCGTCCGGAAGAAGACGTGTCCCTCAAGGCGGGGGACATCGTGCTCATCCCGCAAAAATCCATCTACAGCGGCACCTCCGCCGTGATGACGGTATTGTCGCCGTGGATCTACCTGGCCACGCTGATCGTGGCACTGGTCATCGCCACCGGGTGACGACGCCATGGCCCTGAACCCCGAACTGACCCTGCAGGATTACTGGCGCATCCTCCGCCGACGACAAGGCCTCTTCCTCGTCATCTGGCTGCTCACCATGACCGCCACCTTCATCTTCACCGAAATACAGACCCCCGTGTATAAGGCGCAGGCCGTCTTGAAAATCGAGGCCTCTCCCAGCATCCCGGGGATGGGCGGACAAGTCCAATGGGACACATGGACTTTGATGAACACGGAAGTGAAGAGCATCCGCAGTTCCTCGGTGGCGGGGCGGGCGGCGCGTCTTCTGGGCTGGACGACCGACGCCACTCCCAAAGACGAGGCCCTCCGCATCGCCAACAACCTCCAAATGCGGATCTCTTCGGAACGCCTGGGCGAATCGAACCTCCTGCAGGTCTCCATCCAATCCGACGACCCGCGGAAAGCCGCCGCCATCACCAACGCCGTGGCGCAGGCCTATATCGAAAAAGGCATCGAGGACCGCAGCCTGAAAGCCCGGGAAACGAAGGAGTTCACCTTACAGGAACTCCAAAAGGCCGAAAAGAAACTTCATGACGCGGAAGACTCCCTGAAATTCTATTCGGAGAAATCCGGCGCGCGCGGCGTCGGCAACTACCTCACCAACCAGCTCGTCACGTTCCAGTCCCAACTGGACGACCTGCAGAAAAAATACACCGCCCAGCACCCCGAGGTGGTGGACACCAAGGCGAAGATCGCCGCCGTCGAATATCAGATCCGCCAACTGCCCGAGGAGGAAACCGAATACCAACGCCTCTCCCGCGAGGTGCGCATCAACGAGGAGCTCTACACCTTCCTGGCCAAAAAGTTCAAGGAAACACAGATCGCCGAGGCCGAACGGGAACAGACGGCCTTCATCGACAGCCCCGCGCTGGTCCCCCAGACGCCGGTCCGGCCGAACAAACGCCTCAACCTCGGCATCGGCGCCGTCATCGGCTTGTTCCTCGGCCTGGTCGCCGTGCTCGTCGTGGAAAGTCTCGACACCTCCATCGGAACGATCGAGGACGTGGAACATTATCTGGGGGTGCCGGTGCTGGCGGTGGTGCCGCACATCAACGTGTCGGAAACGGAGGGGAAACGTCCTTTTTTCTCCCTCAGTTTCGCCCGGGCCGCCGTCTCCCTCGAGATCATGCGCCGCCGGCTGGTGTTCTACCATCTGACCAAATCCACCTTCGTGGAAGCCTACCACACGCTCCGAACCAACCTCCGCCTGCCCATCCGGCCCAACGGACGGCCGGGCGTCGTGGTGGGGTTCACCTCGGCGGGCGTCTCCGAGGGAAAAACCCTGAGCGCGCTGAACTTCGCCCTCACGTCGGCACAGCGGGGGCTTAAAACCCTCTTCATCGAAACCGACCTGCGGAGGCCTTCCGCCCACAAACTCATGGGGCTGCCTCGCGAACCCGGCCTCACCGACTGCATCCTCAGCAACCGGCCGTGGGCCGAGGCCATTCTGGGGACGTCGGACTTTCTTCTGGGCGATCTGGACCTGGAGAACATCCTCAAATGGCCGGGGATCGAAAGCTTCCATTTCCTTTCCTGCGGGCCGAGCCCGCTCAATCCCGCGGACGTCCTGGAATCGGCCTCGTTCGACAGACTCCTGCAGGACCTGCGGCGGCATTTCGATCTGGTCATCCTCGACTGCGCCCCGGTGATGCTGTTCGCGGACGCCCTCCTCATCGGGCCGAGGACCGACGGGCTGGTCATGGTCTACAAAGCCGGCCGCACCGCCCGCGGGGCCCTCAAACGCGCCAAGGACCAGCTCACCAACGTTAAAACCCGGGTCCTCGGCGTGCTGCTCAACGACCTCCGCGCCGCCGAGATGGAACCCCATTACGGCTATTATTACTATTCCTACAAATACGACTCCTCCGACGAGCCGCCCG
>JAKLDV010000014.1 GCA_022703335.1 Elusimicrobiota bacterium
GTCTCCAACCTGATGAAGAGCGCCATCGACGCCCTCGAGAAGATGACCGAGAACAACAAGTACGTCACGGGCGTTCCCACGGGGTTCAAGGAGTTCGACAAGCTCACCGCCGGCCTGCAGCCGTCCAACTTGATCATCGTGGCCGGAAGGCCGTCCATGGGAAAGACGGCCATCTGCCTCAACATGGCCATGCACGTGGCCATCAAGGAGAAACGGCCCGTGCTCTTCTTCTCCCTGGAAATGAGCGACCAGGAGATGGGGCTGCGGCTCCTCTGCGGACTGGCGCGGATCAACCTGCGGAGCGTGCGCGAGGGGTTCCTGGCGCGGAAGAGCTGGCCCGCCATCACCAACGTGGCCAGCGAGATCGCCAGTTCGCCGCTGTATTTCGATTTTTCCACCAGCGCTTCCATCATGGATATCCGCAGCGCCGCCCGGCGCTACGCCTACGAGATGAAGCAGAAAGGGACCCCGCTGGCCCTGGTGGTCATCGACTACCTTCAGCTCATGCACGGCGGCGGCGCCGTGGAAAGCCGCCAGCAGGAGATCTCCGAGATCTCCCGCTCGCTCAAGGCGCTGGCCCGGGAACTCCAGGTGCCCGTCATCGCGCTCTCCCAGCTGAACCGCCGTCCGGAGGACCAGGGCCGGGCGGGCCGGCCCCAGCTTTCCGATCTGCGGGAGTCCGGCGCCATCGAGCAGGACGCCGACGTGGTGGCCGCCATTTTTCGCGAGGAGGTCTACAAGCGGGACGACCCGGACCTGAAAGGCAAGGCCAAACTTTTCATCCTCAAGCAACGCAACGGTCCCATCGGCGACGTGGACTTGAACTTCCTCGAGGAATACACGCTCTTCGTGGATCCGGCGCCGTCCGAGGACGAGCCGTTTTCCTGAACGACGGACGCCGGGCATGACGGTTCCTTCGCCGGAAACGAATCCGTTGCCGTCCGCGGCGTCTTTTTTCCGGCCCACCTGGGCCGACATCGACGTGGCGGCGTTCCGGCATAACTTGAGGACGATGGCCGGCTGCCTGGCCCCCGGCGTGAAGACGATCGTGGTGTTGAAGGCCAACGGTTACGGTCACGGGGCGGTGCCGCTGGCCCGCGCGGCCGCGGCGGAGTCCGGCGTTTCCTTGTGGGGCTTCGGCGTCTCCAGCATCGAGGAGGGGCTTCTGTTGAGGGAGTCCGGTTTCCGCCATCCGGTACTCATCCTGGGGAGCCTGTTCCCGTTCGAGAATTTCGTTCCGGCGTTGGAGCACGACCTCATCCCGGCGGTGGCCAGCCTGGCCGCGGCGCGGGCGTTGGGGGGCATCGCCACGGAACGCGGCCGTCGCGCCGACGTGCACGTGAAGGTGGACACCGGGATGGGGCGCATCGGCGTTTCGCCGCAGGCCGCCGCCCAGATCGTGGACGCGGTGCTGGAAAACCGCTCGCTGCACCTGGAAGGGATCTTTACCCATTTGGCCCACGCGGAATCCGAGGAGGACACCCAGAGACAGCTCGACGTGTTCCAGGCGGTGGCGGAGGAGGCCCGACGGAAGAAGGGGGAGCCTCTCCTGGCCCACGCCGCCAACTCGGCCGCCACGTTCCTGTATCCGAGGTCCCACGGCGATGCGGTACGGCCCGGCCTGTCGTTGTACGGCATTTATCCGAACGAGTCCCTTCGGGCGCGGGTGTCCCTGCAGCCCGTGATGACGTGGAAGACGCGGATCGTTTTTTTGAAGACGGTGAAGGGCGGAACGGCGGTCAGTTACGGCGCCACGTTCCGCACCAGCCGCCCCTCCCGCTTGGCCACCCTGCCCGTGGGATATGCCGACGGATACCGGCGGATTCTTTCCAACCGCGCCTTCGTGCTGGTGAAGGGCCGACGCTGCCCCGTGCTGGGGCGGGTGACCATGGACCAGATCGTCGTGGACGTGACCGACGTGCCGGCCGTGGATGTGGGCGAGGAGGTCGTGTTGCTGGGTCGGCAGGGGAAAGACGCCGTGACGGCGGAGGAACTGGCCGGCTGGGCGGAGACCATCCCCTATGAGATCGTCTGCGGGGTGTCGGTGCGCGTGCCGAGGCGCTACGTGAACGTTTCATGAAAGGGCGAATGTGAAGAGGAACCGCCGTGTTTCATAATCCCGTCGCGTTCGTCGGCCGCCGCCTGCTGGGATGGGCGCGGACGTTGGGCGGGGTCGTCGTCCTCGTCCAAAAGACGGTTTATTGGCTGTTCAAGGCCCGTCCGGACGTGCGCAACACGGCCATCCAGATGAACGAGATCGGGGTGCGTTCCTTCCCGGTCACCAGCCTCACGGCGCTGTTCACCGGCATGGTGCTCGCCTTGCAGACCGGGTATTCGTTCCGGAAGGTTTTCAACGAGCCGCTCTACGTGGGCACCGTGGTGGGGCTGTCGCTCCTAAAGGAACTGGGCCCGGTGCTGACGGCGCTGGTGGTGGCCGGCCGGGTGGGCGCGGCCATCGCCGCCGAGCTCGGCACCATGAACGTGACGGAACAGATAGACGCCCTGTATACCTTGGGCACCAACCCCGTGCGGTACCTGGTGGTTCCGCGGTTCCTGGCGTGCCTGGTGATGGTGCCGCTGTTGACGGTGTACGCGGATTTGATCGGCATCCTCGGCGGGTTCGGCATCGCCCACTGGCGGCTGGGGATCCCCGCCCCGGTCTTTTGGGATGAGATCAACGCCATCGGGCTGGAGGACGGGTTCCATGGATTGATAAAGTCCGTTGCTTTTGCTCTCATTATCGTCATCACCGCTTGTTACAAGGGGATACGCTGCCAGGGCGGCGCCGAGGGCGTGGGTCAGGCGACCACCAGCACGGTGGTGGTGTCCATGGTGATGGTGCTGGTGAGCGACTACTTTTTGTCGTCGTTGTTGGTGTCCTTGGGCGTCGGATGATCCGCCTGCAGGGGGTGCACAAGGCGTTCGGCGCCAACCGCGTGTTGCGCGGGGTGGACCTGGAGATCCCGGAGGGGGAGACCCTCACCATCATCGGGGGGTCCGGCACCGGCAAAAGCGTGACCCTGAAACTGATGGTGGGCCTGCTTCGGCCGGACCACGGGCGCATCTGGGTGGATGACACGGAAACCACCTTCCTGAACGAAGACAAGCTCTTTGAAGAACAGAAGAAGTTCGGGTTCCTGTTCCAGGGGGCGGCGCTGTTCGACTCGTTGACGGTGGCGGAGAACATTTTGTTCGGCGTGCGGAACCTCCGGCCGGAACTCCTGGCGAACGCGCGCGGCGTGGTCGAACAGAAGCTGGGGTTCGTGGGTTTGAAACCCGAGGTGGCGCTGCTGAAACCGGCGGAGTTGTCGGGCGGCATGAAGAAACGCGTCGGCCTGGCCCGCGCCATCGCCCACGAACCGAAATATATTTTATACGACGAGCCGACGACCGGGCTGGACCCCATCATGTCGGACGTGATCAACGAACTGATCCTCTCGCTGCAGGAGAGGCTGAAGGTGACGTCCATCGTGGTCACGCACGACATGAAGTCCACCTACAAGGTGTCCAACCGGATCGCCATGCTCCATGAGGGCCGCATCGTGGCGGAGGGGACGCCGCGGGAGATCCAGTCTTCGGAGAATCCGTTGGTGAAACAGTTCATCACGGGGTCGTCCCAGGGCCCCATACAGATGGCGGTGAGGCACGCATGAACGTCGAAACAAGAGTAGGCGCTTTTACCATGGCCGGCCTGGCTGTTTTCGCCGGCGGCATCCTCATCCTCGGCGACGTTCAATTTCGGGACCGGTACGACCTCAACGTCTATTTCCAGAACGCCGAGGGGCTGCCGGACAAGGGCCCCGTGAAGGTGGCCGGCGTGGAGGTGGGAAAGGTCAAGAAGATCACGCTGGAGGGGGGACGGGCCCGCGTGGAGGTGTCTCTGGACACGGACGTGAAGGTGCATGCCGACGCCGAGGCCAGCATCGCCGCCACCGGCCTCATCGGCACGAAATACCTGGACCTTTCCCTCGGCTCTCCCGAGGCGCCCCTCCTCAAGGAGGGGGACACCCTTCAGGGCCAGCCCGGCTTCAGTTTCGACGACGTGATGAAGGAGCTGCGGCAGTTTTTCAAGGAGGACCCGGAGGACGGGTCGCTCAGCGAGAATTTCCGCCGGACCATGGCCAACCTCCGCCGCGTGACCGATTCCTTGAACGTTGCTCTGGGGCAGCAGGGCAAGGAACTGACCGAGATCGTCCAGAACATCCGCAGCCTCTCCGAGCACGCCAAGAACGTGTCGGCCAACCTCGACGAGGTCACCGAGCAGCACAAGGCCGACCTGAAAACGATGCTGACCAAATTCCGCTCCGTTTCCGAGCGGTTGGACGACCTTCTGGCGAAAGTCCAGAACGGCGAAGGGACGATGGGGAAACTCGTCAACGACGAGCAGATGGGGAAAGACCTCAAGCAGACCTTCACCGACGTGCGTCAGGCGGCGAAGGAGGCCCAGGCTATCCTCGGCCGCATCGCGATGATCGACGTGTATTGGGACTATCGCCAGCGCTACGATTTCGAGGACAACCAGTACCGCGCCGACCTCGGTCTGCGTATCGTGCCGCGGCCGGGAAAATTCTATTTCATCCAGGGGAACAACCTCGGCGCGCGGGAGGACCGCAAGCTGGCCGGCAACGATATCGAACGCAAGAACACCATCACCGGCGTGATGGGCAAGGAGTTCGGGCCCTTCACCCTCTACGGCGGCGCCATCCGCTCCACCGCCGGCGGCGGGATGCGTTTCCGGCCGTTGTTCATGTCTCAGAAATGGAACCGGCGTTTCGAGCTGGAGGCCGAGGCCTACAATTTCGGCCGCGACGAGGTGGTCCAGGGCCTCAAGATGGACGACCCCGTCTACTCGGCCGGCGCGCGTTTCCTGGTGGCGGACCCGTGGCTGTGGGTGGGTGGTCAGGTGGAGGATATCGCCGAGCGCAAGAATTTCAACGCCAACCTGAACGTGACGTTCAAGGACGAGGACGTCGCCTATCTGTTGGGGCTGGTCGGTCTCGCCAATTGACGGGGAGGGGAACCGCATGATGAGGGAAGCGCGCATTTATTCGTTGGCCCAGGTCGGCGGCCAATGCGTCTTGGTGCTGGAGGAGGTCGACGGCCCGCGGCTGTTGCCCATCTGGATCGGACTTTACGAGGGCGGCTCCATCGGCATGGCCCTGGCCGGACAGAAGTTTCCGCGCCCGCTCACCCACGACCTGCTTTTGGAAGCGGTGGGGCAGCTCGGCGCCGAGGTGGAGAAGATCGTCATCACGGAATTGAAGGAGAGCACCTTTTACGCGCAGATTCACGTCAAGCGGGACAAAGAGGCCATCGTCCTCGACGCCCGCCCGTCGGATTCCGTGGCCCTCGCCGTCCGCCAGCCGTGCCCGCTGTACATCGACGAGAAGGTTTTCGAGGCCTGCCCCGAACTGTTGAAGCCCATCTCCGAGGACGAGGTTCAGGACTTCAAGAAGAAGCTGGAGTCCATGACGCCGGAAGATTTTTTCCGTGACTTGAAGAAAAAGAACGAAGGGGAAGGCGGCGGGGCGGAAAAATAACGCATGAAGACGAAGGGCGCCTCCCGCACCGTTTTTCGTTGCCAGAACTGCGGCGACGCCCAGCCCAAATGGCTGGGACAGTGCCCTTCCTGCAATCAGTGGAACACCCTGGTGGAGGAAAAAGAGGCTCCCCCCGACCGGCCGGCCCGGCGGTTGACCGAGTTCTCCTCCGCCGTCACCAAGCTGTCCGACGTGACGGTGGAAAAGGCCCAGAGGAAGGTCACCGGGTTGGGCGAGTTCGACCGGATCCTCGGCGGCGGCGTGTGGCCCGGGTCCATGGTGCTTCTCGGCGGCGCGCCGGGCATCGGCAAGTCCACCCTGATGATGCAGGTGGCGGGCCGGCTGGCCTCCCGCGATTACCCGGTGCTCTACGTTTCCGGCGAGGAGTCGCTGGGCCAGGTGAAGGGGCGCGCCACCCGCCTGAACATCGTCAACGACGCGGTGCTGCTGTTGTCGGAGACGAACCTGGAGAATATTTTGGAGGTTGTGCGGCAGAACCAGCCGAAGGCGCTGGTGCTGGATTCGATCCAGACGGTGTACAAGTCGGACCTGGCCGGTGCGCCGGGCTCGGTGGGCCAGGTCCGCGAATGCGCCGCCGAACTGCTGCACCTGGCCAAAGGGATCGGCATCACGGTCTTCGTTCTGGGACATGTGACCAAAGAGGGGGATCTCGCCGGGCCGCGCGTCCTGGAGCACATCGTGGACACGGTCCTCTATTTCGAGGCCGAGCGCCAGCAGGTGCACCGCATCCTCCGGGCTTTCAAGAATCGGTTCGGGCCGACCAACGAGATCGGCGTCTTCGAGATGACCGGCGGCGGCCTGGCGGAGGTTTCCAACCCTTCGGAACTTTTTTTGGGGGAACACGAGGCCGGCGTTCCCGCGGGCACGGCGGTGATTGCGGCCATGGAAGGCACCCGCCCCTTGTTGGTGGAGGTGCAGTCGCTGGTCTCCCGTACGCTTTTCGGAATGCCCCGCCGGCAGGTGGCGGGGGTGGATTACAACCGGGCGGCGCTTTTAATCGCCGTCCTGGACAAGCGCTGCGGTTTGAACCTGGAATCGCAGGACGTGTACGTCAACGTCACCGGCGGACTGCAGGTCCGTGAACCGTCCGCCGACCTCGGCATCGCGGTGGCCATCGCCAGCGCCTGTCTGGAGAAACCCGCGCCGCCCAAAACCGTTTGGCTGGGCGAAGTGGGGCTGGGCGGGGAACTCCGCGCCGTTCCGCAGCTCGGCGACCGGCTTCAGGAGGCGGCGAAACTGGGTTTCACGCGGGCTGTCGTCCCGCGGGCGGCGTTGAAAGGGGTCCGTCCTCCGTCCGGATTGGAGCTTTCCCCCGTTGTGACGCTCACGGAAGCGTTGGAGTTTGTATCCCGGCGATAGATATCGGGAAGTCCGGGAACTTTTGAGGAAGAGAAGGTAATCAATCGTGCTCATTAATCTCATACGTCTTCTTGTCATCATCGTCGGCCCCGTCATCGGTTATATGCAGATATCCCCCGATGCCAAGGGCATTCTTATCGGTGTAGCGGCGGCTGTGTTGATCATCGCGGTGGAGATCGTCATCGACAAGGTCGCGCTGGATGCCCTCATCTCGGGCGTCATCGGCGCCATCGTGGGTCTGGTGTCCGCGCAGCTCCTGAACTGGGTCGTCTATCAGATGGACAACCCGCGTATCTACGAACTGCTGCAAAAATATTCGCTCCTCATCCACGTGGTCTTCGCCTACCTGGGCCTGGCCATCTTCGTTCGGAAACGTTCCGAGCTGGAACTGTTGGACCGGGACCTGATCGTCAAAGGGTCGAAGAAGAAGCTTTCCAACACGCACGTGGTCGACACCTCGGTCCTCATCGACGGCCGCATCGCCGACGTCTGCGAGACGAAATTCCTCGGGGGCACGCTGGTGGTGCCCCGCTTCGTGCTCTCGGAACTGCAGCACATCGCGGATTCCTCCGACTCCAACCGCCGCGCCCGCGGCCGGCGCGGGATGGAGATCCTTTCCCGCCTGCAGGAAAACCCCGATGTCCCCGTCAAGATATTCGACAAGGACTTTGCGGACATCAAGGAGGTCGACTCCAAACTCGTCGCCCTCTCCAAGGACTTGGGCGCCAAGATCCTCACCACGGATTTCAACCTGAACAAGATTGCCAGCCTTCAGGGCGTCGTGGTGCTCAACATCAACGACCTGGCCAACGCCCTGAAGCCCGTGGTGCTCCCCGGCGAAAGCATGAGCGTCTTCGTGGTGAAGGAGGGCAAGGAGAGGGAACAGGGCGTCGGATATCTCGATGACGGCACCATGGTGGTGGTGGAGGACGGCCGCCGGTTCATCGGGCATAAACTGAACGTGATGGTCACCTCCATCCTGCAGACCTCCGCCGGCCGGATGATCTTCACGAAATCCAAGGACCGGGCGCCCGCTCCGTCACAGGAAACGCCGGCCCCGTCCGGCCCCCCGCCGGCGGAAGGCTGACCCCCGCCCTTTCCGGATGCCTGTTTCCGCCGTCGTTCTTGCGGCCGGCCGGGGCGCCCGCTTCGGCGGTCCGCCCAAACAGTTCAGATCCCTCTCCGGTCGTCCCCTCCTGTATTGGCCGCTCCGGTCTTTTGAAAAATCGCCGTCGGTAAAGCAGGTGGTGCTGGTCGTCTCCGCGGCCCGGCTCCCTTGGGCGCGACGGTTCCTGCGGGAATGCCGTTTTTGGAAAGTGACCGCCGTGGTGGCGGGCGGCCGGGAGCGCATGGATTCCGTGTTGCGGGGGTTTGCGGCGGTCCCGTCCTCGACGGACGTGGTGCTGTTCCATGACGCGGCCCGCGCCCTGGTGTCGCCCGGCGTCATCGAGCGGGTGGCCCGGTCGGCCCGCCGCACCGGGGCGGCCCTCGCCGCCTGGCCCGTGCCGGACACCGTCAAGCTCGGCCGCGCGCCGCGCCGGGGAAAGGTCTTGGTGGCCCGCACCGTGCCCCGCCGAAACCTCTGGCTGGCACAGACCCCGCAGGGTTTCACACGGGCCGTGGCGGAGAAGATTTTCCGGCGTTCCCGGAGGAACATCACCGACGACGTTCAATGGGCCGAACGCGCCGGCCGGTCGGTGGAGATCGTGCCGGGGTCCCCGGAGAACCTGAAGGTGACCCTGCCGGAGGATTTCAAATTGTGCGAAGCGCTTTTGGCCGCCCGGAAACGGGTTTCGAGGTGAGTTCATGACACGGACGGGTTGGGGATACGACAGCCATCGGTTCATCAAGGGCCGCCGCCTTGTTTTGGGCGGGGTACTCGTTCCGTTCGAGAAGGGGCTGAAAGGCCATTCGGACGCGGACGTGCTGTTGCACGCCGTTATCGACGCCGTGTTGGGCGCCTGCGCCCTCGGCGACATCGGCACGCTTTTCCCCGATACCGATCCCCGATTTAAGGACGTTTCCAGTCTTTTTCTCCTGCGCGAAGCGGTCCGTCTCGTTTCCAAACGTTTTTCCATCCGCCATATCGACGTCACTCTTTTGGCGGAGGCCCCGCGTCTCGGCCCCTACCGCCAGCGGATCCGCGCCAAGGTGGCCCGCGCCGCCGGCCTCCCCGTGGAGGACGTCAGCGTTAAGGCCAAGACGAACGAGGGCATGGGTTTTGTGGGCCGCCGCGAAGGCCTGGCCGCCGCCGCCGTGGCCACCGTGGAAGACCGTCCCCGCCGTCGATGACGCCCGTCCCGCTCCTCCTCCACAATACCCTCTCCGGCCGGGAGGAGCCTTTCCAGCCGGTGGAGGAAGGCCGGGTGAAGATGTACGTGTGCGGCGTCACGCCGTACGATGTCTGCCATCTGGGCCACGCCCGCTGCTACGTCGCCTTTGATTTCATCCGCCGCGGCCTGCGCCATTTGGGCTACGACGTCGAATACGTCCAGAATTTCACCGACGTGGACGACAAGATCATCAAGCGCGCGGCGGAACGGAATGAGGAACCGTCGGCGCTCACCGAGCGCTACATCGCCGACTATTTCGAAAAAATGGACGCGCTGAACGTCTTGCGCGCCGGTCACTACCCCCGCGTCACGCAGCACATCCCGCAGATCGTCAAGTTCGTCGAGCGGCTGGTGGCGAACGGTTTCGCCTATCCGGTGGAGGGCGACGTCTATTACGAGGTCCGGCGGTTCGAGCGGTATGGTCGACTCTCCAAGCGTTCCCTCGACGAGCTTCAGTCCGGCGCCCGCGTGGGGGTGGATGAGCGTAAAAGGGATCCGCTCGATTTCGCCTTGTGGAAGGCGGCCAAACCCGGGGAACCCTCCTGGGACTCGCCGTGGGGCCCGGGCCGCCCCGGTTGGCACATCGAATGTTCGGTGATGAGCATCGCCAGCCTGAAGACCGAAACCTTCGACATCCACGGCGGCGGCCAGGACCTGGTTTTTCCGCATCACGAGAACGAGATCGCCCAGGCGGAGGGCGCCACCGGCAAGACTTTCGCCCGCTACTGGATGCACAACGGGTTCGTGACGGTCAACAAGGAGAAGATGTCGAAGTCCCTGGGGAATTTTTTCTCGTTGGCCGACATCTTCAAAAAGTACGAGCCGCGCGTGGTACGTCTGATGCTGCTGTCCCAGCATTACCGGTCCCCCCTGGAGTTTTCCGACAAATTGTTGGATATGGCTGCGGCGACTTTGGCGCATGTCGAGGGGACATTGAGCCGTGCTCTGTCGTTTGTGAATACGGCAGGATCGGCTGCGGGAGGGGAACTGCCGCTGGATTACAAGAAATACTTCGAGGAACAAAAGAATAAGCTGACGGAGGCGCTTGCCGACGATTTCAATTCCCCCAAGGCGTTATCGGTTGTTTTTGGGGCCGTTCAAACATTGTCCACGTATCAGAATTTGCGACAGCCGGTGTCGGATTTGGTTCTTAAAACTTACTCCGATTTCGTGAAAGAGACACTCGATAATGTTTTTGGGTTAAGACTGAACATCGAAGAAGTCGTTGAGGATCGGTTTGTTAACGACATGCTTCTTCGACGGGAAAGAGCGCGGGAAGAGAAAAACTGGTCTGAGGCCGACCGGATACGGAAAGAACTGGCCGACCGCGGCATCACCATCGAGGACACGCCGACGGGATCGCGCTTGCTGAAAAAAAAGACATGAATCCTGCCGAGGACCTGGTTTTCGGCCGGAAACCCGTTCTGGAACTGCTGACCGCTGGCGGCGCGCGGTCCGTGGTGAAGCTGTGGCTGTTGCGGGGGCTGGCCGGCCCGCCCGTCGACGAGCTCGTGCAACGCGCCAAAGAAAAGAACATCGTCTTTCAATGGGTCGACCGGCAACGCCTGAACCAGTTGACCTCCGGGAAAAACCATCAAGGGGTCGTGGCCCGCGTCAGTCCTTTTCAATACGCCGACCTTTCGGATTTTTTGGGGGCTTCCGGAGCCCCTTCGGGACTCCTCCTCCTGGACGGCATCGAGGACCCGCACAACCTCGGCGCCATCCTCCGCAGCGCCGCTTTTTTCGGCGCCCCGGCGGTCATCGTGCCCCGCTGGCGCTCCGCGGGACTGAGCGGCACGGTGGCCAAGACCGCCGCCGGCGCGCTGGAGAAGGTGCCGCTCATCCAGGTGTCCAACATCGCCCAGACCATCGCCGATTTGAAGAAAAGAAACTACTGGGTGTACGGGGCGGACATGAAGGGGGACCCCTGCGATCGGACGACCCTGAACGAGCCTTATGCGCTGGTGATCGGCGCCGAGGGCGCGGGTCTCCATCGGCTGGTCCGCGAGAGATGCGACGCCTTGGTGAGCATTCCGGGCGGCGGCGGGATGGAATCCCTCAACGCCTCCTGCGCCGCCGGCGTGTTCCTCTACGAACTTTTCCGTCGTCGCCGTTCCGCATGAACTTCGTCCCATGGCTGAGGAAAAATAAAGGGACCGCCGCGCTGCTGCTGGCGTTGTGGGGCTGGCACGTTCTTTTGCTGACCACCTGGCTGCATCGCGACCAGCGCCCTCTTCAGTGGGACGACGCCGTCCATGCGTCCACCGCGTGGGACTATAAAGAAGCGGCCCGCTCGTTCTCCTTGTTCGACCTGCTCCGCACGCCTCCCCGTCCCGGGCACCCCCCTTATCCACCCTTGGTCCATTACGGCATCGCGTCGTTTCTCGCGGTTTCCCAGGGGATCGGGGTGCCGATGGAAGACGCGGCCACCTGGGTCAACCTTGTTTTCATCGGGATTTTGATTTTAGGGGCGTGGCTTCTGGCGTCGACCTGGTGGGGGAATACGGCGGGACTGTGCGCGGCCGTGCTGGTGAGTCTGGCGCCTCCGGTGTTGATGCATTCGCGGGATATTTTGGTGGATGTGGCGCTGGCGTCATGGGTGGTCATGACCTACGCCTTGTGGATGAAAAGCGCCGCTTTTACCAAACGAAAAATTACTTTTCTCCTGGGCCTCGTTTTCGCCGGCGGTCTTCTGACGAAATGGACGTTTCCCGTCTACGTTCTGCCTGTTTTGGCCGCCGCCGTCCGCGCGGCGGCCAAACCGAAAGACGACTCGATTCGGCGTTCGTTGCTTTACGGCGCCGGGGTCGCGTTTATCCTGGCCGCCCCCTGGTATGCCGTGAACGCGTTCACGGTCCTTCCTCGCCTCATCGGCGTCGCGTCGCAGGGGTCCCTGGAGGGGGATCCGGCGGTGTTGAGCCTTTCGTCATGGGTGTGGTATTTGAAACTGCTGCCGCAGCAGCTGTCTTGGCCGGGGCTCCTGTTGTGCCTCGGCGGGGTGGCGTGGATCTTTTATCGCCGGTTGCCCGGCCGGGGCAGGCTGGCCGTTTGGTTTTTTGTGGGATACCTGGTGTGGAGCGCGGTCTCGAACAAGAACGATCGATATTTCCTCCCGGTCCTCCTTGTCCTGCCGTTGAGCGCGTCGGCGCTGCCGTACAGGATTCCCCAGGCGTCGGCGCTGGCCGCCGTGCTGTTTTCCGCCTGGTTCACGTGGGGGCCTGCGGGTTCGGCTTTTGCCCTTCCGCCGGCGGCCCAGTCCTGGCCGCTGGAGGAAATTATTTCCGCCGCGGCGCAGGATCGCGATCCCGCCGCGCCGTTCTCCATACTCACGGTGGTGTCGAACCACCAATACCTCAACGGCAACAATCTGCGCTGGACGGCCCAGAAAACGGGCGTGTTGGACAAGATCGTTCCGCGGACGAAATTGCAATCGTTGGGCCGCCTGTCTGAATTCGTTTTGGTGAAGACCGGGGATTTGGGGCCGGTTTACAGCATCGGCCGCACGCTGTCGGCCCGGGAAGAGATATTTCAGCCGGACGGCTGGTTCACCCGCTCCTTCGACGTGCGGCGGAGATGGTCCTTGCCCGACGGCAGTGAGGCGATTCTGTATCGCCGTCGGGAGCCCGAGGCCTCCCGGGAGGGTGGTTTGTCCATGGAGACCGTGGCCTCGCTGGCGGCCGACGCCGAGTTGCGGCGGTTTTCGATGGATGTGGAGCCGAGCGCGCGGCGGGGGGGGGAATACGCCTGTCGCCTGCGCGCCGGGCAGGTCTCGTTCGGCGGGATCACTTTGCGCGACGTGGATGTGACCCTGGACGGCGCGCAGACCGGGAAAGACGATCAGGGGAAGACACGACTTTTGCGGCTGCGGCGCGTGCATGTCTCCTCGGCGCGGTTCTTCGAATCGGACGCCGCCGCCTTTTTTCGGACGAAAATCAAAAACCTCGAGGACGCGTCGGTCGTTTTTCTTTCCGACCGCCGCATCGCTCTCTCGGGCCGGGCGGCCGGGATCCCCCTGTATGCCGAAGTGGCCGTCCGCTATTCTTCGGAAAGAGAGTTCCCCATCCTCTCGGGCAGAATCCTAAAATTGAAGGCAGCGGGACTGCCGCTCCCGGTTTTTCTTCTGGGACCGCGGCGCACCGTGGCGCTTGAGTTGAAACCGCATCCGGGCCTGCCGTTCGAACTGACCCTGGCCGGACTCGAGGTGGTCCCTTCTCGGGCGGGCGGAGAAGGCGCGTTGGTGATAACGCAAAACCAAAAGGAAGGACGGGAGAACCGATGACGCGATTATCCATTGTGGTCCCGGTTTTTAACGAGGAAGAGGTCGTCTCCGAATTTTATCGACGGCTGAAACAGGTGTTGAGGTCCATGGACATCGCCCACGAAATTATCTTCGTGGACGACGGCAGCCGCGACAACACCGTTTCCCTGTTGCTGAAACAGGCCGCGGGGGACGACACGGTGAAGGTCATCGAATTCTCCCGCAATTTCGGCCACCAAAACGCCATTTCCGCCGGGCTGGACCATGCCGCCGGCGATGCCTGCATCATCCTCGACGGCGACTTGCAGGATCCGCCCGAACTCATCCCCGAGATGGTCAGCAAATGGCGCGAGGGCCACGAGGTGGTCTACGCGGTGCGGAACGCGCGGGAAGGGGAAGGCTTTTTCAAGAAAGGGACCGCCGCCGTTTTTTACCGGCTCCTCCGGACGTTGGCGGGCGTGGACATCCCCAAGGATACCGGGGATTTCCGTCTGATGGACCGTCAGGTGGTGGACGCGCTGGGGCGTCTTCCGGAACGGAACCGGTTTCTGCGCGGGTTGGTGAGTTGGGTGGGGTTCCGGCAGGTGGGGATCCCGTTCGACCGTCCGGCGCGACTGGCGGGGGAGACGAAGTTTTCGCTTTTCAAGATGTTGAGGTTCGCGCTGGACGGCATCACCTCTTTCTCGCGGTTGCCTCTGCGGCTGGTGACGTTGGTCGGGCTCTTCTGTTTCCTCGGAAGCCTGGCTGTTTTGGGGTGGGCGTTCTATGTGCGGCTCTTCACGGTCCGGAGCGTCCAGGGATGGACGTCGCTCATCGGGGTGGTGCTCTTTCTCGGAGGAACGCAGCTCCTGGCCACCGGCGTCGTCGGCGAATACATCGCCCGGATCTTCGATGAGGCCAAGCAGCGGCCGCTCTATCTGGTGAGGCGCACGCACGGTTTCCCGCCGGGGCGGGGGACCCCCCAAGGATAGATTCTTCCCGTGCCGCGTCTCTGGTTCCAGGTCCGTCGTTACGTCATCCTCTTCGAGGGTCGCACGGGGAGCTCGTATTTAACCGAGCTCTTCTGGTCGCATCCCCGGATAAGGGCGCGTTCGGAGGGGTTGGCGGCGATTTATCATGACGGCGGCACGGCGGCGGAACAACTCTGCTGGGCGCGCGCGGCCCTGACCCCGCCCGTCCTGGGAAGATTTTCGGCGGTGGGTTTTAAGACCAAGGTCCACGAGATGTTCGACCCCCGCCGGATGGCCGAACTTTTCAGGGCGAAGAACGCGCATGTCTTCCATATGCAGAGACGCAACCGGATAAAACTGCTCCTGTCCGAGATCAATGCCCTGCGGTTGTCCCAAAAGACGGGACAGTGGAACATTTATCGCGAGGAGGACCGCCTCCCCCCCGTGCGCGTCGATCCGGAGGAGTTCCGTTTTTTGTTGAAGGGGCGGGAGGAACGCGAACAGAAATTGACCGACTACGTGGCGGCGCTGGGCCTGCCGACTCTCCCGGTGTTCTACGAGGACCTGGTGAGGGAGAAGGAAAAAACGCTGGACCGGATATTTTCTTTTTTAGGGATTGAGCCGCGCGCCTTGCGGGCGAAGATGATAAAGCATAACAGCGAGGATTTGAGGGAAGTGATCGAGAATTTCGACGATCTTCGGAGCCGTTTCGTCGGAACGCCGTATGAACCCATGTTCGACGAGGGAGCGAAATGACCATCAGCATTTTCGACCTGTTCGCCATCGGCGTCGGTCCGTCCAGCTCGCACACCGTCGGGCCCATGCGGGCGGCGCGGCGTTTCGCCGAGACGTTGCGCAACGGCGGCCGTTTCGCCGAGGTCTCCCGCCTGCGCGTTGAACTGTTCGGTTCCCTCGGCGTCACCGGGAAGGGGCACGGCAGCGATCATGCCGTTTTGCTGGGGCTGGAGGGGGAACATCCGGAAACGGCCGTCCCTGAAGACATCTCGGTGCGCGTGGCGGCCATCCGGAAGGCGAAACGGATCCAGTTGTTAAAGACCCGCTCCCTCCCGTTCGAAGAATCGCGTGATCTTATTTTCAATCAGAACGACCGGCTCCCGCTTCACTCCAACGGCTTGAAGTTTACGGCCTTCGACGGCGCCAGGGACGAGATCGCGTCCCGGGTGTATTATTCCGTCGGCGGCGGGTTCGTCGTGGACGAGGAGACGGCCGGACAGAACCGGTTCTCCGGCGACGAGACCGCGGTCCCGTATCCCTACCGCAGCGCGGCGGATCTGTTGAGACAGGGCCGCGTGACGAAGAAGGCGATCAGCGAGATCGTTTTCGAGAATGAAAAGGTCCGCCGAACACCCGAACAGATACAGGAAGGGTTGATGGGGATATGGCAGGCCATGCGGGCGTGCGTGGAGCGGGGTTTGAGGGGCGCCGGAGAACTCCCCGGGGGGTTGCGGGTTCCCCGACGGGCGCCGGGCCTGTATCAGACGCTCGTCAGCCGGCCGGAAGACTCGTTCAAGGACCCGTTGACCGTGTTGGATTGGGTGGACGTTTATGCGTTGGCGGTGTCGGAGGAAAACGCCGCCGGGGGGCGCGTGGTGACGGCCCCCACCAACGGGGCGGCCGGCATTGTGCCGGCGGTCCTGCATTTCTACAAGAAGTTCACCCCCAACGCCACGGACGACGGGGTCCGGCGATTCCTTCTGACGGCCGGGGCCATCGGCATCCTTTATAAGGAAAGCGCCTCCCTCTCCGGTGCGGAGGTGGGTTGCCAGGGAGAAATCGGCGTGGCGTGTTCCATGGCGGCGGGGGCCCTGGCGGCTGTCCTGGGCGGGACGAACGAACAGGTGGAAAACGCCGCCGAGATCGGCATGGAACACAACCTCGGTCTCACCTGCGATCCCGTGGGCGGGTTGGTGCAGATCCCCTGTATTGAACGCAACGCCGTGGGGGCGGTGAAGGCCATCAACGCGGCGCGCATGGCGTTGCGCGGCACAGGCCAACACAAGGTCTCCTTGGACAGCGTCATCGCCACCATGCGCCAGACCGGGCTGGACATGCAGACCAAATACAAGGAAACGTCCCGGGGCGGGCTGGCCATCAACGTCATCGAGTGCTGACAGGGAGAAACGCCGCCCGGAGCGGTTGGGGGCCGGGCAGGGCAAAATCACACTTGTTTTTTCGGCGGCACTGAAATACAATCCATAGTGTAGGGCCTACCTTTAGTAACTGGCATTAAATCCATCAAAAGACGGACGTTGAGGGAAAAATGAGACCGCTGAGGCGGTTTTCATGGGCGGCCCCATTTTGTCCCGACAACAATCCCCGTCAAGGAGTCAGCCATGAGAAAACAGGGGAATATCGTTCTTGTGGGGATGACGATGCTGATCGGGATCACCGTGGGGAGCCGTGCGGCCATCAACTGGGAGGAGATGGGGCGGCACGGCATGATGCCGCCGAAGACGTATAATTTCGACTCCGCCAAAAAGATCATCAACGCCACGCTGGAAATGACGGCGCGCGCCCGGGAGGCGTGGTGGATGGCCAACGGGATGCTCGGCGCCTCGCGTATCCCGGCCAATACGCCCAAGGGATCCTGCGCCTGCAGGGGGTATAATTCCCTTTTTTCGTCGGGCTTCGCCTCCTCCCAAAACACGAAGATGGAACGGGTGGCGACGGGTCCTTGTCTCGATATGCTGGTGCTGACGGACCATCCGGGATGCAACTCCTGGGTGTGTCTGCGGGAGCGGTACATCGGCCGGATCGGGTATTACTTGAACACCCGCTTTCAGGTGGACGGCCGCGGGTTTCCCGGCCGGATACTTTCGTCGGTGCGTGAGCACAAGAGCCATGAGGAACTGACCAAGTTCCTGGGGGACGCCTACGCGCTCTATCGGCGTCTGGAGGGGCGCGGGTACGAGGACCGCACGCTGGGGGACGCCATCGGGATCGTCAGCGCGTTTTTGGATTACGACGGACTCATGCCTTCCGCCAGCGGCATTCGGGAGATCATGTACTTACCGGCCACGTCACAGACTTACGCCGACACCGCCCGGTCGGTGATCGAGGACATGCGGCGGGGCCAGACTTTTTACAGCGCCCTGGCCGTGGAGATGGGCAAGCGGAATCTCCACAGGAACGACATCATCGCCTTCCCGGACGATGAGGCGCAGCACAAGGTCCTCTTGTCGCTGATCCGGGAGGACCTGAATGGGCTGGAGAAGACCATCAACGCCGCCGCCGTTTCGGGCGACTGAGCCCGGGACTGGTCGAGGAACCTCAGACAATGCGTAAAAAGACAGTGGCGGTGGTGGGGGCTTCGGCGGACCCCTCGAAATATGGGAACAAAGCCGTCCGGGCGCATGTAAAGGCGGGGTACGACGTGTACCCCGTCAACCCCACCGCCGAGCTTATCGAAGGGTTGAAAGTGTATCGGAACGTCCTGGACATTCCGGTGGAACTGGATCGTGTCAGCGTGTATCTCCCGCCGGAGAAGGGGGTCCGCGTCCTCGAAGACATCGCCTGCAAGGGCACGAAGGAACTGTTCATCAATCCCGGCGCGGAAAGCCCCCGGCTCATCGCCCGGGCCCGGACCTTGGGCCTTGTCGTCATCCTCGGTTGCAGCATCCTCTCGTTGGGAGAAGATCCGCAGACTCTCTGATTCTTTCCCTCCCGGCCTCCGTCTTCCCCGTCGCTATTTTGCTAAAATCTCGATGCCGCTAGGTATCGCCCCAGTTTGTCGGATGGGGCGATGCCGCGGGGTCGGTAGACGCCGCTGCCGATGCCGCGGGGTCGGTAGACGCCGCTGCCGATGCCGCCGGGCGTTGCCTCCGGCTTGCGGAGAGTGGCAGACACAACGATACCGGTTTTTCTCAACACCGTGCCGCCCCGTTGCGCCGCCACGGGACAGGCAAGCGGCCCAGAGGGCCGACGACTCTTGCCGAGGTAGCTCAGCTGGTAGAGCAATCGCCTTGTAAGCGATAGGTCGTGGGTTCGACTCCCATCCTCGGCTGATTTTTTCACATTTCGTCGCGGTCCTTCGCGACAAGGAGGATGAGGATGAAACGACTCGCGCTGGCGCTGATGTTCTGCTTGGCCGGCTGCATCACGTTTCCGACGGATCCGCAATCGGCGGTTCCGGAACCGGAACCGGCTTTCCTGACGGCCGACCGCGACGCGGCCCCGGTCTTGGTGAACCTGCTGGACGAGCGAAAGCTCGAAAGCCCCGTGGGCGCGGAGTTCAGTTCGACCATTCTGAAGGACATCGTTCGGCTGACCACGCCGACAGGATATCGTCTGAAGAACCGCTATCTCAAATTGGGGGTCCCGTTGGCGCAGGCGCTCTATTTCGCCAAGGACGCCCAGTTGCAGAACCGGCTTTTGGAGGCCGCCCGCTGGACCAGCAGCCCCCGGGCCCGTTCGGAAGCCCTCGTCGTGTTGGCCAAGCAGAGAAATCCGGAACATCTTAAATATTTCCGCGAAGCGCTGTTGGACAGCAACGTCGCCATCCAATTCGCCGCCATCGAGGCGCTTCAGGTCTGGGCGGGCGAAGGGGCCTCCGAACTTCTCCTAAGCGTGGCGAACCAGAATTGGTCTCCGGTCATCCGGGTGTACGCCGCCCAAGCCGCTCTGCGGCTGGGTTCTTCCGCCGGCCGGGACAAGCTCCTGGAGTTTTTGAGGGAGCGGAACTGGCTGATGCGGGCCATGGCGGCACGTTACCTGGGAGACATGGGACGGCCGGAAGACGGGGATCTCCTGCTTTCGCGCATCGGGCCGGAACAGGACAACAAGTTCGTCCTGGCCGAGGTCTGCATCGCGGCGCTTAAGCTGACGGGCCGGCGGCTGCCGGCGTCGATGGCTCCTCCCCCGCCTCCGTCGCCGCGCGCGCCTCTGAAGCCCACTCGGCAGCCCTTCGAGTTGGAGCCTCTCGTCGTTACCGCGCCCCGCCTGAAACTCATGCAGCACGTGGACGTGCGCATCGACAACGACCTCGTGAGGCTTCTGGAAAAAATGGCTTCCGAACCGATCGAAGTGGAAAAAGTCGTTGATCCCGACGTGGCTCAGCTTTCCCGCATCGAGACGCCGGTGGGATTCAGCCTGGCCGTGCGTTACAACGACCTCATTTTCCTCCTCATCGAAGGCCTGGCCGGTTCCCGCGACCTGGGGCTGGTTCGTCGTCTGGAGGAGATTGCCCGAAACAATTCCAACGCCAACGTCCGCGCCGCCGCCCTGGTGGCGCTGGGGTATGACCGCGACCGCACCGACTTGGCCATCTTTCAGGCGGCTCTGAGGGATGCCACCAACACCTCGGTCCGTTTCGCGGCGGTGGAGGCGTTGGGGCAGATCGGCGGTTCTCAGGTGATCGGGACCTTGGCGGACGTGGCCAACAGCGACCGGTCCCGCGCCGTGCAGATCTTCGCCGCGCAGGCGCTCCGCCGTTCCGGCGATCCCTACGGGCGCGAAATACTGTTGCGCGCTCTGGACGACGCCGATCCCTACGCCCGCGCCATGGCCACGTATTATCTGGGAGAAGTGGGCGAACCGGACGACTATAACCGCGTGCTCTTCCGGATGAACAACGAATCCAATAATTTCGCCGTGGCGGAGGCCTGCCTGGCTCTCTATCGGCTGTCGCCGTGAATTTGAACCTCGACTCAAAGGAGACATCATGACTGAATTCGGAGCGTTGAAAGTTTTGGCGTATTCGGGTGGGGAGTGGGTCATCTACCTCCTCCTCGCGTGCTCGATCCTGACGATCGCCGTCATCATCGAAAGGGCTTTGGTTTTGAGACGCGAACGGCGTCAACTGTGCGGTTTGGAAAAAGAACTGGCGACCCTTCTGGAGAAGGGGAACCTGGAATCCGCCGCCAGCGTGTCGGCCGGCGCCCAGGGAGCCGCGGCCCGACTCCTCTCGTCGGGACTCGGCCATCTCAAGGCCGGCCCCGCGGCCGTGGAGGAATACATCGCTTCGGCGAAGATCACCGAGAAACAGGCGATGGAACGGCGCCTGTTGATCCTGGGCAGTCTCGGCAACAACGCGCCGTTCATCGGTCTCTTCGGCACCGTGTTGGGCGTCATCAAGGCGTTCCACGACCTCGCCGAGACCGCCGGCGCCGGCCCGGAAGTGGTGATGCAGGGGCTTTCCGAGGCGCTCATCGCCACCGCGGTGGGCCTCCTGGTGGCCATCCCCGCGGTGATGGCGTACAACTATTTCCAGAAACGGGTGAACGATTTCTTCGCCGACATCGAATCCCTCTCGAGGCTCCTCCTGGCGCGCCTGCGGGACGAATCGCCGTCCACCAAGTCCTCGGGCCGCTGACCCATGGCCGGTCCTGCCGGGAATTCGGAAAACTCGCTCATCACAGGCATTAACATCACGCCCCTGGTGGACGTGGTGCTGGTGCTGCTCATCATCTTCATGGCCACGGCGCCGCTCCTCATGCGCCGCGCCCTGTCGGTGAACGTCCCCCGCGCCGCCCACAACGAACCCAAGGCCACCGCCACCCTCCAGATCCAGATGACGGCCGTCGGCGAGGTGTCCGTTGAAAAAAAGAAGTTGGACCTCGAACAGTTGGACCGGATGTTGCGCGAGCGGCTGCTGACCGACCCCGCCCTGCATGTTTCACTGGCCGCCGATAAGACCATCCCCTACGGCGAGGTGGTGGGGGTAATGGACGTGGTGCGCGGGGCCGGCGTCAAAAAATTGGCTTTGGAGGTGAAGTCAAAATAGCGCCATGCCCGCGATCCCCTTCGGCGCCTTTTTGAGACAGCATCGTCTTCCGCCGTTCGAAACGGCGTTGTTGGTGTCTTTTTTCCTGCATGTGGCCGCCTGGCAGGCGCTCACGTGGAAGGAGCGGTTTGTGCGCCAGGAAGAGGTGGACCGGCTGGAAATAGACCTCACGCGCCCGTTCCGCTTGACGGACAATCCTTTCCTGGCGCGCCGGGCCAAGGTGTCGGGGACCGGGGCGCCCATCGTGGAAAAACCCAAACCCGTGACCGCGCCGCCCGCGGGGGAAGTCAAACCGCCGAGCGAATGGGTCCTGCCCGGGCCGGACACGAAGGAGTTGGAAAAGCCGGTGACGGCCGAAGACCCGAGCGGGCTCGGCGGGTTCGGGGTGGGCGAGGGCGGCGGCGAAGTGGACTGGGTCTACCTCACCAGTCTGCCGCAGTTGTTGAACCGCGACGCGCTTTTGAGGAACCTGCGGCGGTATTATCCCGAATCGGAGCGCCGCGCCGGACGCGAGGGGCAGGTGGTGCTCGACCTGCACATCGACCGCCAGGGGAGCGTCACGGCCGTCGATGTGGTGACCTCCGCCGGGGCGGCGTTCGACGCCGCCGCCGAAAAGGTGATCCGCCTGGCCCGTTTTTCCCCGGCAAAAGTGGAAACCCGCGCGGTGCCGGTGAAGATCCGCCAGACCGTCGCTTTTCAACTGGAAGAGTAAATCTTCCGCACGCAAAGAGGGTGTAGTATAATTTGGCTCAACGGATTTAACCCATGGCCGAGCGGCGCACGATAGAAATTTCCTGCCCCTGCTGTCAGGCGGTCCTCACGGTGGACGCCGAGACCGGCGATGTCTTGCTCCACAAGGAAGCCAAGAAAAAAGTGGAGATGGACATCGCCAAGGCGGCCCAGGCGTTGAAGGACGACGTGTCCCGCCGGGACGATATTTTCCGAAAATCCATCGAGGCGCAGAAAAGGAAAGGCGGCCGCCTGGACAAGCAGTTTGAAGAAGGCCTCCGGCGCGCCAAAGAGGAGCCGGAAACCCCGCGCCTCCGGGAGATAGACTTGGACTGATTTTTTCGGCCTCCGCGAACGGAAGATTTTTTCCATCCGATCCGGCATTTCCACACGACACTGGACCCCGGGAGTTATCGAGTGGCACACATCATCGCAATCGCGAACCAAAAGGGAGGCGTCGGCAAGACGACCACGGCGATCAACCTCGCCGCGTCCCTGGCGCATTACGGCCACGAGACGCTCCTGATCGACATGGATCCCCAGGCCAACCTGTCGTCGGGCTTGGGCCTGACGCACGATAAGGTGACCAAACACATCTACCACGTGCTTTTGCAGGACACCCCGCTGGAGGAGATTCTTCGCGAAACGGGCGTGGAGTGGCTGGACGTGGCGCCGTCCCACTTGGACCTCTACGGCGTGGAGGTGGAGTTGGTCAACGCCGAGCACCGGGAACGCCGCCTGCAGATGGCCCTGGAAAAATTCCAGAAGGCGTACAAGTTCATCTTCATCGACTGTCCGCCGGCGCTGAACCTCCTCACGCTCAACGCGCTGGTCTCGGCCGCCACCGTCCTCATCCCCATGCAGTGCGAATACTATGCCATGGAGGGGCTGTCCCTCCTCATTCAGACCATCGAGCGCGTGCGGGGAGGACTGAACCCGCGTTTGGAACTTGAGGGGGTGCTGATGACCATGTACGATTCGCGGACCAACCTCGTCCAACAGGTGCATCAGGAGATCAAAAAGTTTTTCGGCAACAAGGCGTACAAGACGGTCATCCCCCGGAACATCCGCCTGGCCGAGGCCCCCAGTCACGGCCTGCCGGCGTTGGGCTACGACAAGCACTCCACCGGCGCGGAGGCGTACCTGGCTTTGGCGCGGGAGTTCCTCCGACGGCACGGCGCCGATGCGGAACACGTCGAGACCGCGTCCCCCGAACCCGTTTCGGCGGCGCCCGCCGGGGCCTGAAGGTTTTTAAAAGGAGAACGCATGGAACATAAACCGTTGGGACGTGGATTGGAAGCGCTCTTAAAACAAGGGACCTCGACGCTTTCCGCCGCGGACCGGGAGAGCGTCGCCAAGATCGCGGTGGACAAGATCCGCCCCAACCGCTACCAGCCGCGCGTCCATTTCTCTTCGGAATCCCTCCAGGACCTGTCCGCTTCCATCAAGGCCCACGGTTTGGCCCAGCCGCTGTTGGTGTCACCGTCGGCGGTGCCGGGCGAGTTCGAGCTGGTGGCCGGGGAGCGGAGGCTTCGCGCCTCCAAGATGGCGGGCCTATCCGAGGTTCCTTGCGTCGTCCGGGCGGTCAGCGAGCGGCAGAGACACGAGCTTTCCCTTGTCGAGAACATCCAACGGGAGGACCTCAACGCCGTTGAGGAGGCCGAGGCGCTGAAGAAGTTGATGTCCGAGTTTTCCCTCACGCAGGAGGAGGTGGCGCACGCCTTGGGCCGCAGTCGTTCGGCGGTGGCCAATAAATTGCGCCTTCTGGAGTTGCCGGAGGATATCCGGCAGGCCATCATGGTCGGCCAGCTTTCCGAAGGGCATGCGCGGACCCTGCTCGGCATCGAGGAACGAAGCCGCCAGACCGAATTGAGCCGCCGTATCTTGCGCGAACACCTCACCGTGCGCGACGTCGAAAAAATCGTCGCTGATTGGCAGTCCGCGCACCACGAAGGCCGCGTCAAAACGACGAAACGAAAAGACCCCGACGTCCGCCAGTTGGAGGAGGACCTGCAGAGAACGCTGGGCCGCAAGGTGGAGATACAGACCCGGGGCAAGAAGAAAGGGTGGCTCCGGCTCGCTTTCTATTCACTGGACGATCTGCAGCTGCTCATCCGCCACTTGAAGAAATCCAAAGACGGGCATTCCGGCCGCGGCGCATGAACAGGGTCTGCCTTTTTTGCGGAGTGTTTCTCCTCGGCGGCTTTTCTTGGGCCGGCGGAAGGAAACCGGAACGGATCTCCGAAAAATCCGCCGCCCCCGCTGCTCCGGCGGCGACGACACCGCCTCCGCCGACGTTGATGCCGTCGGCCCCGGCGGAGACGCCGCTTTTCTCGGTGCCCGACGACAAAAGCCCCGTCTATCTCACGGAGATCTCCAACCCCAATGATTTTGTCCTCTTCGCCAACGGCGGGTGGGACGGGAATTGGTACGTGGGTTACAACACCTGTTGGGTCTCAAAGTTGCCGCCGGCGCCTCCCGGCGAATATAAGAGCGCTTTTCTGGGGGCCCGTCTGGGTCGGATGAAAACCGAGTCCGTTCCCGGCCGCCCGCCGTGGGAAAAAAGACCCATCAAGGGGTTCATCAACATGGCTGTTGCCGATGAGCCGCTTTGGCCGCAGAGCCGCCGGTTTCGCCTGACGGAAACCGCCGACATCCCGCTGGAAGGGGACGCCGAAAACGCCGTGGAGGGGGTGGGGGAGTCCCGTTGGTTTTGGGTGGAGGTGCCGCTGAAGTTCATCTCTTTCGAAGAGGATAATTATGTGGCGCTCTTCTCCCCCAGCGAGGCGCTCTCCTCCTCGGCCCGCGCCCCCGTGCTGGCCGCCGCCTGGGGAGACACCCGTCAGAACACCTGGCTCAATTCCACCGTCAAGGGAGAGCCGCCGTTCACCTCCACGGACGCCTTGAAGACACCCGTCACCTATTTCGAGCCGGCCATCGCCATCAAGCTGGTTCCCGTCAACGACCGTCGGCCGGACATCCGCCTCTTGGAAACACCGGAGGAGGGCGCGACGGTCCAGGAGAAGATTTTTGTCTCCGCGTCCGTTTCCGGCCGGGACATGGCCGGGGTCTGGGTCGAATTTTCAACGGACACCAAGAATTGGCGCCGGGCGGGGAGCTTCCTGGCGATCGCTCCTTACGTGTTCACGGTCAAGCGGGAACAATTATTGGAAGGGACGGTTCGGCTCCGTGTCGCCGCCGAGGATGTCATGGGCAACAGGGCCCAGAGTCCCATTTTTTCCGTCCGGGTCCCGCCCCCGCCCTCCGAACCTCCCAAGAAGAGACGCTGACTTTTTACGGGTCCTTTCCGGTGAAGCCGACGATATCCGCTTCTCTCCGTGCGCCGGTCTTCGCCGTCGGTCTTTTCCTCGCGGTTGCCGCCGGCGCCGGAGAATCGCTCCCCACGCAGAGTTACCGCTTCCTGGACTGGACCGTGCCTCACCGCGTGGAGGAGGCCTACATCCAGTACGTCTACGACGGCGATACCGTTCAGGACCGCTACCAGCGCCGCATCCGCCTGCTCGGCGTCGACGCGCCCGAGGTGGCCCATCCGGAACACGATAAATTCACCAACGAACCCGGCGGCATCGAGGCGTTGCACTTTACCGAAAACAAGGTCCGGGGGAAAAAGGCCTATCTGGCCATCGACGATGAAAACGCCGTCGATAAATACGGCCGCACCCTGGCCGTGGTGTTCGTGAAGGATGATTTGGGGGAGTGGTCCTGCCTGAACTGGGACCTGGTGCGGGAGGGGATGGCGGAGGTGATGATCCTTCCCGGGAATCGTTTCTGCGTGGAGGCCGAATGGCACAAACTCAGCGCCGTGGCCAGCCGCCGCCGCGCCGAGGATTTCCGGGAGCTCGCCCAGTCGTTCAAGGACGAGGGGCGTTCGGAAAGCGCCGTGGAGACGTATCAGAGGGGGATCCGCCTTTTCCCCGATGCCCGGGCGCTTTACGAGGACCTGGCCGGCCTGTATCTGGGGATGAACCTTCCCGGGTTCTCCGTGGATATTTACCTGGCCTATCTGGAACGCCATCCCGGGGACGTCCTCATCCGTTATCGTTTGGCGCGGGCCTATGAGCTGATGGCCGCCGTGCAGTCCCTGCCGCTGGTGGATTACCGGAAAAAATCCACGGAGGAGTGGGGCCGGCTCCTCGGCACCGAATACGACGCCGAGGCAAGGCAGACGCTTTTGCGACTGGAAGGGAAACCCTGAAGTTTTTTCATTACAAGGAGGAACCATGCCGCGTCCGAATTTCCTGAAGCGAAAATATCTTGTCAATAAGCCGCTGCAGCTGAAATACGCCTTCTGGATCGGCGCCGCGCTGTTTGTCCTCATGCTGCTGGCGCAGGCGCACACCTACTTCACCATCGAATCCATACTGCCGAACCTCTTTTCGAGCGCCCTGGGCCGCCAGGCGAGGTCCCTGCAGACGTGGCTTCTGCTGAACAGTTTGATCTACCTGGCGGTGGTGGTGATCCTGTCCGTTTTCCTGTCTCACCGCATCGCCGGTCCGGTGTATCATTTCGAAAAAGAGATACGGGAGGTTTTGGAGTCCAACGATCCTTCCCGCCGGATCACTCTCCGCAAGGGGGATGAACTTCATTCTTTGGCGGACCAGATCAACAAGCTTTTAGAGCGCCTGGCGCAGAGCCAGAGACGCTGAAGAGGAGGCGACCATGAAACGTTTATCCCTTATTATTTTTTTCCTCGTTGTCCTGGGCTGTTCGAAATCTCCTGAAGGCGTCTCCAATACCGCCACGCGCTACGTGGACGGTCTTCAAGCCGATGTGGAGAAGGCGAAAGACGCCGCGGCCGCCGCCAATAAGGTCATCGCGGATACGCAGGCCATGATGAAAAAAGCCGGCGAGGCCGTCGAATAGGCGCACGGAAAGAAAAGTTTCAGCGGGATTTGTGAGAGTCCTCCACGTCACCGAAAGCCGCAGTTGGAGCGGCGGGACGGTCCAGCTTTGGCACCTGTGCCAGGCCCTGGCCCGGCACGGTCACGCGGCGGCGCTGTTTTGCCCACCGGAGAGCGAACTGCTCAGGCACGCCGCCGGATCCGACGTGGCCGTCACCGTCTGCCCCATGCGACAAGATTACGACGTCTTCGCCGCCCGCGCCCTGGCCGAGGCCATCCGCCGTTTTCGGCCGGACATCGTCCATGCGCATCATCCCCGGGCCCACGCGTTGGCGCTTCTGGCGGGCTTTTTCGTCGACATCCCACGGCTCGTTGTTTCACGCCGGGTCTCTTTCCGTCTCAAAAAATGGAATTTTTTCAGCCAATGGAAGTACCGCACCTCCCGCATCCGCCTCTTCGTGGCGGTCTCCGACGACATCAGGCGTGTGCTGGTGGCGGGGGGTGTGCCCGAAGAACGCGTGGAGGTGATCCAGAGCGGGGTGGACGTGGCGCGTTTTTCGCCCCGCCCTCCGGACGAGAAGTTGCGGACGGAACTGGCGTTCCCCCGGGGGACGCCCATCGTCGGCAATCTGACCCATTTCAGTTGGTGGAAGGGGCAGACCTTTTTCCTGGAGGCGGCCCGCCTCGTCCTTTCTTCCGGCGTGCCGGCCCATTTCCTGCTTGTTGGAAAAGACACGGATGGCCCCGCGGCGCGGGCCAAGGTGACCGAACTCGGCATCGAGAAAAACGTCACGTTGGCCGGGTTTCGGACGGACATGCCCGAGGTGTTGTCCCTGCTCGGCGTGAGCGTGGTGTCGTCCTTGGCCGGGGAAGGATTTTCGGGTGTTCTTCGCGAATCCATGAGCATGGGGATCCCCGTTGTGGCCACCGACGTGGGGGGGAACAAGGAACTCGTGCTCAACGAAAAGACCGGACTTCTCGTGCCGCCGGGTGACGCGCGGTCTCTGGCCGATGCCGTCCGGCGTTTGCTGACGGATAAAACGTTGGCCGATTCTTGCGCGCGGGCCGGACAGGAGTCGGTGCGGTCCCGTTTTTCCATCGGGAAAACCCTGGAGCGGACCGAAAAACTCTATGAACGGCTTCTGGCGGAACGATAAAATGAGTTTTTTTAAAAAAACGCTCGTGGCCGCGTGGGTGATGGTTCCCGGGATCGCCGTGGCCGGGGAAATATCGCTCATGTATCTCCCTCAGTCCCAGATCGAATACGAAGGCACGGGCTATCGCCGTTTCGACGAAGGGTGGGAATTGAAAGTGAAACCGCAGAGCGCGGCGGCGGGATTTCTTTGGAGGCATCCGTTGTCGGATCGATGGGATCTGCAGGCGCAGTTCTGGCGGAATCAGTCCTTCTTTGCGCGAGAGGACGGAAACGCCAAAAGCGATCTCATGCGTCAGACGGGCCAAACGGAATTGACGGTGAACAACCTCATCCTTGATGTCCGTCGGCCGTTGGCGGGCTCTTCCGTCCGTGCCGTCGCCGGCCTGCAGGGGGTCTACGAGAATTTTCACCGGAAAGAGATCCTCTTCAACGCCGTTCCGGAGGCGGGGGATTCCCGGGAAAATCTTTCGGCCGCCGGCGCCGTGCTGGGGTTCGCGGGGGCTTCGCCCGATTCGACGGACAGGAACCGATTTTATTGCGGGTGGGAAGCCCTTTTCGGCCATTTTTTCTATACACGCACGTCCCACGCGATCGACGGCGGCTCCATCCACCGCGACGGTTATTCTTACGCTCTGCGTTTAGAAACCGGATATCAGATGAGGAAATGGCGGCTGGGCGCGGGATTTGTGCGGCAATTGATCCAGGTGCAGGTTCCCGGCGGCCGGACGTTCCCCGGCGGCGCCGCGGCGTCTCTCCCCATCAACAAGACGGATTTCTTCGGTCTTTTCCTGGCGTTGTCCCATGTGTATTAGAAGATTGTTGAAACCGGCCGCGTTCTTGTGGGTGATCCTCGCCTTGTTGCCCGTCCGGGCGTCGGCGGACGACGGCCTTCGCTGGAACCTGACGGTCCTTCCCCACGCCTCCCTCCGATACCGTGGGGAAGGAAAGGTCCTGCCGGAGAGTTACGTCAATCGGTTTGCCGGCGAAACGTCACCGATATACCGGTTTGAACTGACACAGGTCCCCCGCTCGGACGGCTATTGGGGCGTGAGTTTCTGGCACACGGGGGTTTTCGGAGGGGGCTCTTATGCCGAGGAGCGCGTGCCGGACAACACCACCGGCGGCGCCTATCAGATCAACCAGCTCAACGTGGGATTTACCAACCTGTTCGTCACCTACCACCGTCCCGTGGCGGCTCTGCCGGTGGAGGCCCGGGTGCATGCCTCGGTGGTGAGGGAGATATTTAAAAGGAAACAGTTCATCGTTCAGAACGTGGATTATCGCTGGACGAACTTCGACGACGTCAATGAGATCTCCGCCGAAGGGCTGGGTTTCGGTTTGGCCGGTCGGCACGGGGGACGATTCTATCTGCGTTGGCAGGCCGACGCCCACTACTACATACAACTCTTCGATGCCAAGACCGATTCTTCGGCGGGGCAGATTTATCAGTCGGAGGCCGCCCTCGGGGCCCGCGTCCTGCCCCGCCTGTCCGTGGAATTCGGCGCCTTGTGGCAGTACTGGTTCACGCATTCTCAGGGGAACCGCCGGCTGGTCATCCCCGGCACGGACGGCGCGGTCATTTCATGGAACCGGCAGGAGACGCGCGCGTCCGGCGCCTTTTTGCGGTTGGACTATTTTTTTGCGGGGCGGGACTGACGACGTCGGTGTCGAATGGGATGGTCTAAAATTCGAATTTCGGAGCGTACGACGATGAAAAAGAAACCAATAAAGTATGCACGACGCGGGTTCTTCGCCGCGTTGACGGTTTTTGCGGCGGTTCTTGTCGCGGAGGAACCCGGCAAGCCCGCGTCGGCTTCGGGACCGGTCTATGTTTTGAACATCGACGGGACCATCGACCCGGTCATCGCCAAATACGTGGCGGATGCTTTTGCGGAGGCAAAAGAGGAAAATGCCGCGGCCGTTGTGATCCGGCTGGACACCCCGGGCGGACTCTTGGACGCCACCCGCGACATCATCCAGCAGATATTGAACGCGCCGATGCCGGCGATCGTGTACGTGTCCCCGCGGGGCTCGCGGGCGGCCTCCGCCGGGGTGTTCATCACCGTCGCCTCGGACGTGGCCGCCATGGCTCCGGAAACCCACCTGGGGGCGGCTCATCCCGTGTCTCTCGGAGGCAATCCGTTCATGCCGGCGAAACCCGCCGATCCGGAGAAAAATGGGAAAGAAGACGAGGGAAGATCCGTCATGGAGGAGAAGATCGTTTCCGATACCGCCGCCTACGCCCGCACCCTGGCTTCCGCCAAGGGCCGCAACGCGGATTGGGTGGAAAAAGCGGTGAGGGAAAGTCTTTCCCTTACGTCAACGGAGGCGCTGGAGAAAAACGTGGTGGATATGTTGGCGGAGGACGAGACGGACCTCTTTAAAAAGCTCTCGCCCCGGGATATAAAGAAGAACGAGAAGGTCTTCCGCATTGATTTCGAGAAGGCAAGGATGGTCCGGTTCGAGATGGGCCGCCTACGGCAGGTTCTGCACGTGTTGGCCAACCCCAACGTGGCCTACCTCCTTCTGATGCTGGGTTTTTATGCGCTCATCTACGAGTTCGCCACGCCGGGCATCGGGTTGGGCGCCGCGGCGGGGCTGATCAGTCTGGTGATGGCCTTTTTTGCCCTCCAGGTGCTTCCGCTCAGCTACGCGGGGCTGGCGCTCTTGTTGGCGGGGATGACGCTCATGGCCATGGAGCTGTTCGTCGTCAGTCACGGGCTGTTGATGGTCGGCGGCACGCTCTGTTTCATCGCGGGTTCCCTGTTGCTGTTCGAATCCCCGGAGCCGTATTTCCGGGTTTCGCTGGAAATCATCGGCGGCACGGCGGTGGCTTCTCTGGCGTTCCTTGTCTTCGTGGTCAAGAAAATACTGGCCGTGCGCGTCATGGCGTCCATCACAGGCAAGGAGGCGCTCGTCGGCCAAATCGGGGAGGCCCGTCCGGACGGCATGGTTTTTGTGCACGGGGAATACTGGGAAGCGGAATCCGCCGCGCCTCTTTCGCCGGGACAAAAAGTCCGGGTGGTCGAAGTCATGGGGAACCGGCTCAGGGTGGAAAAAGTATAGGCGGCGCAAGCGGTTTGGGCCCCTTGATGGATTTTTCAGGGAGCCGCCCGGAAACAAAAAGATTTTCAGAGAAAGTCTAATACCGGAGGTTTTAAAATGATGGGAATTATGCCGATCATTATCATCGCAGCGATCATCATCATCAACGCCGTCAAAATCGTGCAGGAATACGAGAGGGGCGTCATTTTTCGTTTGGGCCGTGTCGTCGGGGCCAAGGGGCCGGGGCTCTTTTTCATCATTCCCATCGTGGACCGCATGGTGCGCGTGGGGCTGCGAACCGTGACCCTGGACGTGCCCGTGCAGGAAGTCATCACCAAGGACAACGTCCCCTGCAAGGTGAACGCGGTGTGTTACTTCCGCGTGCTCGACCCCGTCAAGTCGGTCATCGAGGTGCAGGACTACATCATCGCCACGTCTCAAATCGCGCAAACAACGCTCCGCAGCGTGCTCGGGCAGGCGGAGTTCGATGAGCTCCTCAGCCAGCGGGAGAAAATCAACACCAAACTCCAGCACATCATTGACCAGCAGACCGATCCGTGGGGCATCAAGGTGAGCATCGTGGAGGTGAAGGACGTGCAGGTGCCGGAACAGATGCAGCGGGCCATCGCCCACCAGGCGGAGGCCGAACGCGACCGGCGAGCCAAGATCATCGCCGCCGAAGCCGAATACCAGGCCGCCCAAAAACTGGCGGACGCCGCCCAGATCATCTCTTCCCAGCCGGTGTCCTTGCAGTTACGGTTCCTGCAGACGGCGCTGGAGATATCGAATCAGAAAAATTCCACGCTGATCTTCCCGTTGCCCATCGAACTCTTCAAGAGTTTTGGAGCGTATCTGGAAAAAGCCAGGAATTGATCCACATCGTTTCCGAGCAACAAAAGGCCGCCCTTCCCGGGGCGGCTTTTTGTTGGGCCGACAGGGATGGTTTAATTGGACAGCGGTTGGTTTTTGAAGGAAAGCGCCGGGGCGGAGATGGTTTCTCCGTCCCAGAGTTCCAGGGAGGCGAGGGAATCGGCCACCACGGCGTCGAGGTTGATCTTTTTTTCCAGTTCAAGGGCCTTGTGGACCGGCATCATGGTCTTGGGATGCCGCGACATCAGGGAACAGCAGTCCTTGTAGGGCTGGATGGAGAGGTCGTAGGTGCCGATTTTTTGCGCCAGGCGGACGATGTCGTCCTTGTCCTGCGAGATGAGGGGGAGGAAAACGGGGATCTTCAGGTCGGCCTGGGCCGCCGCGATGTTCTCCAGCGTTTGACTGGCCACCTGGCCGAGACTGTCTCCGGTGACCAGCGCCTTGCACCGTCGACGTTCGGCCAGTTTTTCGGCGGTCTTGAACATGAATCGGCGAAAAAGGACCATCTCGTACATGCTGGGCACGTCCAACGCGGCTTTCAGCTGAAAATGGTAGTGCGGAATGAGGTAGAGGCGGGAGCCGGGGCTGTAGAGAAGCAGTTGCTTGTGCAGAGAGAAAATTTTGGTGTCGCGCAGTTCTTCCGCCCGGCGGAACGGGTGGAAATGCAGCAGGTGCACCATCGCGCCCCGCCGAGCCAGCAACCAGGCCGCGACGGGGGAATCGATCCCGCCGGAAAAAAGGCAGAGCACTCGGCCGGAGCTGCCCTGCGGCATGCCGCGCAGCCCGGGCTTCCGTTCGCTGTAGACGAAAACCTCGTCGGCTAAAATCTCCACGTAGATGGCCAGGTCGTGCCGCTCCAGGTCCACTTTGAGGCCGTATTTTTCCACCACCGCTCGGCCCAGGCGGTTGCATATTTCCTGGGAGGAGAGCGGGAAAGTTTTGTCGGCCCGGTGGGAGTAGACCTTGAAGGCGCGCGCGGCCGGGTGGGCCGCGGCGCAATCCAGTCCCGCCTGTAAAATGGGTTCCCATTCGCGCGGCACGCTTTGGGCCAAGGCATACCACGCCACACCGAACACCTGATTCAAGTGGGATTCCAGCCGCCCTTTTTCGAACCCCGGGGACAGGCGCACCACGACCCGTCCCGATTCCACGCGAACGCCTTCGGCGTCCGGCCCCAGCCGTTTTTCGATATCGTTGCGGAGCCGTCGTTCGAAAAACGAACGGTTCTTCCCCTTGGTGCCGATTTCGGAGTAGTGAACCAGCAAAATGTCGTTCATGTCAGCCATGATACAAAAAAAGTCCGTCGGCCGCCGGTTTGTCGACGACGGGCATTTTCGCGGGGAGCGAGAGGGCGGTTATTTGCGGTTGTCGGCGGGCCGGAGCCGTTGGAGCCCGGAAAAGAGCCCGTCCCAGTCGTTGGCGGAAATCCAAAAGAGGCTGGGTTCCTCGTTGCGACGGAGCGGATATCGGTTTTGAACGGCGTCTTTTTCGCCGGCGTCGAGGCGGACGGTTTTTCCGGAACTAAAAAGGACTTCCAGGCTGTTCTTAGTCGTCAACAAACCGAATTTTTTTGTGTCGGAGGAGGCCGGGGGATCGATGAATTCCTCCACGCTCAGGACGCGCAGCGAGGCAAGGAAATTTTCAACCGCCGACGTTTCCGCGGTCTTCCCGGCGAGGGTCCAGGTGTCCGAGGCGCGGAGCAGTTCCAGAGCGGTTTTCTCCCGGCGGAACACCAGTCGGTGGATGCCGTCGGCGGGGTCCGTCTTGAAGAGGCGCCGTTCGCGCCAGCGGGCGAGCGGCTGGGTGAGCGCGTCCCGCTCCACGCCTTTGGCCAGATACACCTCCGGCCGCCCCGGCCGGCGGAGGTAGATGTGGAGGAAGTCCGGGGCCGTTTTCCCGAAGAGCCATTCGGCCGGCTCTTTTCCTTGCGGACCCCAAACGCGCACCAGAATGGCGCTGGAATCGTTCACTTCATAGAGAGAATGCGTCTCCGCGCGGTCGGTGAGGCGTTCGTCCGTCGACAGGGAGGAGAGGGAGGAAAAAAGAAGCTTCAGCGTTTCGGCGTCCGCCGGATAGTCCAGAGGTTGTTGCAGGGTCCACTCGTCGCCGGACTTCTGGAAAAGAAGACGCGCGTCGGGGCGGACGATCTCCAATTTTTCCGGAGATGCCGGCAATTCGGGAAGGGGCGGTTTGGGCGCGGGGCGGGGGATTTTAACGGCGATCGTTGCCGCCGTGACGAGAAGGAGAATGCCGAGAAGCCGTTTCAGCCAGGAGGGAAGCATGTCAGGTCGCGGGGTTCCGTTGAAAGAGGGACCGGACCCGCTCGCGTTGTTTCCGCCGGTTCTGCCAGCGCCACAGCCCGCCCGCCAAGACCACGACAGGAAGCAGAAAGTAGCCCGCCAGTTTGAATCCCTGTTTGGCGGGGTCGGACAGGGGGCGGATGGGGCGGAACGGAGAGTTTTTCGACGGAATGGAGAGAAAGTTCGGATCCTGGGCGAGCCATTCGCTGAGACTCGCCAGGGTGGTCAGGTTGGTTTCCGGCACGGGCATGTGGGGGGCGGCGTAAAAGGCCGTTCCGAAG
>JAKLDV010000140.1 GCA_022703335.1 Elusimicrobiota bacterium
AACACCCTGGCCGCGTACGGCGCCGACCTGCGCCGTTTTTTGGAGCACCTGCACCGGCACAAAAAAAACCCGCTCCGTATTCCGCACGCCGAGATCACGGACTACCTCTGGCAGCGCCGCCAGACGCTGAAATCCGCCAGCCTTTTCCGGCTCGCCGAATCCATCAAACAGTTCTATCATTATCTGCTCGCTGAGGAGCTCATCAGCGAGGACCCGACGGCCCGGATGAGTTCACCGAAACTCACGCACCGTCTCCCGCGTTATCTGAGCGAGGAGGAGGTGGGCCGGCTCTTGAACCGCGTGCCCGATGGACGGGAATCCTCCGTCCGGTTCAAGGCCATGCTGGAGTTGATGTACGCCGCCGGCCTGCGGGTGAGCGAACTGGTGAACCTGGAAGAGGCCCAACTGGATTTGGACGTGGGGTTCGTGAGGGCCTTCGGGAAAGGCGGCAAGGAGCGGATCGTGCCCATCCACCGCCGGGCGGTTCAGTCGGTGGGGGCGTATCTGGACGTGAAGCGGAAGAAGTTTCCGAATGCCGCGCGGTACGTTTTTTTAAGCAACCGCGGCAAGCCCCTGTCGCGGGTGGCGTTTTGGTATCAACTCCGCAAGTGGGCGCGCGACTGCGGCTTGAAAAAGCCCCTGCACCCGCACATGCTGCGGCATTCGTTCGCCACGCATCTCTTGGGCGGGGGGGCGGACCTGCGTTCCGTTCAGGAGATGCTCGGTCACGCCGACATCTCCACCACCCAGATCTACACGCACGTGGAAAAGGACCAGTTGAAGCGGATGCACAAACAATTTCATCCGCGAGGGTGAACGACTTCGTCACTTTCGCCCAATTTTTTAATTGTCGCCGGGGGACTAAGAATCTCGGTTGACGAGGCGGGAGGCGGAGGGGCAAAAAAAATTGCTTCTGGGTTCCCGCCTTCGCGGGGATGACGTTCATTATTTGAGGAGGAGACGATGGCGCTGAAAAAAGAACTGTTGGAAATTTTGGCCTGCCCGAAGTGTAAGGGGGATTTGGAATACCGGGAATCGGAGAACCGGCTGCTGTGTCAGAAATGCAAGCTGGCTTATGCCATCAAAGACGGCATCCCGGTGATGCTGATCGACGAGGCGAAACCGATCTAGCCGACGATCTCGGGGATATCCTTTCCCGCCGGTTTACCGATACTTCTCCACCACCATCGCTCCGCCGAGCCCTCCGGCCGCGCAGGCCGCGACCAACCCGAACCGCGCGCCCGGGTCCTGTTTCATCGCGTAGAGCAGGTTCAGTAACAGCCGCGCCCCCGTGGCCGCCAGCGGGTGGCCCAGCGGGATGGACCCGCCGTTCGGGTTGAGCCGGCCCGAATCCCACAACTTCCGCCAATCCTGCCCGTGTTTCTCCTTGCCCACCTTGAAGATGGACAAGGAGGTGGCGGCGAACGCCTCGTGCAGTTCCACATGGTCCAGGTCGGCGAATTTCAGTCCCGCGCGTTCCAGCGCCACGGCGGAACTGAACACCGGCGACACCCCCATGTGGGCCGGGTTGTTGCCCCAAAACCCCCACGACTTGATCTCCGCCAATATCTCCAGCCCCAACTGTTTGGCCCGTTCCTCCGACGCCACCACCAGCCCCGCGGCGCCGTCGGAGCGGGCGCAGGCGTTGAAGAGGGTGACCGTCCCTTGGGATTTTCCCGGTTCAAAGGTTTTGCCCAGGATGTGCTCGCCGAAATTGGCGTAAAAGTCCTTCATGGTGAACCCGCCCGATTCAAACAACGCCGGCGCCTTGGCGAACATCTGCGGTTTTTCCACCAGCCCTTCCCGCAGGAAGGGGTATTCGTCGCGGTCCAGGACGGTCCGGCCGTCCTTTTTCACGGGCACGGTGTGGGTGTCGTAAAAACCGTTCTTTTCCGCCGCCAGCGCCCGCCGGAAGGTTTCGGCGGCGTACGCGTCCTGTTCCTCCCGGGAAATGGAATACATCTGGGCACAGATCTCGGCGGTGGCGGCCATGGAGATCTTTTTGACGGGGTCGGTGAGCCCTTCCTCGGTGGTGTCGGTGAGGCAGACGTCCGGCGTGTTGAGGAGCTCCGCCCAGTTGGTTTTCACGGCGTCGAGGGAACGGAGGGATTTGTGGCTGCGCGGACCCCGGATGGCGTAGGGGAAGGTGGACATGGATTCCGTGCCGCCGGCGAGGTAGAGGTCCCCTTCCGACATCATGATGTGCCGATAGGCCGACGCCACGCTCTCCAGACTGGAGACGCAGTTGGCTTGGATGGTGAACGCGTGGGCTTTTTCCGGCAGTCCCGCTTTGAGCAGGGCGACGCGGGCAATGTTGGGGGCGTGGGAACCCTGGCCCACCCAGCCCACCAGGACTCCGTCGACCGCGTGGGGATAGAGGGAGGATTTTTGCAGAATGCCCCGGATGACGATCTCCATCAGGTCTTCGGGCAGGAACCCGGCGAGGCTTTTCGCCAGGTGCCCAATGGGCGTCCGCACACCGCCGCACAGCACCACTTTCGTCGAACTCGGTCGCATAGCGCCTCCCGTCATGTCATCAGCCTTTCTTTTTAAGATATCCCCGCAAGGGCTTGTTGTCAATGCGGAAGTTGTTGGCCAAATATTCGCAGGGCATACCGCCCTGCACCTGTGTCCCCTTTCTTTGCTTGTCCAAAGAAAGGGGACCGAAAGAAATGACACCCCAGCGGGCCATCAGTTGAAAATTTTAGGCGGCCTTGAACTTGCCCTCATCAACGGCCCTGATGAGGGCTCGAACACCAAGGCCTTCCAGCACCGAAAATTTCCTCCTTCAAAACGCCCTTAAGGGGGTCTGAAAAACATCACCGGCATTCTTCGGGGAGGTTGGTCTCCGACGTGTTCTTAAGTGGTGGGCGGTTTGCCAGGTTTGCGCTCCTCATCAATTCCCGCATTTCGCACAACCGATGCGGGGTGATTCTCCCCAGGGCCCAGCCAGGGTCCCAGGAGGGAAAGAAACCTGAAGCTCCCGCAAAGGGTTTCATAATCCCCCTGAGCCGTTTATGAGCCGAAACGATTTTCGGGACGCGGTCGTCGGAGGATGTTTGAGCGGGTCGTCGGACGTTGAGTCCCGCGAGTTCCGCCGGCGCCGAAAATCGTTGAGCGAACGGCGAGCAGGGGCGCATTTCTTTTCGTTCCTTTTCTTTGTGCGTACAAAGAAAAGGAACCCCCCGTCAAGGGTGGGGAACCCTTGATGGAATCACAGTTGCGGAGGACGGGGGAAAAGCGTTATACTGAAACGAAGCGAAAATTCAATGCGTTTATAGGAAAAATACCGGAGGAAAGGCGCGATGGATAAATCGGCGGCCCAGGAAAAAGATTCCGTTCTCGTGGACCGGCTCATCGAGGCGTACGGGAAGGTCCGCGGCCAACTTTCCAAGATCATCGTCGGCCAGGACGCGGTGATCGAACAGTTGATGGTGGCGCTTTTTGCCCGCGGTCACTGCGTGGTGGTGGGGGTGCCCGGGCTGGCCAAGACCTTGTTGATTTCCAGCTTGGCCCGGATATTGGACCTGCAGTTCCGCCGCATCCAGTTCACCCCCGACCTCATGCCGTCGGACATCACCGGCACGGACGTGCTTCAGGAGGATCCCATCACCCGCGAGCGCACTTTCCGTTTCGCGCCCGGCCCGGTGTTCGCCAACATCGTCCTGGCCGACGAGATCAACCGCACCCCGCCCAAGACGCAGTCCGCCCTTCTCCAGGCCATGCAGGAATACCAGGTGACCGTGATGGGGAAGACCCATCCGCTGCCCCTGCCGTTCTTCGTGCTGGCCACGCAGAACCCCATCGAACAGGAGGGGACGTATCCGCTCCCCGAGGCCCAACTGGACCGTTTTCTGTTCCAGATAAACATCGACTATCCGTCGGCCGAAGAGGAGAAGGAAATCGTCCTGCAAACCACCGGCGGCTATGCCGCGGAGTTGCAGAAGGTGCTGGACGCGGAAGCCATCCTGCGGCTGCAGGAGGTGATCCGAAAAGTGCCGGTGGCGGAGAACGTGGTGGAGAAGACCGTGGCGTTGGTGCGGCGCACGCGTCCGCAGAGCGGCGCGGAAGAATTCGTGAAAGACTGGATTTCCTGGGGGGCCGGCCCGCGCGCCTCTCAGGCGCTCATCCTGGGCGCCAAGGCGCGCTGCATCCTGAACGGACGTTTCGCCGTCTCCTGGGACGACGTTTTGGCTTTGTGCGAACCGGTCCTGAGGCACCGGCTCATCCTCTCGTTCCGGGCCGAGGCCGAAGGCGTTCGCGTGCGCGACGTGATCCAGCGTCTCCTGAAAAATCCCTCCTGACAACGCTTCCGGTATGAGCGAGGCGCCCGTCCCCCGACCTCCTCTCCTGGATCCGCTCCTGGTGGCCAAACTGGCCACCATGGAACTGCGGGCCCGTTACGTGGTGGAAGGCGCCCTCGCCGGCCGCCATCGCAGTGTCCGCCAGGGACATTCCCTCGAATTCACCGGCCACCGCTCCTATACCCCCAGCGACGAATGGCGCCATATCGACTGGCGCGTGTTCGCCAAGACCGACCGCTGGGTCGTTCGTGAACAACAGGAAGAGACGAACCTCCGGGCCGTGGTATTGATGGACGTGTCGCGTTCCATGCTGTTCGCCGGCCCTCGGCGCCTGCCGAAAATCCAGTACGCCGCCCTCCTTTCCGCCGCGCTCGCCTACCTGCTGGTGCATCGCCGGGAATCCGTGGGACTCGGGTTCTTCAACCGCGGACTGATGTCGTTCGTGCCGCCCCGCGGCGGGGCGGAGCATCTGTCCCGTTTGTTCGGGCTTTTGGAGGCGGTCTCCGGCGATGGGGGGACGGACCTGGGCGCCTCTTTGGAGGAGGCGGGCCAGCGATTGCCCCGGCGGTGCCTGGTGGTGCTGGTGTCGGATTTTCTGGAACCGCCGGAATCCGTGTTGTCGGCGGTGCGGACGCTCGTGACCCGGAAACATGAGGTCGTCGCCCTGCAGGTCCTGGACCCGGCGGAGCGGGACCTCCCGTTCGAGGGGGATTTCGTTTTCGAGGATTTGGAGACGGGGGCCGTGTTGCGGGCCAACGCCGACGAACTGCGCGGGCATTATCGCCGCAAGATGGAGGAACGGCTGCAGTTGACTGCGCGCGCCTTCCATTCCGCCGCCGTGGATGCGCACCTTTTTTGGACGGACGCTCCGTTGGAATCCGGCCTCTCCCTTTTCTTGCAGAAAAGACTGGCCCGGCGGACCTGAAGAACGCCTATGAGCGTTTCTTTCCTGCAACCGGTTTTCCTTTGGTTCCTGCCCCTGGCGTTGGCGCCCCTCCTCCTCCATTGGCTCACGCGTTCAAAACCGCGCCCGTTGGCGTTCAGCTCCCTCGAGCTTCTGCGGGAATCCGTGCGCGCTCACTTGGCGCGGTCCCGCCTGATGAATTTCCTGCTCCTCCTCTGCCGCTGTCTCCTGCTGGCGGCGCTGTGCTTGTTGTTCTCGCGTCCCGTGGTCCATTGGGGGAAGATCGTGGACGTCGACGACGCCATGACCACGGTTTTCTTGCTGGACGCTTCCGCCTCCATGGGCGCGAGCCATGCCGGGGCGACCTCCTTTGATAACGCCAAAGCGTGCATCCGGACCTTTTTGGAGAATGCCGGGAAAGACGACCGGTTCGGGCTGGTGGTGTTTTCCGAAACCGTGGAGATGTCCGTCCTCCCGACGGCGAACAAGGACCGCGTCGCCGAAACCGCGTCCGGCGCGGAGCTGTCTTTTCGTCCCACCGACGTGCTGCCGGCTTTTGAATCGGCTTACCAAATGTTGGCCGCTGAAAGGGAGGGGCCGCAGGCCATTGTGCTCCTGTCCGACTTGGCGAAAAACGGTTGGCGGCGGTTTCTGTCGCAGAAGGCCGGGGGCCGGGAATTCGATCCGAGGGTGCGGGTGCTCCTGGCGGAGATGAATCCCGAGGGCGCCAACGCGGCCGTTGTTTCGGCGGCGGTGCGTTCGGGACCGCAAGGAGGACTGATCCAGGGGAGTTTCGAGGCGCGTGAGTGGGGGGCGTCTCCCGGGGAACGGCGGTGGGGCCTTTCTCTGAACGGAGCGACCGTGACCCAGGGGGTCCTTGTGTCGGCGGAAGGCGGTGCTCCTCCGCAGAAGTTTTCCCTGCCCGAACGGTTCTTGATCGCCGGAGGAGAGGCGGAAATCCGGTTGGATCCGGACGCCTTGCCGGCGGACGACCGCCTGTTTTTCCGCTTGGAGCGGCCGGCGGGGTTTTCGGTGTTGGTGGTCAACGGTTCGCCGGACGTGG
>JAKLDV010000141.1 GCA_022703335.1 Elusimicrobiota bacterium
TGCGCCTCGTCCACGATCGGCCCGGTGTCGCACGCCGAGAAGCGCACGCTCCCCGGCGCCGCCTCGGCGCGCAGCGTCACCCGGCCGCCGCTCACGGTGCACCTCAGCGCCAGTCCGGCGTACCACCCCAACACCGCCGCGGCGCGCGTTCCTTCGGGAGTCAGTTTCCCGGCCTCGGTGAGCAGGTCGAGTCTCGAATATTCCCGGCCGGCCGCATCGACGAAAACGATGGCGGTGCCGTTGATGAACGCCTTGGCGCCGGCCAGTTCGCTGATCTTCGCCTGCGTCATCAAATACGTGTCCAGGTCCACCTCCGCCGGCACCGCGCCGCCGATGTTCAGCCGCACCTTCCCGTCCTCGGTGATGGTGGCGTTGAGCGCCAACCCCGCGTACCAGCCCAGGATGGCCGCCGCTTGGACCCCTTCCGGCGTTCCCGCCATCTGAACCAGATCCACCCGCGTAAATTCCTGGCCGTTCCGGTCCTTGAAAACGATCGTGCGGTCGTCCAGGAACTCTTTGGCCCCGCCCAGTTCGCTGATGGCCACCTGCATTCTCAGGAACGTATCGAGGTCCACCGATTCCGGGATGGGCAACCGGTTCCCGTCGGCGTCGGTGATCTGCAGGAATACCTTCCCGTCCTTCATGGTCGACTGGAGCGCCAGCCCGCCGTACCAGCCCAGCACCGCCGCGGCCTTCAGTCCTTCGGGCGTCGCCTTGCCGGAAGCGATGAGCAGGTCCACCCGCGAATAGGATTTCCCGCCGCTCTTGAAGACGATGCTCTTATCGTCCAAAAAGGCCTGGGCGCCGGCCAGTTCGCTGATCTTCGCCTGGGTGCGCAAGAACGTGTCCAGGTCCACCTCCACCGGCGTTTGGCCGCCGATGGACATCATCACCTTGCCTTCGGGGGTGACGGTGGAGTTCAACGCCAGCCCGGCATACCAGCCCAGGATGGCCGCCGCCTCCGCGCCTTTGGAAGAGGTGCCCGCCAGCCGCAACAAGTCCACGCGGGAATATCCCTTGCCGGTGCGGTCGCGATAAACGATGGTCCCGTCGTTCAGGAACTCCTTTGAACCGGCCAACTCGCTGATGGCCGTCTGCGTGCGCAGGAACGTGTCCAGGTCCACCTCCACCGGCGTTTGGCCGCCGATTTTCATCATCACTTTGCCTTCGGGGGTGACGGTGGAGTTCAACGACAGCCCGGCATACCAGCCCAGGATGGCCGCCGCCTCCGCGCCTTTGGAGGAGTTGCCCGCCAGCACCACCAGATCCACGCGGGAGTATTCTTTTCCGTTGGCGTCGCGATAAACGATGGTGCGGTCGTTCAAAAATTCCGACGTCCCTCCCAACTGGCTGATGGCCACCTGGGTCTTCAAGAACGTGTCCAGATCCACCGTCTGCGGCGTGGTCACCGGTTTCCCGTTCTCATCCAAAATCCGCAACGTCACGGTCCCGTCGGCGTTCACCGTGGACTGCAGCGCCAATCCGGCGTAAAAACCGAGGATGGCCATGGCCTTGGTCGCCTCCGCGGTGGGTTTCCCGCGCTCGGTCTGGCCGGCCAATTTCACCAGATCCAGCCGCGTGAACTCCCGGCCGAGCTTGTCGGCAAAGACCAGCGTCTGACCGTCCAGGTAGATGCGGGCGCCATCCATCTTCCCGATGGCATTGACCAGATGATCCAGGAGCAGGGGATCCGTCTCCGTGAGGGGTTTTTCGTTGGAGTCCTGCACCCCGTTCCCGTTGGCGTCCTGAAAGATGCTCAGACGAACCCGGCCGTCCTCGCCGATGAAACAGTGCACCGCTTCCCCGCTCAGCCAACCCTGAACCACCGCGTCCAACTGCCAGTGGGCCGGATAGAAAGCCGGCGACGCCGCGGCCGCGGGGAGGAACGCGGCCGGCTGATGCAAATCACCCATGTCCAACAAAGACGGACCCACCGAAGCGGGCCGGGCCGCCGGACCGAAAACCGGAGACGGGGACTGCCCCAGGCCGGGCAGGGTCGGACGAGAGACGGACGAAGGCGTTCCCAGCCCTTGCACCAAGCGGTCCACTTGCTGAGCCGTGGTGGGAGCAACCGCCCGAGGCGCGGCGGCGGGCCGGGCCGTTTCAGCAGCGGCGGTCTCCACGCGCATCCCCAGGGATGCCGCCGAAGAAGCGGCCGGTTTTGCCTGAGCGCCGCGGACCGGCGCGCGGCCCGTTTCCTTACGCCCCTGACGGTCTTCCCAGCGGCGAAGACCGACCAGCGACTCCGCCGACACGGACGGGCTGACCTGCCTCAAAAGATTGTTGACCGGGTTCGCGACAGGAGTTTCCGTCGTTTCGGCGGCCCGGGTCGGATCCTCATACTCCCGGAACAGTTTCCCCGGCGAAAGGCGGTAAGATGCAAAGATGTCCATGGTGAACCGGTTCCGTATCAGGTCGAAGAAACTCCTTTGCCTCTTCACTTCCTGTTCGCGGATCCTCACGGGGGCCACGTCCGAAACACCGCTGAGAGCCTCCGCCAGCGTCACACGACCGTCGGCCGCCAGGGAAGCCGGATCGTATTTCTTGGGGATCGCCCGTTCCGGCGCGGCGGCCTCCGCTTTTTTCTGTTCCGCCGAGACTTCCGGCCGCGGAACGACGGGGGTCTGTCCGGCGACGGCCGGTCCTTCCTGGCCCACGCGGCCCGTGAATGGGTTCAGTCCGTTCGGCTGAAGGAAATCCGTGAAGGGATTCCGGGGTTCGCCGTTCCGCCAAAATTCGAAATGGAGATGGGACGCGATGTTGGGGTTGTCGGCGTTGCCGGTGCGGCCGGCGGCGCCCACGACCTCGCCGAACTTCACGGTCTTCTGCACGAACTCGCCTTTCTTCAACTGGGCCATTTCCTGCTCGCTCAAAGGCAGGTTCTCCGTGAGGTGGAAATATTTAAGGACCGTGCCGTCGGCGGCGTAAATGGAAACGCGATATCCGGCGCCGTTCGGTTGATACGAGAACTGGGCCGTCCCCCCGGCCAACGCCATCACCGGGGTCCCCTCCTCGGCGGCATAATCGATCCCGTGATGGACCCGGGGCGTCCCGTCTGAATTCACCCGCGAGGCCTCATAGCGGCCGTCGCCCATGCTGTCGCGGCGTTCCACCAGCCCCAGTTCGGCTTCGGCGGCGGCGTCGGCGCGGGCCACCATCGTGTCCGCGGACGCCTCCCCGGCCAAGGCGATCTCCGTGACCATTTGTCTCTGCGTGGCGACCACGTTGTGCGGCATGAAATCCGCCGGCGTCTTCGGGGCGGGCCGGCGGGCCGGCGGGCTCACCTGTAACGGCTCCGGTTCCACCGCTCTCTCTTGGGAAGGCGTGGCGGCCGGTTCCCTCCGCTCCTTCGGCTGTTCCCCGACCGACGGTGGCGCGGTGAAAGGCGTTGGGGGTTCTTGGCCCTCTGCGGCGACCCCCGTCGGCGGGGTCACGGCGGGCTTCTCTTTGGTTTCTTTCGGTGACGGCCGGAAAAGGTCCACCACCCCCCGGAAACTGCGGCTGATCCTCTGGGCAAAGCTCGGGGCGCCGGCCTCCCCACGGGCGATCAATTCGTTCGCCTGCTTTTGCAGCGCCTCCACTTGGCCTTTCTGCATCTCCAACACCTCGCCCAGCGTTTGCGCCTGGGTCTCGGAAAGCCGTCCGCCCCTCTGAAGGGCCGCCGTGGCGTCCCGCAAAGGAGCCCGCTGCCTTTCCAACGAGGCGCGCAACATGTTCAAGGTGTCCGCTTTGACCACCCCTTGCTTCTGCAACTCCGCCAGCCGTTCCACCTGGGCCGATTGGAGCTGTTCCGCCTGTTTCACCAGCTTCTGCCACTGATCACGGGTGGCGGCATCGGCCGTTCCCTCTCGGAGTCCTTGCAATCCCCGGGTCAACGTATCCAATTCGCGCGCCTGGCGGTCGGCCGACCATTTGAGCCCCTGGATCTGTTGGATGTCCTGCAGATTGAGCCCGCCGGTGCCGGGGGCATAACTGACGACATCGCCGACTTCAAAGCCGAGCGGCCGGGTGATGGTGCTCAACATCTGGTCGCCCGCGCCGATGACGCTCACGCGGGAAGAGTCTTCGATCTTCAGCACCACGTCGTTCAGCGGACCGAGAAATCCCGCCAACCATTTGAATATCTCGATTTCCAGGCCGACGGCGTGCAAGCTCGACAACCCGTATTTCGACGGGCTGAACGCCGTTTCCAGGGAAGCCCTCCAGAGAGAGACTTCCTTCGGCTTTTCATCCCTCCCCAGGATCACGTGGACCGGCTGCCGGAACGAACGCCAGAACGCCCGCACCCAGCCCGGCACCGGCTTGTTCGCGGCCTTCGCCGCTTTCCGGATTTTCCGGGCGCCGGACACAAACGTCATGATGACCGCCAACATATAGGAACTGGCGATCCCGAACGGAGAGAACAGTTGGATCACGGCGCCCAACACCCCGTGATGCGCGTAGGGGACGGTCCAGCCGGTGTTGAGCGGATCCAGCAGGTTGTAGTTAAGGATGGTGCTGAGGACGGAAAGCGAGGAGCCGAGGTTGGCGCTCAAAATCAGCGGGACCCCCCCGATGGTCACGGCCAACAGGAACGCGATGAGAACAGTCTTCTGCCAAGAAGGCCGCTGTTTCGCCGCGACCGAACGGACCACCATTCCGACGGCGAACAACCCGGGGAGGAGAACCAAGAGGAGAGCCCCCTTGGTGGGCCCCATCACCGCAAACAGGGAGGACAAGACTCCGACGATCAGCGTCTGCCCGATGGTGGAATAGAACTTCAGCATGACCCGTTTGCCCAGAATGCCCACCGCCGCCAGCGCCGGCAACAGCAGAAGGAGCGCCACGCCTTTCACCACTTTCGGCAGGCGGATCTTGCCCATGCCCTTGTCCGCTTTTACGAAAGCCCGTTCGCTCCAGCTGAGTTCCCCTCTCAGCGACGGTTCGACGCCGGTTTGCAACGAAAGGAAGATTTGGAAGAGCCGGTCGCCTTTTTCAAAAGCGAAACCATACAGTGTTTGACCGACCTCTTTCGGGAGGTGCAGCAAAACGGCGATAACGCGGCTTTTGGCGGCGCCTTTTTGCAGAAGCCCGCCCAGCCCCTTCGAAACGCGGTTGTTTTTCAGGAAAGAAGAGATCGGCTGGGCCACCTTGCGGCCGAGCCAGGTTTGGGAGAGGGAACCGCTGACGAAGATGCGCCCCAAGACCGCCAGAGCGGTCAGGGGGACAATGACATTCCCCAGGAAATAGGTGGTGTAGGAAACGAACCCGAAGAAGGAGGCCTGCAGTTTGGCCAGCCCCACCAAACCGGCGCCGGCCTGTCCTTGGGGGATGAGTTGCAGGAGCGCCTGATAGACCGTCTCCAAACCGTAGAAGTAGGCGAAGGCGCCGAGGGCGGTGGCGATGGCAAGGGAAATCCAGACGGTCTTGGACAGTTTTTTGGGGGCCGCTTGTTCCGCGGCCGGCGCGGCGGGGGTCGAGGAAACCTCCTCCGATTGGAACAGTTCCAACTGCAAGGCGGCGGGCGCTTCTGGCGCGGGCGCCGGCGTCCGGGCCACGACGACGGCCGATTCCTGCACGATGGCGTCGTACAGGAGCGCCCAATCCTCGTCGTCCAGCGGGGCGGTGGGACCGCGAATATTACCGACAAGGCTCATCAGGTATTTTTCGATGAGGATCCCGCGGTCCGTCTCCGTCTCGATCGCGTCCTCCTCCACGAGGGCGCGACGGGTCGCGTCGTCCAGGCGCTGCACCACCTCGTGGGCCAGCGACGCCAGGGCGGCCGCGTCCAGCCGCGGGACGGTTTCGGCCGCCGGCGCCACGGCGACCGGCCCGAAACCGACGAGCGGCGCCAGTTTTTCCATGGCCTTTTTGCCGATCCCGAGCCGGGCGGCGATCAGGTCTTGGGCGGAAGCCAGCGGACCCTTTTCACGGATATGGGCGTAGATCTTCGCGGCGACCTGGTTGTAAGCGACCAACGCGCGGGTCTTTTTCAGAACGGCGGCCAGTTCTTTTTCGGAAAGGTCGTTGATGTTGAGGGTCTTCAAATTTACTTTGAGAGTGCGTAATCTCCGTTCAAGCTTTTCCTTTCCATCTTCGGCAAGCATCCGTTTCTGTTCCTTAAGAGCAGTTTTAATTTTGGATTTTGCTTTTGCAGTCACCA
>JAKLDV010000142.1 GCA_022703335.1 Elusimicrobiota bacterium
TCATCTGGCCCGACCTGATCTACTCCCTGCGCGACACGGAGAAGTTCTTCCACCTCGAACGCTGGATGACCAACTCCCAGGCGAACCTCCGCACCAACCGAAAACGCACCGAGACGTTCAAGGTGCAGTTCACCCAGGAAGACTCCCTGACCACCGATTATCGTTTCACCCTCTGGCGCCGGTACGATCTTTTCTCCAGTTACGGCCGCACCGACAGTTTCGACCGCGACCTGCGCACCAACGTCCTGAACAGCGTGGGGCGCGGGCACAACTACTCCACGCAGGTGGGCATGACCTTCGGCTCCTGGCGCTTCACGCCCAGCGCCGCCTACAGCACCAGTTTCTCCTTCGACGGGGCCGGAAAGACCCTCACCGACCTCACCACCCGGACCTACGGCCTGAAGAGCCGCTTCGACAAATCCTATCCCGACGGCTTCCGCATGCCGTTCAGCCGGAGGGTGTTCGGCAAGGTGAACCGTTTCACGGTGGATTCCAACCTCACGTTTGAACGCAAACAATCGTCCCTGAACGTGGAGCGGGACAACACCGACGTGTACACCGCCAGCCTGTCGGGCGAGTTCGAGATCGCCCAAAACTTCCGCTGGTCCCTCGGCAGCGCCGGCAGTTACAATAAGAACCGCGAGAAGAAGGACGAAAACATCATCACCTATGAAATCAACAGCACCCTCGTCATTCAGTTTTGAACGATGGCGGGGCTGGGGCCGGCGGGCGCTCCAGTTTTTCTTTCCCAGGACCTGTGCGGCCTGCCGGAACGATGTGCCGCTGAGTTCGCCGTACGCCCTCTGTGCCGACTGTTGGTCCAAGGTGCCGGTGTGGGAAGGCCTCATCTGTGAGACCTGCGGCGTTCCCCTGCCCGACGGGGGGAGGCACTGTTATCTCTGCCGGCGGATCCGCCGGTCCTTTCACACCTGCCGAAGCGCCGCCCTCTACGAAGGCGTGATGAAGACCTGCCTCTGGCTCCTGAAATATCAGGGGAAGGATTTCCTGGCCGAACCGCTCGGCCGGTTCCTGGCGGAAAAATGTTCCTCTTTCCCGGAGATGAGCGGGGTGGAGGGGGTGCTCCCCGTTCCGCTCTATTTTTGGCGAAAGCGCCGGAGGGGGTACAACCAATCGGAACTGCTGGCGACCGTTTTCTGCCGAGAAACCTCCTTCCCTTTGATGACGGGGGTCCTGCGTCGACGGAAACCGACGCGCACACAGACGGAACTCGGCCGCGAGGAACGATTCGCCAACGTGGAGAACGCCTTCGAGGTTGAAAAACCGGAAAACGTGAGGGGGAAAAACCTGCTCCTCATCGACGACGTCTGCACCACCGGGGCCACGCTCGATGCCTGCGCCCGCGCCTTAAAAACGGCCGGGGCCCGGCGCGTCGGCGCGCTGACCGTGGCCCGCCAGATATAACGTCTTGCACGTGGGGGAGAGGTTTCGAATACGGAACTGATGGGCGGGGATTTGAAACTTATTTTTCTTTCCGGCGCAGGGAAATGAATTGCAGGGTCAGTGCTTCGTTGCTTTTGATCCAGGTCCCCCTGACGGGGCCCACGACGAAATCCGCACGCGCGCCGACGAGGCGTTTCTTTTCCCGTTCGAACGCCGTGGGCGTAAAAACGGGGATCCCTCCGGCCACCTTATCCCAATATTTCCGCATGAACCGCTGGATCTTCGAGCGGTACTGGTGGTCGTGGGCCGGAGGGGTGACGAAGGCGCCGCTGACCCCCTGAAGCCCCCCGGCTTTATCGGTAAAAAGTATCACCGTCTCACGGATTTGATATTTTTGTTGCGTGTCGGCGTATTCGAACATCCGGTCGGAAGGTTCTGCGCCGGGGAGGTCCAGGGTTTGAAGCGGTTGTTTTTCCAGATTCAGTTTCTGCGTGAGGTAGGAATCCAGTTTATCGAAATCGCCCAAGGGAGCCGCGGAGGAGATGCCGTAAGGCACCGCCAGGAATTTGAAGTAGAGCACAGATCCCAGGATCGCCAGGGCGGCGAGTATCAGAAAATTCTTCATGTCCGGCCTCTTTCCTGACTCTCATATCCCCATAGACCCGCTGCTTTAAGTTTAAGTCCATTCCCTCCTTAAATCAACACAAAAATATCGCTCCCCGGGCGGCCCCCGGTCGATTTGATTTTGAACAGAATGTCTTTTGGAGTATCTCGGTATGCAAACCGTGCGCGGGGCGGGACTTGAACCCGCAAGGGTTACCCCATACGCCCCTCAAACGTACGCGTCTGCCAGTTTCGCCACCCGCGCACGGTTTGCACTGAAAAGGCGGGAAAAAATCTTTACTTTTTAGGCGCCGCCGGGCTTTGCGTCTTGTTTTTCTGGACGGTCTTGCCCTTGACGGGCACCGTCGGCACGTTGGCCGCGCCCGCCGTGGGTCCGGCCACCTGCCCCGGGGCCGCCGGAACGGCCGGCATCATCGGCATTCCCGGAACCAGGGGCTGGCCGGGTTGCACGGGAATCCGCTGGCCCTGGCCCCACGGGCCCCGCGTGACCGTCCGGAATCCCCGCCGCGCGGCCAGATAGGTCAACGTCAACGACGTCAGGAAAAAAGCCACCGCCAGGCTGGTGGTGAGTTTCCGAAGGAAAGACGATCCCGACGGCGCCGAGAAGAGAGCGTCGCCTCCTCCGCCGCCGAACACCCCCGACAACCCGGCCCCTTTGCCCGACTGGATAAGGACCACCAGAATCACCAATAAACAGACAATCACGTGTAACGTCAAAACAACCGCTTGCATGGTTTCCTCCGTCCCTGTCCGGTCTAGGCCAGCGCCGCGACGCCGGGGAGGTCCTTGCCTTCAAGGAACTCCAACGACGCGCCGCCGCCCGTGGAGATGTGTGTGATCTTGTCGGCCAGGCCGGCGGCCTGCACCGCGGCCACGCTGTCGCCGCCGCCGATGACCACCACGGTCCCGCGGCCGGCCGCCTCCGCCGCCAGCTTGGCCACGTCGGTGGTGCCTTTGGAATACCGCGCCACCTCGAAAATCCCCATGGGCCCGTTCCAGAAGATCGTCTTGGCGGAACCGATCGGCGCCAGAAGGCGCTGCACGGTCTTGGGGCCGACGTCCACACCGATCAACCCCTCGGGGATGGCTTGGTCGTCGGTATACTTGGCCGAAGCCTCGTCCTCGATGGCCTTCACCACCATGTGGTCGCGCGGCAGGAGGATCGTCACGTTTTTCTTCTGGGCCTTGTCCAAAAGCGATTTGGCCAGGTCGGTCTTGTCTTTCTCCACCAAGGACTTTCCGACGGGAACGCCCATGGCGGAGAGGAACGTATAGGCCATGGCGCCGCCGATGGCGAGGGTGTCCACCTTGGCGAGGAGTTTTTCCAGCACCTCGATCTTGTCGGACACTTTCGCGCCGCCCACCAGGGCCACGTACGGTTTGGCGGGTTTTTCGCGTATCTGTTCCAGGAACTGCAGCTCTTTCTGCAAAAGGAATCCGGCGCCGGAGGGGAGGAACCGGGTGACCGCCGAGGTGCTGGCGTGGGCGCGATGCACGGCGCCGAAGGCGTCCTGCACGAACACCTCGCCGAGAGACGCCAGGGATTTGGCGAAATTTTCGTCGTTCTTCTCCTCTTCCGGATGGAACCGGAGATTCTCAAGCACGAGGATCCCACCCGGCGGGAGGTTCTGGGCGGCGGACGCGGCGGCGGGGCCGAGACAGTCCGAGGCGAACTCCACCGGGTTGCCCAAGACCTGCCCGAGATGTTTCGCCACGGGGGACAGGGAATATTTCGGGGTCACCTGCCCTTTGGGCCGACCCAAGTGGGACATGAGGATGACCCTCGCCCCGGCGGCCAGGAGATGCCGGAGAGTGGGGAGGGAGGCCTGGATGCGGGTGTCGTCGGTCACGCGACCGTCCTTGGTGGGGACGTTGTAATCCACGCGCACCAGAACGCGCTTGTTTTTGAGGTCCAAATCCTGCATCTTCTTGATCTTCATGAGAACCGGCTCCTTGGAGATGACAATAGAAGGGAAGGATTCTATAAAGAAACGGCGTTCCTGTAAAGCTTCCCGACCCGGACGCCGATACTTGACTAATTTGTCATATTTCGATAAACTGAGGAGACGCACCATAAAAATCCTCAAACAAGGACGGGGACCCCATGAAAATCACCGCCATGCAAGAGTACGGTCTGCGCTGCATCCTGCAGTTGGCCGCGCGCAAGCCCTCGACCTCGCACATGACGGTGCGGGAGATCGCCAAGCAGGAACACCTCACGCCGGTCTACGTCGCCAAGATCCTGGTGACGCTGCGGCGCGGCGGTCTGGTGAAAAGCATCCGCGGCGTCAACGGCGGCTATGCGTTGAGCCGGCCGCCCCGGGAAATCTCCGCCGCCCGGGTGCTGGCGGTCCTCGGCAAAGTGGATCTCGGCAAGAACCTCTGTAAACGGTTCCCCGGCATGTCCTCCCATTGCACCCACTCGGGCGACTGCCGTATCCGGCCGCTCTGGTACGTGCTGACCCAATACATTTACAACTTCCTCGATCGCCTGACGCTGGACCAACTCATCCAGGAAGAAGCCGGTGTTTCCCGTGAAATCCGGCGACTACAGAACCAAAACCCGTTGCCGGCGCCCAAGACGCCGGCGCTGGTTTGAGAAGGAGACCCCTCGTGACCGACACCACCCCGCTTTTCCAGATCAAAGACCTCCACGTGCGCGTGGAGGGGAAGAAAATCCTCAACGGGGTCACCCTCACCGTCAAGCCGGGCGAGATCCACGCCGTGATGGGTCCCAACGGTTCCGGCAAGAGCACCCTGGCCTACACCGCGATGGGCCATCCCCGCTATGTCGTGGAGTCGGGAGAGGTCCTTTTACGGGGAGAGAACATCCTTTCCCTTAAACCGCACGAACGGGCGATCCGGGGCCTCTTTCTGGCGTTCCAATATCCGGTGGCGGTGCCGGGGGTGAGCGTGGCGAACTTCCTGCGTACGGCCATGAAGGCGGTCCGCAAACAGGACATCGCCGTCAAAGAGTTCCGCAAGGAACTGAAGGAGAAGATGGCGTGGCTGGACATGGCTTCCTCCTTCGCCTCCCGTTACTTGAACGACGGTTTTTCCGGCGGGGAGAAGAAGCGCCTGGAGATACTGCAGATGGCGCTCCTGTCGCCGTCCATGGCCATCCTGGACGAGACGGATTCCGGGCTGGACATCGACGCCCTCCGGATCGTTTCCGACGGCATCAACCGCGTGGCCTCGCCGGAACGGGGCATGCTGGTGATCACGCATTACCAACGGCTGCTGAACTACGTGAAGCCGCACGTCATCCACGTCCTGGCCGGCGGACGCATCGTGCGCACCGGCGGACCGGAACTCGCGCTGCTTCTGGAATCGAAAGGATACGAAGGGATCGAACAGGAGGCGGCGCAAGGCGCGTCGGCCTAAATTGCCGGAGGGGACAGAAAAAGAGGGGCCCATGACGCCCAAACAGGCCGAGTTGCAGAAGATGGGGCAGGACTACCAGTACGGGTTCAGCGACCCGACGGACAAATATGTCTTCCAATCCGCCAAAGGATTGACGCGGGGCATCGTCGAGTCCATTTCCGACCTCAAGGACGAGCCGGCGTGGATGCGGGAGTTCCGCCTCAAATCCCTGGACATCTTCCTGAAAAAACCCATGCCCACCTGGGCCGACACCGAGGCGCTCAACACCATCGACTTCGACAACATCCACTACTACATGAAACCCGCCGAGCGTCAGAGCCGCGACTGGAACGACGTGCCGGAAAGCATCAAACGCACCTTCGACCGTCTGGGCATCCCGGAGGCGGAACGGAAATTCCTCGCCGGAGTCACCGCCCAATACGAGTCGGAGGTGGTCTACCACTCCATCCGGAAGGACCTGGAAAAGCTGGGCGTGGTCTTCCTGGGCATGGACGAAGGCCTGAAGAAACACCCGGACCTGGTGAAGAAATATTTCGGCACCATCATCCCGCCGGCCGACAACAAGTTCGCCGCGCTCAACTCGGCGGTGTGGTCGGGCGGCTCGTTCGTGTACGTGCCGCCGGGGGTAAAAGTGGACCTGCCCATGCAGGCCTATTGCCTCATGAATTCCCCCGACGCCGGGCAATTCGAGCGCACCCTGATCATTATCGATGAAGGCGCTCAG
>JAKLDV010000143.1 GCA_022703335.1 Elusimicrobiota bacterium
CCAGCTCGGCGCGGGAAAAGCCGGTCATCCGGCTGAGCTGGTCGTTGGCCTGGGTGATGACCCGGTGCGAGACCATGCCGATGCCGATGGGCGCGGCCCGGAAGATCCCCTGCAGGGTCTGCTCCCGCTCCCGCAGGGCCGTCTCGGCCTGTTTTCTTTCCGTGATATCGCGCATGTAGATGAGTCTCGCGGGACGACCCTGGAAAGTGATGTCCCGTCCCCGGGTTTCGACGGGGACGAGGCGTCCGCTCGGATGGACCAGTTCCAGGTCGTATGTTTCCGTGGTGCCGGTGCGCATATGGTCCCGGATCTTCTTTTCGGACTCCGGCGTGAAACGGACCATCCTTAATCCTTCTTTGCCGATGAGCTCCTGCGGGCTCGAAAAACCCGCCAATTCGGCAAACACCTGATTGGCCTCGCAGATCTCCCCTCCCCGGTGAATCATGATCCCCTCGGAAGCGATGGAGGCCAGAGTCCGATAGCGTTCCTCGCTCTCCCGCAGGGCCGCCTCCGCCCGCCGGCTTTCGGTGATGTCCCGGATGACGCCGACGATGCCCGTCACGTTCTCCGAAGCGTCCCGCCGGAGCCGGCCCCGCTCCTCGATCCAATGGGCCTGGCCGTCGCGGCCGAGGATGCGCACCATCGTGGGATGTTCGACCCCCGTGGCCATGGTCTCCTTGAAATCACGGAGGACCGTCTCCCGATCTTCGGGCACGATGAATTCCAGGAAACCGTGCGACATCAGGTCGCCGGGCGTGTACCCGTAACGCGCCACCTGCGGACTGATGTAGGTAATGGTCCCCGCGGGGTCCACGGAGTAGACGATGTCGTGTATCTGCTCCGTCAGCTCGCGATATTTTTCCTCGCTCTCCCGCAGGGCGGCCTCCGCGGCCTTTCTCTCGCCGATGTCCCGCAGGATGGCCTGAAAATACCCTTTCCCCTCGATCTCAATGGGCCGCGCGCTGACCTCGACGTCGAAAGTTTCCCCGTTCTTGCGGCGATGCCGGCTTTCAAAACGCGAACCGTTTTCCCGAAAAATGTTCTCCACCCGTTTCGGCATGAGAGGCCGCATGTCGGGCGCCAATATGTCCTGGAGACGCAGACCCAACAACTCCTCCCGGGAATATCCGTAGGCGGCCACCGCCCGGTCGTTCACTTCCATGATCCTCCGGCTGTCCCGTTCCACGAGGAGCATGATGTCGTTGGTGTATTTGGCGAGGTAATCGTAGTGTTTCACCAGCACGAGGCGCTCTCGCTCCAATTCCAGCGCAAGGCGGTAATATCGTATCTGCCGGCGACGCCACAGGGCCATCAGCCCGCCGCCGGCAAACGCTATTCCCAAAACCACGCCCACGGCCAGGAGATACCTCTGCCGGAACAAATCGGCATAGACCTCCTCTTCGTCCCACTTGGCCACCAAGAACCAGGGGGTCGACGGCACTTTCCGCAACGCCGCCAAGACCCTCCTGCCGTTGTAGTCCAGCCCCTGAAAAATCCCTTCCTGGCCCCGCACCGCCGCCACAAAGGGCAACCCGGTGTCCGTCAGGGGAAATTTCAACGCCAGAGCGGCGTCTTTCCGACGGCGCAATTCATTGAGCACCACCACCTCTTCCCCTTCCGGCCGCACCAGGAGGATTTCTCCGGTCGGGCTGACCGTGGGCCAGGATTGAAGCAGGGGATAGACCACAATGGCCGGATCCACCTGGATGGCGACAAGACCCAGAACGCGGCCGCTCCTCCAAATCGGGATGAAAAGTCCGATATGGATGGCGCGATCCCCCTCTTCGTCTCCCTCATCCTGGTGGATGTCCATGACCGCCACCCGGCCGACCGCCGCCGCGTCGCGCGCAAAGGGCGCGTGATACCGTTCCGAATAACGGCTGGTTCCCGGGCCGGCCAACAGGAGTTGCCCCCGGGGGTCCAGGAGGAAAACGTTCATATACCGGTACGTCTCCTGGAGAGCGGCCATCCACTCCCGCAGACGCGTTTCCTTCTGCGGAGTAGGGGAGGTCCGATACGACCACAAGACCTCCCGCAGCAGGACGTCGCGGGACAGCATTTCGGCATCGTTCAGGCGTTCCCGGTGCCACGACGCCAACTGGTTCACTTTCAGGTCGGCGATGACGGAGAGGTCGTTCTTTTTCTTATTGAAGAGGTTCTTCTTCAGGAAGGAATAATAAACGCCGCCGGCGGCGGCGAGGGCGATGGCCGAAACCAGAAACATCGCGGCGAAATATCGGATTTTTTTATCGGTGAAAGTCGTCGGACCCATGGGCTCCCTCAGGCGTCCATTATACGTCTTATCTTTTTATGGTGGCCCGTGTTTTATTTTTTTTCCGCAAAGAGAATGTTATAATTTTACCCACACCATGAAGGCACTTTTCCTAACCAACGAATATCCCCCGCACATCTACGGCGGCGCCGGCATCCATGTGGAATATCTGACCCGGGAACTGGCCAAACGCATCGGGGTGGAGGTCCGCTGTTTCGGCGAGCAGGATTTTTCAAAAGGCTCCCTGCGGGCCAAGGGATACGCCCCGCCCACCGCCGCCTTCAAAAAGTGCGACCCCCGGCTCAAGTCCCCGTTGGCCGCCTTCGCCAACGGCATCGCCTTCAACGCCGACCCGACGAAGGCCCACCTCGTCCACTGCCATACCTGGTACAGCCATTTTGGCGGACTCCTGGCGAAAATGGCCTACGGCCTCCCGCTGGTGATCACCACCCACTCCCTGGAACCGCTCCGGCCGTGGAAACGCGAGCAGCTGGGCCGGGGCTACGACCTCTCCACCTGGGTGGAGGACACCGCGCTCCGCGCGGCCGACGCCGTCATCGCCGTCTCCCGCGGCATGAAAACCGACATCCTCCGGCTCTTCGACGTGGACGAAAAAAAGATCCGGGTCATTCACAACGGCATCGACGTGGAGGAATACCGCGCCCGGAAAAATCCCGCCACGCTCCGGAAATACGGCATCGACCCGGCCGCCCCCTACGTCCTCTTCTTCGGCCGCATCACCCGCCAAAAAGGCATCATCCACCTGGTCAACGCCGTCAAATACCTTTCTCCCAAAACACAGGTCGTCCTCTGCGCCGGCCAGCCGGACACCCCGGAGATACAACGGGAGATGGAACAGAGCGTCCGAAAGGTCCAGAAAAAACGGACGAACCTCCGCTGGATCCGCGAATGGCTGGACACCCGCGCCAAGATCGAGATCTATTCCCACGCCGCCGCGTTCTGCTGCCCGTCCATTTACGAGCCGTTCGGCATCATCAACCTGGAGGCCATGGCCTGCGGCGTGCCGGTGGTGGGCAGCGCGGTGGGCGGCATTAAGGAGATCGTGGAACACGGAAAAACCGGCTACCTGGTGCCGCTGGCCCAGCAGAAACAGAGCCCCTTCGAGGCGCTCTCGCCCGACCGGTTCGCCCGCGATTTGGCCGCACCGCTGAATCGCCTCCTGGCGGACGACGCGCTCCGCGACCGGCTGGGCCGCGCCAGCCGCCGACGCGTGGAACAATTTTTCAGCTGGAAGAGCATCGCCCGGCAGACCCTGGAACTCTATAAAACCCTTATCCGACGAGGAAAAAATGGCTGACAAAAAATCCAAGAAAAAAAATCCGGCGGCCCACCAAGCCGCCCGCCCCGCGGCCCTTCCGCCGTCGCCGTTCGTCATTGAAAACGTCCGGCCCGCGGTCGACGGCGGCCGGTATCCCGTCAAGCGCGAGGCCGGAGAGACCCTCGCCGTCACCGCCACGGTGTTCAAGGAAGGACACGACGCCGTCGTCGTCCTGCTCAAATATCGGGAAAAATACGGGGACAAAACCTGGCGGGAAACGGAAATGACCTGCGTCAACCCGGGGCTGGATGTCTGGCAGGGCAAATTCCTCCTCGAAAAGAACACCCGTTATGAATACACCGTCGAGGCCTACACCGATTTTTATCGTTCCTGGCTCAAAGACACCTTGAAGAAATTCGACGCCGGCCAGGACGTGGCCAGCGAACTGTTGGAAGGCCGGCATTTCCTGGAAACCGAACAAAAACGTCTTCCGAAGAGCGACTACCTGGAACGCGTGCTCGCCGGCCTGAAATCGGCCAGGAACCAGGGCGACCAGCTGAAGATCTTCTCCGAAGACCGCCTCCTGGAATTCACGAAAACCTGTTCCGAACGCACGGACGCCTCGGTGCTGGAGCCCCCCCTGGAAGTCATCGCCGACCGCGTCCAGGCCCGTTTCGCCGCCTGGTATGAGATGTTTCCCCGCTCCCAGGGAAAAACCGCCGGCAAGAGCGGCACCTTCAAGGACGCCGAGGCTCGCCTGAAGGACATCCAGGCCATGGGGTTCGACGTCCTCTACCTGCCGCCCATCCACCCCATCGGCGTCTCCCACCGCAAGGGACCCAACAACAGCCTCAAGGCGGGTCCCGACGACCCCGGCTCGCCCTGGGCCATTGGCAACGCGCACGGCGGGCATTTCGCCGTGGAGCCCGGCCTCGGCACGCTGGCGGATTTCGAGAAATTCGAAAAAGCCTGCCGCGCCCACGGCATCGAGATCGCCCTCGACTTCGCCATCAATTGTTCCCCCGACCATCCCTACGTGAAGGAACACGAGGAATGGTTCTTCAAACGGCCGGACGGCTCCATCAAATACGCCGAGAACCCGCCGAAGAAATACGAGGACATCTACCCGCTGAACTTCTATGCGGCCGACGGCCACTGGCGGCCCCTGTGGGAGGAAATGAAGAAGATCCTCGATTTCTGGATCGGCAAAGGCGTGCGCATCTTCCGGGTGGACAACCCCCACACGAAGCCGGTGTTCTTCTGGAAATGGCTGATCGAAGACATCCAACGGGAACATCCCGACGTGCTGTTCCTGGCCGAAGCCTTCACCCGGCCCCCCATGATGAAAATGCTCGCCAAGGCCGGCTTCTCCCAGTCCTACACTTACTTCACCTGGCGGCAGTTCAAGCAGGAGCTCACGGATTACCACACGGAGCTGACCCAGTCCGAAATGAAGGACTATTTCCGCGGCAACCTGTTCGCCAACACCCCCGACATCCTGCCGCTCATCCTCCAGGAAGGCGGCCGGCCCGCGTTCAAGTCGCGGTTCGTTCTGGCGGCCACGCTGTCGTCGGTGTACGGCATCTACAGCGGCTTCGAGCTCTGTGAGAACAAGGCCCTGCCGGGCAAGGAGGAGTACGCGGACTCGGAGAAATACGAGTTCAAAGCGCGGGATTGGGACAAACCGGGCAACATCAAGGACCTCATCGCCAAGGTGAACCGCATCCGCCGAGAGAACCCCGCCCTGCAACATTACAAGAACCTCAGGTTCTACCGGACCGACAACGACAACGTCCTCTTCTACGGCAAAGCCACCGACGACAAAAAAAACGTCGTTCTGGTGGCGGTGAACCTGGATCCCTACCGCGCCCAGGAGACCACCCTCCACATCCCCATCGCGGAGTTCGGCATCAAACCCGACGAGACCTATCAACTCCAAAACCTGCTCGCCGGAGACCGCCTCCTCTGCAAGGGCGACAAGATCATCGTGCGGCTCGACCCGAAAGACGAACCGGCCCACATCTACCAACTCAACCGTTGGATGAAGAGAGAACAGGACTTCGATTATTTCGGAATGTAATCCCGTCCTTCGATAACAAAAAGAAAGCCCGTCCCCGCTTGCGCAAGCGGGGACGGGCCTTCTCGTTTATCGGACGGCCGCAGGCGGAACGACGGAGAGGCCGGTCTTATTTCCCCTTCTTGCCGGGTCGGTACGTTTTTTCCGCCATCCGGGCGTACTCCAGAATCGCCTTCAACTGCCCCTCGGCATGGACCCCCGCCTCTTCCAACACCTTGTGCGCCTGCCCGCTGCCCAGGTAATGGTTCCCGCAGAAAGAGTGCAGCGTGCGTTTCAACCCCTCTTTGGACCGCACCCATTGATACATCGTCGGCAGGGTAAAGTCCGTGATGCCCATGGCCTCGTAGGTCTTCTGGGCACGCACGTTTTCTGACTCCACGTACAGCCTCAGGCCTGCAATACCACACTCCAAACCTTCTTTTTTCACATGATCATACATCAACCTGAAAATACCCTTGCGACGGTA
>JAKLDV010000144.1 GCA_022703335.1 Elusimicrobiota bacterium
CGGGCGTTTTGGCCTGAAGGACATCCGTATTGAAATTAGCGTCTGTGACTTCCATTTCCATGGGTTTCCTCGCTCAACGACGGATTTTTCTCCCCGGGGTGTTTCCCGACGGAGAAATTATACTTTAACACACCCGGCGGGGCGTGTCAAGGAAGAGGGGGGCCGGCTTTTTTTAGGAGCGGATTTTGTGACGGCGGAGGGCCCAGCGCGACCAGCGGGTGAGGGTCTGGGACTTCTCGCTGGCGGTCCACAGCTCGTTGAAATGGACGCTGAGGGCGGTCAACGGAGAACCGGGCTGTTGATGGACGGGCAGCCGGTATTCGGCCGACACGGAGACCGTCGGCGAAAGGACAAAACGTCGCAGCCGGGCGGCGGCCTTGTCGTACCCCCAAAAAGCGCCGTCGGCGTAGTCCAAAGCGATTATCTTCCAATCGGCGGGCAGCGGGACCTCCCGGTCGGGCACGGAGAAATCGCCGCGGGGGAACCGCCTCAATATCTGCGCCCCGCCGTCCAATATCCAGACGCCCTGCCCGTCCCAACAAAAGTCGACGGGCGTCGAAGCGAGGACCGGCCACGCCCGCCGCGCGACAAAAGGCGGCAGGAGAGCGTGTTCCTGGAGCGTCCGCGTCCACGGGTCCAGGCTCCAGAGACTTCCCTCGAACCGGCGGAGGGACACGGGGTGGAACGTCGCCGACGGTTTCCCCAGGGCCGTGGCCTTGTCCGGCCGGTCGGCCGAAGCCTGGAGGAGGCGGCCGTTCATCCAGTCGGACATCCAGAGGTCGCTCCCATACACGGTGAGCCCGGAAATGTTCGGGGAGGGGAGGTTGAATTCTTTCGGCGCGCCGCAGGCGCGCAGGAGCAGGACGGCCAGGGCCGTTAGGCCGACGAACACGGCGGCCGTTCCCCAAACCCGGACCGGGCTCACGGCAAAACGGCGGGAGGCGGCGGCCCGGGTCACCGGAGGCGGCGCGACGAGCCGGGCGGTGGTGTCCCCCAGCCGGTCCACGGCGGCGTCCATGCGTTTGGCGGTGGCTTCGCGCGAGGACTGTTCCGTGCGGAACTGCGTCAGCCAGTCTTCGCGCTCCCGGCGGAGATGGTCTTCCCATTCGCGCATGTTGTCGTACCACTTCTCGCGCGAGGCGCGCTCCCTCTCCCAAAGCTCCCGCCAATGCCCGCGTTCCACCTCCCAGGCCTCGCGCATGTTGGCGATCTCGTTCTGAAGGCGTCCGATCTGTTCGTCCGCCGCGCGCAGTTCGGTCTCCAGTTTGTGCCGGACGCGGGTGAAGTCGACGATTTCCTCCTGGGACATCTGCAGGAGGCGCTTATAATTTTCGATCTCCGCGTCCCGGACCTCCAGCGTCTCCTTCAGTTCGGTCTTTTCCTTCTCCGTCTGGGCGGCGGTGTCGCGATGGGTCTTCTCCAGCTGGCGTTTGCCCTCGTCCCACTCGTGCCGGTCCTTCTGCCGCTGGAGTTCCAGCTCGTTGATCCTCTGGGAGAGGCCGGCCAGCGCCTGGTTCTTCTGCTCGACCATCGCATGCCAGGTCTGTTCTTCCTCTTTCCAGCGGTTGAGGGCGGCCTGCAGACGGTCCACTTCCTGCCGGTGGCCGGCCTCCAGGTTCTGTTGCTGCTGTTGATAGAGCCGGAGTTCGTCTTCGTGTTGGCGGATGCGGCGGACGAGTTCGGCGTCCAGCTCGGTCTTCTCGAAAGCGGCGACTTCCAGCTGGGACTGCAGGTTGGAATGCAACGCGGCCAATTCCTGACGCTGCCGGGCGGCCTGTTCGTCCAGCCAGCGTTTTTCCTCCTTGAGGCCCTGCACGGCCTCGTCCCGCTCGGCAAGGAGCTTCTGCCAGCGGTCTTTTTCCTCGTCGAAATGGCGTCGCAGATGGGCGATGGTCTGACGCAGGAGGTCCCGTTCCGCCGACAAGAAGTCGGCGGAGGCGGAGGGCGGGAGAGACGACGCGGACGGTTTCCGCATCTTCTCCCACAGGTCGTTGATCTGTTCGTTCAGCTTGTTGATCTGGTCCATAAAATCAAGAACGCCGACACGCGGGGCCCTCTCGGGTCCGACGTCTCGGCGTCTGTATAAAGTTTACGCGAAATCAGACGAATGTCAAGGGGTCTGGCGTTTTTCTCCCTGGGGGATGAGGAGGCGTTGGCCGGGTTCCAGCACGCCGCGCAGGATGGCATGGGCGTTGGCTTCGTAAATTTCCCGCCACCGGGCGGGGTCTCCGTAATACTTCTGGGCGAGGGACGGCAGGGTCTCCCCCTCCTGAACAGGGTGCACGACGGCGGGCTGAGGGAGAGCGGAGGGCGCCGGAAGGAACGGCGGTGCGGGCGGGGCCGCGGGAACGGCCGGCTTCTTCGGGGCCGGCGCCGCGGGTTTCGGTGGGGCGGGCGGGCGCATTTCTTTTTTCTGGGACGGCCGGACCTCGTCGAGAGGGGCCGGAGGACCTTGCGTCTCCGATGAAAAGTCTTCCGTGTCCGGAGGGGCTTCCGGCGGTTTCCCTTTTGCGGCGGCCTTCTTGTTTTTCGTGGAAACCGTTTTCATGTCTTTCCAGAGGCCGAAATAGGCGGAATCTTTTTTCGTCGTGCGATAGGCCGTCTGGGTCTGAAGGAGGCGTCCTCCCGTTTCCGAGTCCCGCTGGCGGGAGAAGGTCAGGAGGTCGCGGGATTCCGCCAGCCGTTTCTCCAGCCGGGCGGTTTTCTCGTCGATCGCAAGGCGTTCCGTCTCGTTCCGTTTCCGTTCCTGCGTGACGCGTTTCAGCCGGTCGGCGAGCTCGTCGGACGGCTCGGTCTGCATCTGGCGGATCAAACCGTCTTCTTCCTCGGCCAGCAGGGTGTTTTTGACGGCGAGCGCGTCCGCTTCCCGTTTCAACTGGGCGGCGGTCTTTTGGAACTGGGCGACCTCTTTTTCCAGTTCCGCCTCGCTCCCCGCCTCTTCCGTCATCAGTTCCGCGGATTGGAGTTCCTTGGCGGCCTCGCGCAGGCGTTTTTTAAAGAGGGGTTCGAGGTCCGGAACGGCGGTGCGGCCGGCCAGCCGTTCGCCGGCCTCGTTCCGAACGTTTTCCCAACGGAATTGTTCCGGTTCCAGGGACGACAACAGGTCGGCCAGGACGAACGTCAGGGCGGCGTCCCCCTCCTCTTGGGCGGCGGTCAGCCGCGCCTTCAAATCCGCCGTTTGCGACGAAGGGGTCTTGGCCGGAGAGGAGGGATCCGCGGCGTCCCACAGGGCCGGGGGGTCCTTCCCCTCGACGGCGGCCGGGGCCAGGCCGGAGACCGCCAAAGACAGAAAAAGCAGGCAAAGGCCGGTGGAAAAAAGTTTCGGCGGAATCACGATGTCCAGAGATGAATTTCGATGCGGCGGTTGCGGGCGCGGCTCTCGTCGGAATCGTTGGCCACGGTGGGCCGGTAGGGGCCGTAGCCCCGGGCGGCCAGGCGGGATGGCGGGAGGCCTTTGACCTCCGTGAAGTAGCGGATGACGGAAAACGCCCGGGCGGCGGAGAGCTCGTAGTTGCTGCGCCAATGGGAATGGGTGATGGGAATGTCGTCGGTGTGGCCCTCCACCACGATGGGCGCGGTGGATTTGGCGAGGGCGTCGGCCACGCGGTCGAGGGGTTCCAGGGCGGTGGCTTTCAATTCTTCGCTTCCCGGGTCGAACAGCACGGCGGAGGGCAGGGTGACGATGACTTTGCGTTTGGTCATGAGCACGGTGCCCACGGCCTGGAGTTCTTTCTTCAGTTCCACGCGCAGGATCTGCTGTTTGGTGGCGTTCGGCATGGGCATGGCGGGGTTGGCGATGTCCTTGTGCAAAAACTGAGTGTAGGTCCACATGACCATGAAGAGGATCATAAGGTTGGTCATCATGTCGCCGTAGGTGGTCACCCAGATGTTCTGGGTGGCTTCGCCGGTGCCGTCGGCCTGGAGGCTAAATTTCTTTTTCATCGGCGATCACGAGGAGTTCGATGCGGCGGTTCAGGGCGCGGTTCAGGTCGGAATCGTTGACGACGAACGGCCAAAACTCGCCGAACCCCGCCACCGCGACCCGTTCCGGCGGGACGCCCTCTTCGTAGATGAGGTAATTGGCCACGTTTTCGGCGCGGGCCTCCGAGAGCTCCCAGTTGGACTTGTACGGCCCGCGGCCGATGGGGATGTCGTCGGTGTGGCCTTCGACGACGACCCGGTTGGGCAGGTTTTTCAATCCCTTGGCGATTTCGCCGAGGACCCGCTTGGCCTCGTCCTTCAGTTCCGCGCTCCCCAGATCGAACAGGACCGGTTCGGGCAGGCGCAGGCGGACGCCTTCTCCATGCTCGATCACCTCCACGTTCTCTTCTTCCTTAACGAACTTGGACAAATATTGGTTCAGGTCTTTCACTTCCTTTACTTCCTTGGCCGGCCTGTCGCCGGCCGGTTTTGCCAAAGTCGGCTCATTGTCCGAAAAAGTGTTCTTGAAGGCCTGGGCGGATTTTTCAAACTGTTCCTTACCGACCATGTTGAGGGAGAACATCATGAGGAAGAAGAGCATGAGGTTGGTCATCATGTCGCCGTACACGGTCTGCCAGACGTTGACGGTGTCCACGCCGCCCTCGGCGAAATCGGCCCGGATGCGGTCGGCCGATTTATGACGGGAAGAAGCGTTGCCGCTCATGGATGGGAAGAAAAATCAGCGGCTATTTTGAGGGAGGTTTGAGGCCGGCGTCCCGGAACCGATGGGAGAGGTAGGCCTGGAGCTTCAGGCTGACGATGGCGGGCACTTCCTTGGCCTGCACCGACAGGATGCCCTCGATCATGACCTCCTTCACCAGCATCTCGGCGTCGGAGTGGGCGTTCAATTTTCCGGCGATGGGAAGGAAGATGAAGTTGGTGCCGAAGATGCCGTAGAAGGTCGTGGTGACGGCGATGGCCATGGCGGAACCGAGCGATTGGGGGTCCGTAAGGTTCTGCAGGATGCGGACCACGCCGATGAGGGTTCCCAGCAATCCGAAGACCGGGGCGTAGGTGCCGAGGGTCTTGAAGACATTGGCCAGTTGTTGGTGGCGCACCCGGGTGAAGGCGATTTCCTTCTCGAGGTTTTCGCGGATGAGTTCCGGCGGCAGCCCGTTCACCACCATACGGAGCCCGTCGGACAAGAACCGGTCCTGCAACCCGGCCAGTTCCTGTTCCAGGGTGTCCACCCCGCCCCGCTTGGCCTGTTCGGCCAGGCGGACGAGCCGCTGGATGATCTGGCTGGCCGTCTCCATCTTCGGCGGAACAAAAACCATTCGGAGCGCGTGATGGAGCCGGCGGATGATGGCCCAGGGGTAGGTGATGAGGATGCAACTGAACGCGCCGCCGAAGACAAGGATGAAGGCGCTGGTATTGATGAGTAAAGCGGCGATGCCGGACTGCCACATGACGTAATAAACGCAGGCGGCACCGGAAATAAGGCCGATGATGGTCATCAAGTCCATGTCGTGGTTTCCCCTTTAGACCCGCGCCGGCTGGGGCGGGGTCCGCGAGCCGCCTTTTTGCCGCGGCGGCATGACGATCTTTTTGTCCCAGATGAGGCGGCGGACCACCTGGACGATCTTCTTGCGTTCGTCCTCGATGGTCTTCTGGCTGTGCACCGGGTTCATTTCGATTTCCTGGCGGATGATCTCGGCGGCGCCGGAAGGCAGAACGGTGAGCACGCGGTCGCGGGTGCTCACCGCCGCGCCCATGAGCGCGGTGGCCAGCGTGCGGAGAGGCACCTCGCGGAACACCACGCGGAGGGCGCCGGAATCCAGCGCCAGGAGATCGTCGAACGTGAACATCTCGTTGCGCATCTTTTCCACCAGGGCCGGGGTCTGGGACTCCAGCGCTTTGAGCAGTTCCGTCTGGGCGGCCGGCGTGGCGGAGTCGTAGATGGCGAAATACTGGTCGATGCCGTAGATGACGCCGCGGACGCGTTGACGGAGACTCTGCCCCAGCGCCTTCACCTCGTCGCGCATCAGCATCTGCGGGGCGGCGAGGTTGTCCACCACCTGTTTGCGGATGGCGGGGTCGAGGCCGGAGATGAAGGCGGCGGCCAGGTC
>JAKLDV010000145.1 GCA_022703335.1 Elusimicrobiota bacterium
CGCTGTGAGGAAACTGGATCCCCAGGCCAAAGACCTGGCCGACATGTACTTTTTTGAGACCCTGGTCCGGATCCACCGGGCCGGGGAAGGCGCGCCGTACACGGGACTGAAAGCAACGGAAGCCGGCGGTGCCGCCGCCGTGGCGGATAAAGCCCTGGAGACCGGTTCAGTCGACAGTTTGTCAAAAGATACGGCGGCGCTCGCCGAGAAGGGGATACGCGAGCGTTTTGAGAGGGTTCTGGAGAAGAAAAGACACGCCAACGAAAGCATTGACGCCGGCCGGGAGTATGTGGCGGCGTATATTGAATATGTTCATTATGTCGAACGGCTGCAGGGGAATGTCCTGGGTTTTGGCACAGAATATGAGGGGCGCGGGGACGGCGGAGAACATCAGGCCCATTGAACGGGAATAGGGGCAAGAGGAGGGGGGCGATGTTTAAAAGCGCGACGGATATTTTAGAGGCGGAACACGTTTTCATCCTCAAGGTGGTGGCCGCTCTGGTCGCCGCGACGGAGAAGCTGGAAAAGGGCGGGGACGTGCCACCGGAAACCCTGCGGCAGGTGGTGGAGTTCCTGCGGACGTATGCGGATAAATTCCATCACGGGAAAGAAGAGGCCCACCTTTTCGCGTTATTGGAAAAGAAGGGGGTTCCGATATCGGGATGTCCGCTGGGGGCCCTTCTCCATGAGCACAAAACCGGGCGGGCGCTCGTCGGCGCGTTCGCCGAGGCCGTTGAGGCCTATGCCAAAGACCGGCCGTCCGGCCGGGCCCGCCTTGCCGAAAGCATGAAGCCCCTGGCGGAACTCTACCCCAGCCATATTTGGAAAGAGGATTATCTCCTTTCCCCCATGACGGGGAAGGTTCTAAACGAAGCGGACCAAAAAGAAATCCTGGATAAATTTATTGCGGTGGAAAAGGAACTGGGCGAAGATCTCCATCGAAAATGGGAACAATTTGCAGAAAATCTCGGGAAATCATTATAGTAGGTTGTGGTGAACCAGGGGAAATGGGAGTATTTTGGTGATAGGGGGAAGCGGCTTGCTGTAAACAGGTTCTAATCCGGCGCAATAAGGGATCCGGATTTCTGTCTGTGTTGTGACATTTTTTTCATAGTGCAGGCGTAAACCGTAATAAAGAGGCTGGTTCTATTCCCGACCGCGGGACAGGGACCGGCCTTTATTTATGTATGAAAAGAAAGGACGTCGGTTCTATGTCGACTTTTAACGCCGGTTCCGGCTCGTTCAAAAAACGGTTCCTTCGGGTCCTGTCGCTCCTGGGGGCGGCATCCTTGCCGATATGTCTTGCGGCGCAGACAAAGACGTTGCGGGTGGGTGTCTATCAGAACAGTCCCAAGGTTTTCGTGGACGCGAAGGGGGCTCCCCAAGGGGTATTCGTCGACGTTGTCAATGAAATCGCTCGCGCGGAAGGTTGGAAGATAGAGTATGTCCCCGACACCTGGCATGAACTCCTCCGCCGGCTGGAACGGAATGAAATCGACGTGCTGGTGGATGTATCCTTTTCGCGGGCCCGGGCGGAAAAATTCGTCCTGAACAACATCTTCGTTCTGGAATCCTGGCTCGATGCCTATACGCGGAAAGACGATCGCATAGAATCGGTGCAGGACTTGGGCAAGAAGAGGATCGCCGTTCTGGAAGGATCGGTGCAGGAGGAATATCTGCGCGAGGACATAAGGAAATACTTCGACATCGATTTTACGCTGTTTCCCTATCCGACCTATCCCGCCAGTTTAAAAGCCCTAAAGTCCGGCGAGGTCGATGTGATGGTCGCGTCCCGGTTTTTCTATTTTTCGGACGCCATGGACGAAGGGATCGTGCAGGCGCACGTCGTGTTGCGGCCGGAAAACCTTTATTTCGCGTTCCCGAAAGGGGTCGATCCCCATCGGGTCGCCGCTTTCGATCGCCGCATCGCTTCGATGAAAAACGACCCGAACTCGGCGTATTACCGGTCGTTGCACCGTTGGCTGGACCGGCAACCGCGGGTGATGATCCCGCGCTATATAAAGTGGGCCCTGGCGGGGATAACGGGATTGTTGTTGGGCGTCGGATTGTTTGCGTACCTTTTACGGCAGCAGGTGAAGATGAGGACGTTGGCTCTGCGCGGCTCGGAACAGCGATACCGCACCACGCTCAATTCCATAGGCGACATGATCTGCGTGGTGGAAAAGGACCTGCGGGTCTTGCTGGCGAACGCGGTGTTGGTGGATTTCGCCCGCCGGCAAGGCCTGTCCCCCGCCGTGACCGGCCGCACGTTGTCCGAGGTTTTTCCGTTTCTGTCCCCGAAGATCGCGGAGGAGAATCGGAAGGTTTTTGAAACGGGGAAACCCATCGTCACGGAGGAGGCCATTCCCGGGAAGGAGGGGGAACTCATCGTCGAGGCAATGGTGATGCCGATAACGGTGGATGGGCGGGTGGCACAGGCCGTTACCGTGGTGCGGGACATAACCGCACGCAAGCTTGCGCAACGATCCGAGGAGTGGACGCAAAAAGAGATACTCAACGCCCTCACGAGGCAGCAGGCCCTTATCGGGCAGACGCTGCACGACAGCCTGGGGCAACTCCTGACCGGCGCGGCGCACATGGTCAAGTCCCTCGATGCAGACTTGAGGGCGGAGCGGCCGGTTCATGCGGCAGAGACCGCCCGCATCGTGGAAGTCCTCAACAAGGGGGTCGCGGAGACGAGGAGCCTCTCCCGCATGCTCTATCCCGTCGAACTGGAAAAAGGGGACCTTGTCTCCGCGTTAAAGGAATTCGCCGAGCAGACGAGCGGCGTATACAAGCTGAAATGCGCCCTGAGGGTGGAGGGGGATTATCAACAGAAAAGCGAGCTTGTCAACACACATCTTTACCGGATCGTTCAGGAAGCGGTGCATAACGCGGTGTCGCACGGAAAGGCCACGGAGATCGAGATCGTTCTGGCGGGGAAGGGGGGCGTGGCGTCGTTGGTGATTACCGACAATGGAACGGGTTTCGACGTGGATTCGGTGGAAGGGAAAGGACTGGGCCTGAAGACCATCAAATATCGGGCCAACGAGGTCGGCGGGCGGCTCTCGATTGAGAGGAACTCCCCGCGCGGTATGAGGGTGGAATGCCATTTCCCGCATCAGGGGGTCGAGGGGAATCAGGGGCGGGCTTAGTTTTTGAAACATGGGAGTGGTGTCGAGGTTGACATGGCTGGGATAACGCGTAATGACTCAAAACCAGAAAATCGATTTCTTTTTTAAAAAGCACTCTTTTCTGGCGCGCGGCGGAGGGGGGGTGTCATTTTTATGGCCATTTGAGATATGATTTAACGACAGGCGGTTTTTTGACCCCCGTGCCGGTTTTCGCACGGGTTATTTTTTTGGAAAGAGACGGTATGGGCGACGGATTGAAGACCGACCATTTTGACGTTCTTCTGGACCTGCTCGACGTTGAGCGGGAAGCGGAGAAGGAAGAGAACAAGCGTGCGCTGGACCGCCTTGGCGTGGAAGTGCGCGAGGCGCTGGGGAAAACCGTCACCGGGCTCCGCATCGAAAAAGAGGACGTGGGCGTCGGGGGGATCCCTCTCCTGGTTCTGTCGCGCCCGCCGGCGGGGGAGACGTTGGCGCCGTTCCACGCCATGGACCAGGGCGATTTGGTGCGGCTCGCTTTCGACGACGGCGCCCCGCCGCTGGACGGCACCCTTTACGACGTGGACGAATACCGCGTCTCCGTGGCCCTGAACGATTGGCCGGCGGGACGGCCCGCGGGTCGCGTGCGGGTGGATTTGCTGGGTTCCGACGCCACGTATCAGCGGATGCGTCGGGCGCTGGAACACGTGCGGGGCGCCGGCGGCCGGTTGGGCGCGCTGCGGGACATTTTCTTGGGTTGGAAAGCGCCGCAGTCCGGCGCCGCCGGCGAGTCGGCTTTTTTCAATCCGCGATTGAACGCCTGGCAGAAGGACGCGGTGCGTCGCGCCTTGGCGGCCAAACACGTCGCGGTGGTGCACGGGCCGCCCGGCACGGGCAAGACCACGGTGCTGGTGGAGTTCGTGCGGCAGGCGGTCCGGGACGGCGATCGCGTTTTGGCGTCGGCGCCGTCCAACGTGGCCGTGGACAACATGCTGGAAAAACTTTTGGACGCCGGGATGGACGCGGTCCGCCTGGGACATCCCGCCCGCACTCTGGATTCGCTCCGGCACGCCACGTTGATGGTGCGCGCCGCCGAGCATCCGGACCATCGATACATCCGCGAACTGGACCAGGAGCGGGAGCGGCTCATGGTGCAGGCGGCGCGCAAGGCGGAACGCGGGGCGGGGCTGACGCCCCGTGACGAAAAAGAACTTCACAAAAAGATCCAGTCGTTGTGGCGGGAAGCGCGCAAGTGGGAGCGCGGCTTGGAGAAAGGCATTTTGCAGAACGCCCAGGTGGTCCTGGCCACGCACGGCGGCCTCGGGAAGAGCATGCTCCGGGAGAAGTTCGATGTGGCCGTGTTGGACGAGGCCTCTCAGGCCACCGAACCGTTGTCCTGGATCCCCATTTCGCTGGCGGACAAGGTGGTTTTCGCCGGGGATCCGCTCCAGTTGCCGCCGACGATCTATTCGCCGGAGGCGGCCCGGGGCGGACTGAAGACGACGTTGATGGAACGGCTCTCGGAGAGCCTGCCCCAGGCGATGAGGACGCTTCTGCGCGTGCAATACCGTATGAACAAGACCATCATGGGTTTTTCCTCGGAACGATTTTATGAGGGGAAACTGGAGGCGGATGAGAGCGTGCGCGACCATTTGGCCGTGCATCTGCCGGGGGTTTTGGAGAACGAGTTGACGCGCGGGCCTCTGGTGTATGTGGACACCGCCGGCACGGGTTTTTCCGAGGTTTGGAACGAGCTGTTGGACAGCCGGGAAAATGAGGGCGAGGCCGCCCTGGCTCTCCGGCTGTGGAATGAGTTGGAAGCCGCCGGGATCAAACGGAGGCAGGCCGCGATCATTTCCCCCTACGCCGCCCAGGTCAAGATCCTCAAAGGCCGGGCGCCCCGCGGGCTGGAAGTCGGCACCGTGGACGGATTTCAGGGGAGGGAAAAGGAGGTCGTGCTTGTGTCGCTGGTGCGGTCCAACGAAAAGGGCGAGGTGGGATTCCTCGGGGACACGCGCCGCATGAACGTGGCCATGACGCGCGCCCGCCGGCTCTTGGTCGTCATCGGCGATTCGGCCACCATTTCGCAGCACCCGTTCTACGCCGCGTTCCTGGACTATGCCGAACAGAACGGTTCTTACCGCAGCGCCTGGGAGTGGCGGTAGGAAACACGCGGGTTGCGGGAGACAAGCGGGCGACGGGTTCTTAGAAGTGCCAGTCCGCCCAGACCAGGCGGACGCTTAAACCGGTTTTCAGGTTCAATTGGTGTTTCCCGTCATGCGGGGTATACGCGTCGTTGACCCCCAGGGAGAGCTTGAGGTAGCGGGTGGCGTAGGCGGTGAGGTTGACGCCCGCGGAAACCGCGAACTTCGCGATTTCCGAATCGGAGATCGCCGTGCCGACCTTGAAACGATCCAGCGTGAACCATGTTTGACGACCGAGACGGATCCAATCCAGGCCGTAATAGAAATTCGGTCCGATGGAATATCCGAAACTTTCGTACCGCACGCCCGCCACGGGTTCCAGTCCGTGGAACTTCTCAAAACTTACCGCAGGATCGACAGAGTAGTTCCAAATTCTCCCTTGGTTCTTCCCCAGGGGGCTGTAGCCGAGCCCGAGGACGGTGGTCTGGTGGTGGAACCGGTCGCTGGGGCCGGTCTTCACATATTCATCGTGTGAGGCGCTGATCCCCCAATAGTGATTGCAAACGAGGGCGGAACCCACGACATAGCCGCGGACATCCTTGGAACGGGTGTTTTGGTTCAGGGATTCATACACGTCGTTCCGCGTCCGTCCCAGGCCGGCGCGCGTGGGGAAATCCATGCGTTGCCGATAGCTGAAAGTCAGTTTCTGGAACCGGCCCGGGTCGCGGTAGTGGGCGTTGATGCCG
>JAKLDV010000146.1 GCA_022703335.1 Elusimicrobiota bacterium
CGGTACGCGCACGATGACCGCGGTGTTTTTTTCGAGGCAGAGGGGGAAGAGTTTTTCGGCGGGCGATTGATCGAAGATGTTGTAGATCACCTGAACGCTGTCGGCCCGGCCGGACCGCACCAGTTCCAGGGCGCTTTCCGGTTCGTGGTCGTTGATGGAAACGCCCCAGAGCCGTATCTTCCCCGTTTTTTTCAAGGACTCCACCGTCTCCCACCATTCGTCCTCCCGCATCCAGCTGTCCGACCAGACATGGAATTGGATGAGGTCGATCCGTTCCAGCGACAGGTTCCGTAGGGTTTTGTCCAGACAGGAGACGATCCAGTCTTTGGGGAAGACTTGACGCGCCAGGGTGTCGTGGCGGGCGGGCCAGCCGTTGTTTTTCGGGGGGATTTTCGAGGCCACGTAGACGTTCGTGGGCTTCTTTTCGCGGAACGCCCGTGCGATCAACTGTTCGCTGTGGCCTTTTCCGTACACGAGGGCGGTGTCAAAAAAGGTGATGCCCAACTCCAGGGCCCGGTGGAGGGCTTTCAGGGAGGACTTATCGTCGATCGAGCGGCCCCACCACGTGCCGCCGATGCCCCAGGAGCCGAACCCGATTTCGGAGACGTCGAACCCGGCTTTTCCGAAAGGCCGGGACTTCACGCGTGTTCGGACTTCCAGAGCCAGTAGAGGCCGAAAGCGCCCAGGCAGATCTCCAAGAGAAGGACGAAGACCAGGGGCAGGAGGATCAAGGGGGGGGATTTGGGATGGAGGATCACCCACCACGTGCGGTCGCCCAGGCGCATGGTGAAATAAGTGTCGAAGGGCGTGGAACGTTCCACGGCGGCGGACGGCAGCGAAGTGTAGATTTCCCGGCCGTTGGTCTCGTCGATGATGGTGAAATTGTAATCCGGTCCGGCGAATTTTTCCAGGAAGAGGGCGTTGAAGTCGTTGAGGCGGAAGACGCCCTCGATGAACCCGGCCCAGCGTTCTTCGCGGACGATGGGTTCGTAGAGGATGACGCCCTTTCCTCCTTGAACGAGGTCGATGAAATCCGTGACGGAGGTCTTCCGGTGAGTGATGGCCCGGTGCGCCACGGGAAGAACGTCGAAGCGGCTTTTAATGTCCAGGCGGAGCGCGTTCCGGTTGGCGGCGAGGGGGTGGACGTCGTCGATGATGAAATCCTGGTTGATGTGGTTGATGGCGGTGAAGGCGGGGCATTTTTTCAGGATGTCCGCCGCCGATGGCTGGAAGTGCGCCGGGGCGTCCGCCGCGCCCGCCGCAAACGGCTGGGCGATGGTCGCGAGCCCTTGGAGGTGCTGGTCGATGATCTCCTGGGAATTGGTCTGCACCCAATGCGTGAGTTTCGCCGAGCGCGCGCTGAAACTGCGGAGGCTCTCTTTTTTGACGAACCACACGGAGGCGGCCATCAGGGAGGCCGTCAACGCCAGAAGCCCCGCGCTGAGGGAGAGAAGGCGGAGGGATACCGGTTTTATATACGGAGAAAGGTCTTTTTCCAGAGTGGCCTCGATCAAGCCGTCAGCTCCTTGAACACAAAAACTCCCCTCTCCGGAAACAGGGGAATCCCGGAAGGCAGAGGTTGATTGTTCGGCATAAAGAATCCTCGCGAGGACTATTTCTCGGGGGAGAGAGTCCGTCGGTCGGCAAACGGTGAGGCCGAGATCGTGGGACGGAGGTGGACATGAATCCCCACGTTACGACTCCTTTTGGATTCTAGCATAAGCCGGCGCCCCCGGGAGGAGAAAATTTTCAAAACGGAGACCTACGGGACGGTCTATTTTATGGGGGAATCGCGCCCCGGGAGGCCGGCGTAGGGCCGGGAGATGTAGTCCTCGGCCTGGTCGTGCATGCCCCAGACATCCCGGCGCTGCAGGACGGCGCGGTAGTCCGACAGGGCCTGTTCCCGGCGGCCGAGGAGGTCGTGGGCTTTTCCCCGGTTGAGATAGGTCCAGGTGACCCAGCGGTCTTCGGAAGGGAGATCCCGGATGACGCGGTCGTAGTAGGCCACGGCTTCCGCAGGTTTTTTCTCGCCCAGGGAACTGTTTCCGAGGGCGAAGTAGGCGCGGTGAAGGTATTTTTTCCGGTAGGAGAAATCCCCGCTTTCGACGCGCCGGATGAAACTTTCGGCCTCCTGCCGCATGGCGGCCCAGTCGCCGATGTTTTCGAGGGTGAGGATCTCCAGGAAATGGAAGAAGGAGCTGCGCGGAAACTCCTGCCGGCCCTCGCGGACCAGCGCCAGCGCCTCGGTGTAGTTCTTTTCGTTGTTGTTATAAATACCGACGAGGAAAAGTTTGGCGGCGGTGCGGGAAAAACGACCCTGCGTCATGGCCCGCCGGATTTCGGCCAGACCCTGTTCCTTGTTGCCGCCGAAGACCAGTTTCGCGAGGAGCTTCACCACGCGGGGGAGTGTGGCGGTGTAGTAATGGAAAATCCCCACCCCCAGGCCGGCGTCGTGGAGTTGGGGATTGATCTTCAAGGCCTTTTCCTGGGCGTTGAACGCCTGTTTGCCGTGGCGATAGGCCCGGAACCAGTGTCCTTGGATGGCATCCCAGCGGCTCATGAGTCCGAGCGCGCCGCCCAGGCAGAGGTGGGCTTCGCCGCCCGGATCGCCTCGGCGGATCTTTTCGCGGGCGATGACGACCGTTCTTTCGGCGGCTTCGATGAATTTTTTTTCCAGAGCGGGGTTTTGCTCGTCGAATTCGTTCGTCAATTCCCACCAGTGGGTGGTGGTCAGGGCGTATTGGCCGATGGGATCGTCCGGGAATTTTTCGGCCAGCACGGTGAAGTTCTGCCGGGCGGCTTCGTAGTCGAGGTCGTAGAGGGCCCGTAGCCCGTCGTCGATGGGGCGGGCCATCTCCGGGTCCTGAAAGGGGGACGCCGCGGCCGCCCGCAGGCCGGGGGGGAGCGCGAGAAGCAGGAGGGGCAGGAGGACGGGGAGGAGGCGGCGGGGAGTCATCGATCGGCCGACGGAAAGCGGGGAAGGGTCAGGAGGCGAGGGCCGTGCGCGCGATGTTTTGGACCTGCAGGTTGGGGTCCTTCAGAAGGCGCGTGAGGGCGTCCCGCGCCGGGACGCTTTTGAATTGGGCGATGGCCCAGGCCGCGCGGACGCGCACGGTCTCCTCGACGGCGGCCCGTTTCTTGAAAAGGCCGGATTTCGGTTCCAGAATGTCCAGAAGCGCGTCAAGGGCTTTGTCGTTGCCGAGATGCCCCAGGGCCAGGCAGGTCTCTTCCAATTGGCGGGTGGTGCCGTTCTTCAGAAGATTGCAGAGCTTCTCCACGGCCCCGTGGTGTCGCGTTTCCCCCACGGCGCGGACGGCCTCCACGAGGACGCTCTCGTCGCCGTCGTCGAGAAAGGCCGTCAGGAGGCGCGAGGCGTCCGGAGACGGGATCCTTGCCAGAAGGTGGATCAGGCGGCGGCGGATGGTGGGGTCCGGATAATGCAGGAAATTCTCGAAGCGGGGGATGAGGTCCGGCGTGAGGAAGTCCTCCAAAATGCCGAGGATGTTCAGGAGGACGTCGGTGGGGTTGCCGATTTGGAATTCCGCGGCCAGCTGGCTCTTGGCCGATTCCCCGAAATATTTGAGCACGCCGGCGGCCAACCGGCGATGGCGCAGGTCCCCCGATTTTTTGATGAGACGGATGAAACAGGGGACGGCGTTCTCGCCGAAATGGGCCAGGATGTCCTGCGCCGCCTCCTTCCGGTTTTTGTCGTCGGAAAGAAGCTCTTCGGTGAGCACGTCCGTCAGGCTCGCGGCGAGCTGTTGCAGCGTCTGCGTCGCGGTCTCCCGGCGTTTCGGCATGAGGGGGTTGTCTTCGGCCCCGTGCCGGCGGAGAAGCGCGAGCACCCGGACCGCTTCCGGGGAGCGGCCGTGCAGAATGAAATTGTGGACCATGGAAGAAAGGGCGTCGGCCAGCTCTTTGTAGACCTCGCCGGCGCGCTCGCTGTCCGCCATCTTTTCGATGCGTTCGGCGATGATCTTCCAAAGGCGTTCCTTGCGGTTGGCCCACAGGACGTCCATGAGGTTTTTGGCCGTGTGGGCCGCCATCTGCCGCAGGAGGAGCACGTCCTGGGAGAAATTCTCAACGAATTTTTCCACGAGACGCTGGGACATGTCGTCCAGCCCCACGTCGCAGAGTTTCTTGAGGATAAAGGGAAGTTGGTCCCGCGCCGGTTGTTCCAACAGGGCGGAGCCGGGGCGCTCCAGCAAATGGTCCACCTGGGAGGCGAGGGATTCCTCTTCGGGTTTTTTCTCCACCCCCGCGGGGATCTGGTCGATCAATCCCTCGTTCAGCATCTCTTCGAAGACCGCGAAGGGCACCTGCTTGCTGGCCGGCGCGTTCAGGAGTTTTCCGAGGAAGGACTTGAGCTTGTTCAGGTGCTCCACCACTTCGAAATCCGAGTTGGTCTGCGCGCGTATCTGGCGGTACCAGTTGCCGATCTCGCTGAAAATATCGTGTATTTTGTCCTGCGTCATGGCGTTGAGGACCATGGTTTTGAGTCCGGAATCTTCCACGTGTTTCGGGAGCTCGTTTTCGAACATGTCGCGCAGGAGGGAGGGCTCCGTGAGGGCCAGTTTCCGGGCGATGTGTTCCTGGACCTTGGCTTTTCCCGCCTCGTCGGGTATTTTGTCGATCATGTCGTAGGATTCCCGAAGGGAAGTCAACATGCCGGGGAAGTCTCGGAGGCCTTCGAAGAGCTGGTCCACCTTTTTCTGGACGACCTCTCCCTCCAGGAGTTCCACCATGGTGATCTTGTCCACCTGCACGTGCGTCACCTGCTGGGAACGGAGCCATTCGGCGGCGTTACCGCCGGGGAGTTTCTTCCGGCTGAGGAGGATGACGAGCTGGGAGATCTCCGCAGCCGTGACGCCCGTCAGGAAACTCAGGCTCTGAAGGCCGTGTTCGTCGAGATAGGGACAGAGGGAGGCCCCGTCGGGGATTTCCTTGTTCTTCAGGAAAAGCTTGCCCTGCCGCGAGGTGAAGGTGATCCGATCGCTTTCCGCCAACGGGGCGGACAGGGTTTGGAGGATCTGCGTCACGGAGCGTTCCACGATGGGGCTGCCGGGGGGGTAGATGCGCTGATTGACGACGGCGGCCCGCAGGTAGTTGGGGATGAGCAGTTCACTCATGGAGACAGCCCTTTCCGGCGATTGAAGATGGGACAACCTGTGCCACTCCCGCGGTCCGCGCGAGCTCGTCGGGCGGATAAAAAAAGATTATACATAAATTCGGCGCGCCGTCCGCGCGCGCGGATTGAATTTGAACGGCGTTTCTGATAACCTACGCCAGACGCCCTGTCCGTCGCCGGCCGGGGAACGATCGCAGGAGGCGCCCATGAAACCGAACGAACGATTCAACGCGGACATCGACGGGTTTGAGATACTGAGGTTCAACGAGAAGAACTATGGTTTGAAGTTCCGGTTGAAGGGAAAGAAGGGGGGCACCGGGCTGGTGCGTCTTTCCAAGGACGAACTCGCGTTGCTGGTGTTCACCGCGCTTCACGACATTTTGGATATCGGGGTGGCGCCCCGGTTCGTTAAAGGGAAATAAAAAAGCGGCCCCGCGTTCGGCGGGACCGCTTTTTTAAACGTTTTTGAGCGGCGCGAAAAAGAAAGTTACGGCGCCGGG
>JAKLDV010000147.1 GCA_022703335.1 Elusimicrobiota bacterium
GGTTGAGAGCCAACGGAAGGGCGTTGTCCACCTCCAGCTTGGTGGTCCCACCGCCGCCCCCGCTTCCGGCCCCCCCCCCGCCGGAACTTCCGGCGCCCGAATACCCGCCGCCCTCTGGTAGAAAAGCCTGCTGGAGGATCTTCGGAAAACGACGCAGGAAGTAAAGCATGGGGCCGAAAAGGAAGACGATGATGGAGCCGGTAATGGCCACGCCGAGAAGTATCCAATAAAAATCTTTTCGTTCCTTGATCTGTTCGATGGTGAACTTCACCTGTTGCATGGGGGTTTTGGCGTCGCCCGCCGCCTCGCGCAGCTGCGACGCCCGGCGGACGACGATGCGGGACAGTTTGAGCTCGTCCTGGCGGGAAGGATTGAAGTCCACCAGTTGTTTGACGAGGATCTCGATCTGCTGGGCGAGGTCGTCCCGGATGTATTTATCGAGGAAGAGTGTGATGTGAAGCCGTTTGATGAACGGCCGGCTCTGCCAGAGGATGTCCTGTTTTTCCGATTTGCCGGAATTCAGGTTGTCGATGGACTGCCTTTCCGGAATGCCCGGAAGCACATACTGAGGGAGGTTGGCGGCGGTCCCCCCCTTGGATTTGGACTGAAGCTCGTCGGCGGTGAAGGGCTCGAGCTTGACGATGACGAGGAACTGGTCCGGGTCGATCAACTTCGAAAGGGCGGACTGGATCCGTTCTTCCAAGGCCCGTTCCATGGCCAATTTCAGTTGTTCGAAACCGAAGGAGGTCAGCGGCAGGAGGCCGAGGGCGAAGAACGCCGTCAGGAAAAACCGGAGGCGGCGAAAAGAAGAGGCGGAACGCGTTTTCATGACCGGAAGGATTGTATTAATTTTTACAAGGCCGTATCAAAATTTTTCGCGAAGGAACTGTTTCAAGACCTGATTGTTGGGTTCCAGTTTGAGCGCCCGCACCCAGAGCGTCTTGGCTTCGTCTTTCTGGCCCATGGCGTAATAGGCGGACCCCATGCGCGTGAGGGCGAGGACGTTGTCCGGTTCGAGGTCCAAGACCTGGTTGCATTCGTTGATGGCTTTCAGGAACTGTTGGTCGTAGACGTATTCCAGGGCGAGTTGAAGCTTATAGTCCACCAGGGTCTTGCCCTTGGGGATGGACGGAGGCTCCAGGCCGGGGTATTCCTTTTCGATGAGTTTGCCCAAACGGTCCAGCGAGGGCTCGGACGGAGAGAGCTGCTGGGCGAAACGCACGGCGTTGAGCGCGCGGGTCCCGTCGTTCTCGATGTACCGGACCACGCCTTTGCGCACCAACCCGTCCACCTTGGTGTTCTGAACCGCCTGGGACACGATGGCGGTGACGCTGTCGAGCCGCCGGCGCATCTCCGCGAAAGCGGCGTCCTCGGGGACGAGGCGCTCGGCTTTTTGGATGGCGGAGAGGGCGTCACGGAAACGCCCTTCCCCCGTTTTTTGAAGCGCCAGCTGATACAGCTCGGAGGAAATTTTCTGGGCGCTCTGGGATTTCTGCCGGTCGGCCTCCAACTGGACGGTCAGCCGGTCGCGCTCCGACTCCAGGACCACGGTATTGATGCCGAGCGGTTTATAGTGGGAGATCAGCCGGTCCAGCGCGATCAGCCGTTCCTGGCCGACCAAGGCGCCTTTTTCAACCTGGCTTCGGTAGGCGTTGTGCTCCTGGTCGAATTCCTCCTGCAGGCTGGGCAACACGGTGTTTTGCCCGTCGGACCACTGCCATGCCCGAAGCGGGCCGGGGAGCGCCAACGCGAGGCAGAAAAACATCGACACCGAGAGCAACCGACGGGCGACGGGACAGGTCATGGGGTTCCCTTCCTCTTTTTTTTGGAAACTCAACCGACGAGCCGCTTCACGATCCGGACGAAATCCTTCATCTCGAACGGCTTGGCCAGATAGGCGGCCGCGCCGGCCTCTTTGACCCGCTTTTCCATCTCCGGCGTGTCGTACCCCGTCATGGCCAGGATGGGGATATGCCGTCCGGCGGCGTCGGCGTGGACGCGCCGGCAGATCTCGACGCCGGAAATCCCCGGCAGCATCAGGTCCAAGATGATCAAATCCCAGACGGCGGCCGCGCTGAACGTGTCCAAAAACTCCCGTCCGTCGGCCAGCGCGGTGACGGACGCGTCGGGGAAGACCGATTCCAGGGCGCCGCAGACCGTGTCGCGGACGTCCGGATCGTCCTCAATAACGAGTATCCGCTCCGGGGCCAAAACGAGCTCTTTCCCCGCCGACCGGGACCGGCAACGGCGATGAATCGGATCGTGCGGAAGACGGCGCCATCGACACCAGCGGCAAAAGCACGGAGAACACGGACCCCGCGCCCTTCCCGCGGCTCTCCGCGCGAATGTCCCCCCCGTGGTTCTTCACGATCCCCAAGGAGACCGAAAGCCCCAACCCGGTGCCTTTGCCGATCTCCTTGGTGGTGAAGAACGGTTCGAAGATATGCCGCAGATGGTCCGTCTCGACGCCGACGCCGGTGTCGGTGAAGGAGATCTCGATGCCCTCCACCGCCGGGGCGTCCGGGGACGGGCCGACGGTGAAACGCGTCGGCTTGGCGGCCACCGACAGGGTGCCGCCCTTGGGCATGGCCTGGATGGCGTTGGTGATGATGTTGAGAAAGACCTGTTGGAGCTGGGAACTGCTGCCGGTGATCTTGGGCACGGTGGCGCTGAAGTTTTTCAGAACGGTGATGTGGTTGCTTTGCAAGTCCGCCTCGCAGAACTCCAGGGTGGCTTCCAGCACCTCGTTGATGTCCATGGCGGTGAACTGCGCCTCTTTCTGCCTGGAAAAATCCAACAGGGAGCGGACGATGGCCTTGCAGCGGACGGCGGCGCGTTCGATCTTTTCCAAGTGGGCGCGGCGCGGGTCATCCGACGGCAGTTTCTCCAGGAGCAGCTGCGCCTGTCCCAGCACGCCGGTGAGCGGGTTGTTGATCTCGTGGGCCACCCCGCCGGCCAGCTGCCCCACGGCGCTCATGCGGTGCATGTGGACGGTCTGGGTCTCCAGGTGTTTGATGTTGCTGGCCATTTCGTTGAACGAGCGGGCCAGCTCCCCCAGTTCGTTCTGCACCGGCAGGTCGATGCGGTAATCCCACTGACCGCTGCCGAAAGCCGCCGTGCCCTGCTGCAAGGCGCGCAGGGATTTTGTCAAAGAGCGGAAGGTGAACAGGGCGAAAAGGAAACCGACGCACGCGCCGAGGAGCCCGCCTCCCAGGACCAGCCGTTTCCCCAGGAACACCATTTCCTTCACGCGAGTCTGGGCGTTCTTCACCTCCGCGGCGATGCGGGCCTCCGTTTGGTTCACGTCGTCGAAGAACCGGCGCACCTTGGGGAGGAGGTCGTCGGTGGCCTTGTTGAAGGCCCTGTCTTTGGAGACGCGATAGAGGCCGATGACGTTCTGGGCCGACTTCAGCACGTCGTCGTAGCGCGGCATCAGTCTTTGGATGTCTTCGTCGGCGGGTGAGGCCGCCTGGATCTGGTTCAAGCGGGAGAGGACGAGCGTGCTGAGTTCCTCGAAGCGTTCCAATTCCGTGGAATCGCCGACGAGGAAGTAGGCGTCGAGAGAACCTTTTTGGCGGGCGAGGAGGACCTGCAGGCTCCGCACCTGGGAAACCTTCTCCATGTCGTCGAGAGATTCCCTGAAAATATTGACGACCCGGGTCCCCCCTCCGACGGCCAACATCCCCAGGGCCAATATAATCCCCGCCATCACGGTGAAAAACAAGCCGAGTTGTGTGCGAAGCCGCATTGAACCGGCAGTCTACCTCTTTTTCTTCAGAGTTTCCAGTTCCTTCTCGATGTCGGAGGTGTTCACGCCCATCGGTTTGTATTTCTTGACGATCCGTTCCAGGAGGAGGATCCGTTCCTCGGCGCTGGTCCCCCCCTGTTGAACGATGCGGTTGTAATAGCTCACCGCCAGTTTGTAGTCGTCGGAGGTCTTGGTGTCTTCGCCCTTGAGTTTTTTCAGTTCCGTGTAGACGGAGGAGATATCCAGGCCTTTCCCCTCGTATTTATCGATGGTGCGCTGGAGCGTGGCGATGCGTTCCTCCAGCGGCGCCCCGGACTTGGTCTGTTGGGAATAGAACTTGAGGGCGTCGCTGTATTGGGCCAGAAGGTCCGGCGAGACACGGGGTTTCGCCGGAGGCGGCGCCACCGGTTTCGGCGCGACCGGCGCCGTCGGCGCCACGGCGGTCGGGGCGGGGGCGGGAGTTTCCACCGGGGCCGCGGAGACCGGCTGGGGCTGGCTCTTCAGCCGCTGGATCTCCTCCTCCGCTTGCTTCAGGGCCTCCTGGGCGGCCTTGTCCACCACGTCGGTGGCCGGCGCGGCGACCGGTTTTTCCGTGGTCAACTCCATCAACTGTTGGCGAAGCCGCGCCAGTTCCGCCTCCGCCCGCAGGCGGGCCTCGCGTTCGGAGTTGAGCTGCGCCTCCACCGGGTCGGGTTCGGGTTTCCCGAAGCGGTAACTCAGCGACACCATGTGGGTGCCCGCGGTCTTTTCCACGCCCTGCAGCGGATAGTGGAGGGCGTAGTCGAACTGAAACCCGTCCATCCGATAGGAGCCGCCGAGGGAGAGGTTCGCGAACTGCCGGCTGCCGAAGGCGAGGCCGGCCCGGGCGCCGAAACCGCTGCGGAACCAGCGTTCGCCGCCGAAATTGAGACGATAGTCCTGGTCGTTGGCGAACTTCCAGTTGGCGAGTTCCAAGGAGAGGGAGGAGACCCGGTTCCAGCGGCTGATCCCCAGCGCATAAACCGCCGGGGCCTTGTCGCTGCCGTTGAGGGCGGTGTTGGGCTGGTTGATGTTCCGGAGGGCCAGCCCGAAGGCGTAGTTTTTGCTCAAGCGGTATTGGGCGCCGAGGTCGAGCCCCACGGCGCTCTTGGAGTTGCCTTTCGCCAGAAGCGGGTCCTTGGCGTTCAGCGCCTGGCCGGTCTCCACATTGATGGCGTTGTCGGTGTATTGGTCGGAACCGAAACTTTTGCGCAACAATTTCAGGCTGCCGCCCACGTTCCATTTGTCCTGAACTTCCCGGGCGAAGGAGAGGCCGATGGTGTCTTCGGAATAGAGGCCGGACAGGCCCAGGTGGAGGTAGCTGATCCCGGCGGCGCCCCAGTTGTGCGGGAGGGGCTGGGCATATCCCAAAAACGACCGGCTGATCTCGGATTTATCGTCCAAACCGAAGAACAGCCGGCTGTAAGAAGTTCCCAATTCCGGGCGGCGCACATGGATGATGCCCGCCGGATTGTAATAGAGAGAAAGGGTGTCGTCCGCCACCACCGTGTAGGCCTCCCCCATGCCGGCGGCGCGGGCGCCCACGGGGAGCGGCTCAAACGAGGCGCGGGCGGAAACGGAAAACGTCAGGACGGCAAAAAGAAGGGCCAGCCGCGTGGCGGCTTTGAGATTCAGCCCTTTTTGTCCTTTCCGTTTTTCGTTCACTTTTTCCTCTCGAATCAGGAGTCGACAGTCGACTTCCTGTTTTTCATCAAAAAAATTATTGCGCCACCACGACCGTCCCGGTGGTTATTTTCCCGCCGAGCTCAATCTGGTAGATATAAATCCCGGACGGCACCGGCACATTGCTCTTTTTCCCATTCCACTTCA
>JAKLDV010000148.1 GCA_022703335.1 Elusimicrobiota bacterium
CTGACCTCTGACCTCCGACCTCTGATCTCTGAACGCCGTTCGCGCCGTAACCGGCGGGAATCGGCGACAGCGCCGCGATCGCCGCGAACACGCCCCCGCCGTCGCGCCGCGTCACCCTCACGCTGCCCCTCATCAACCGGGCGCGTCGCATTTTTTTTATGGTGACGGGTAAAAAAAAGGCCGGGATTCTGGCGGACATCTTTGGGGGAACTCGCCCGCGGCTTCCCGCCCAGCGGGTGCATCCGCGCTCCGGGGGTTCGGCCTACTGGCTCGACGCCGCCGCCGCGCGGTCGTTCCCCTCTCTTCCGCACGGGAAAATGAACCGATGAAAAGAGGGTTGCAAAGAGGGGTCCTCGTCGCCGCGGGCGTTCTCCTGTCGCTGGCCCTGGCGGAGATCGGCCTGCGTTTCGCCGGTTCGTTGTCGCTGCGGCGGCAGGAACGACGGAACATGCGGGCGTTGTCGGCAAAGGGAACCTATCGCATTTTGTGCCTCGGCGAGTCCACGACGGCGTACGGGGGAGAGAACTCCTATCCCAGCCAACTGGAAAAAATATTGAACGCCCGTGCGGGAGGAGTCAGGTTCGCCGTAGTGAACCGGGGTGTTCCCGGCACGGACTCCGCACGGATTGCGGACGGGATCGACGATAACCTGGACAGATACGCCCCGGCCATGGTTGTGACCATGATGGGGGCCAATGAGGAGACGGTGGCCGCTCAAAAGCGCGCCGCCGGCAAGCAGAACGGAAGGCCGTGGTGGGACAGATTCGGGATGGGGAGGTTGGTGGAATCAGTGGTCGGCGGATTTTCGGCGAGGGCGTTTCCGGGGGAGGGGATGGAACAGGTTCGGAACGAGAGGGGGGAGCGGCTCGTTTATGAGGGAAGATACGACGAGGCGGAGGAATTCTACCGGAAGGCGATAGCGCGCGATCCCCAAGGAGTTAAGGCCCGGCTTGAACTGGCCGCCCTTTATCTGCGGCAAGACCGATTTCAGGAAGCGGAGTCGTTGCTCAAGAAAGTTTCGGAGATTGAACCGAAGAATGTCGAGGCGGTCCGGCTGTCGGCCATGGGCCTGCGTTTCCAGGGCCGGCCGGCCGAGGCGGAAAAAAGATTGCGCGCGGCCATGGATAACGGGATTGACGATGTGATTTTATACGTCGAACTTTCGTTGAGTTGTGCCCAACAAAGCCGGTGCGCCGAGGCGGAACGCGTTCTTGTTGAAAAAATCGCCGCCGGGGCTTCTCCCGCCTGGCCCGCCATCCATCGGCTGGCCAATTTCTTGTTGGGTCGTGAGGAATACGAGGAAACGGAGAAACTTCTGAGGGAGTTGATGGTCCGGGGCTACGAGGACCATCGGGCCTGGGGGCTGCTGGCCACCCTCATGCAGGAGCAGGGGAAATACGGGTTGGCGGAAGAATTTTATGCAAAATCGACGGCCCTGCGGAAGGCCCATGCCAACCAGGAACTTCGCCGGAATTATCGGGTCTTGAGAGACAAGGTTCGGGGGCGGGGGATACGGCTGGTTTGCGTGCAATACCCGGTTCGGGACGTCGGACCGTTGGTGGAGATGTTGGCGCCGGACGAGGGGGTTTTCGTCGTCGATAACGAGAAGCTCTTCAAGGAGGCGCTCAAAAAATATAAATACGCGGAGCTGTTTAAGGACCGGTTCGGCGGGGATTTTGGACATGGCACGCCCTTGGGGAACCGGCTCTTGGCCGAAAACGTCGCCGAGACGATCCTCGCCGCCCGGTCTCCGGAAGAAGGACCGGTCCTGCAACAGGAGGGCGGGCGGTAGCGTAAAGTCACACTTGAAAACGACCTGTTCGGGGGTTATACTTAAAACGAAGGGCGCCTCCGGGACGGGGTATTTTAGCCATCCTTCATCCTCACGTTCTTCCCGCCCGGTGTTGGAATGCCTTTCCGTGTTATTCGCAGGACCGTTTCGTCGAAAACATCCTTTGTTTTCGGCGGGGATTTTTGTGAACAACTTCCGAGCCGACTCCTCCCCGAGACCCGCGTTTTGCTCCGAACGGATTTCCATGCCTCAATGGAAAGGGGGTGAACGACAATGACAAAAAAACTCGCAAAGTCGGTGAAAGGGTTCACGCTCATCGAACTGATGATCGTGGTAGCCATCATAGGTATCCTGGCGGCCATCGCCATCCCCAAATTCGCCGACCTGGTGACGAAGTCGAAGGAAAGCGCGGTGAAGGGAAGCCTCGGTTCCGTCCGCAGCGCCATGAGCATCTATTACTCGGACACGGAAGGTGTGTTTCCGGCCCTGGGTAACCTGGTGACGGCGTTGTGCACGGGCTCGAAGTACCTGAAGGAATTGCCTTACATTCAGGTCCCGAAACCGGGCAACCACGGCAGTGTCAACTCCGAGACCAACACCTTGGGTGACGGCGGCAACTGGTATTACCCGAGCGAGACGGAAGGGCACGTGGCGGTCAACTGCACGCACACGGACTCCAAGAACTCGGTGTGGAGCAGCTGGTAAGCTGAGGGAATCGAATTACAAAGACGGGAGAGGGGGGAACACCTCCTCTCCCGTCTTTACTTTTCTCCCAATGGATATCTCCCGCCGAAGTTCCGCCGCCCCCGCCGGCGGCTTCACCTTGATCGAACTGATGATCGTCGTCGCCGTCGTGGCGGTCATCGCCGCCATCGCCATCCCCAAATTCGGCGAGCTCATCTCCCGCTCTCAGGAATCCAGCGCCAAAGGGGCCCTCGGCACGTTCCGCAGCGCCCTCGACATTTACTACGTGGCCAACCAAGGCATGTTCCCCTCGGACATCAACGCCCTCACCCAAGGAAAACTTATCGACTTCCTTCCCAAAATCCAGCTTCCGGCGGTGGCGCTCCAGGGCAATCCGGGACACGGCGCCAGCAATTCCGTCGAGAACTACACGGCCGAAAACCTCTTCGGCACCGTCAACGAAGGCGACAACATGTGGGCCTATGTGAACGACGGACTCGACCAGGGGCACGTCGGCTTCAACTGCATCCACAAAGACACGAAAGGCACCGTTTGGAGCGACCAGTAGCCTCCGTCCCCCGCCCTTCGGAATCGTTCTCCCGGCCCCTCTGACCGGACCTCCATGCTTTTGTTTCTCTGGATACTTCTCGCCCTGATTCTGGGCAGTTTCGCCAACGTCTGCATCCACCGCCTGCCGCGAGGAGAATCCATTTTCTGGCCTCCGTCCCGATGCCCTTCCTGCGGGAAAAACATCCGCTGGTGGCAGAATGTCCCGCTGTTGAGCTTTCTCTTGTTGCGCGGCCGATGTGCCGCCTGCCAAAAACCCATCGCGTGGCGATACCCTCTGGTGGAGTTCCTGACCGCCCTCCTCTTCCTGGCCCTTTTTCTCCGCTTTCCCGAGAGAGCCGTCCCCCTGTGGATCGGCGCGACGCTTTCTCTCCTGCTCCTCATCCTGACGTTCATCGATCTGGAACATCAGATCATCCCCGACGCCCTCTCCCTGGCGTTCCTCGTCGGCGGCCTCGCCGCCTTCCCGGTGAACCCTCTTCTGGGTTCCACCGTCCTCCTGCGCGGCCTGACGGCCTTGACGGGAGCCGCCACGGGGCTGGCCCTCCTGTGGGGCATCGCGTTGGTCGGAAAGATGGTCTGGCACAAGGAGGCGATGGGCGGGGGGGACATCAAATTCATGGCCGCCCTCGGAACCCTTCTGGGCTGGAAAGGGATTCTGTTCTCTCTTTTTACGGGGTCCCTCCTGGGGTCCGTCTGGATCGGACTGACCTTCTGGAAACGCCGGCCGGGAGAATATCTTCCTTTCGGGCCTTTTTTGGCGATGGGCGCCTGGCTGTGTTGGTACCTTTACGCGGGGAACGGCATTCCTTGGCCCCTATTAAAAACGTTTTAATTTTATTTTTTATTTAAAAACCCTTGACAAACAATTTCCTTGGCTTATAATAGGAACGTCGAATTCATGCTGAAAACGCCGAGCAAACCCCCCATGTTAAGGGGAAAGCTCGGCGTTTTTGCTTGACGGAGTAAGAAAATATATTGTAAATAAGAGCGACTATGGGGTTGGCCGACAAACTTAAAAACGTCCGTCTTGAGAAATTCCGGTTTTTCAAGGCCAAGGAAACCATCGGGGTGGATCTGGGATCCACCTCCATCAAGCTCATCCAACTCCGGGGATCCCCGGGCCGCTGGTCGTTGGCCCGATGGGCCTACCTGCCTCTCCCCAACGCCAGCCCGGACGTGCCCGGGCCGGAACGCAAAACCCAGGCCACCAACCTCCTGCGGGATTACGTCTTCAAGCAAAAAAAGACCGCCGTCAAATCCGCCGCCTTCGCCGTCTCGGGGAACTCGGTCATTGTGCGTTATGTGAAGTTCCCCAAGATGTCCCGCGACGACCTTTCCAAAACCATCCAGTTCGAGGCGGAACCCTACATCCCCTTCGCCATCCCGGAAGTCAACATCGACTTCCACATCCTCGGAGACGTGGTGGAAGACGGCCAGAAAAAGATGGAGACCATCCTCGTCGCCGCCAAGAAGGAGATCATCGGCAGCCGGCTCGACGTCATCCGCCAGGCGGGGCTCAATCCCATCGTAATCGACGTCGACGCCTTCTCCCTGCAGAACGCCTACGACGTCAACCGCAATCCCGGCTCCAAAGAAACCGTCCTCATCGTTCACATCGGCGCCTCCGTCACCACCATGGCCATCGTGGAGACGGGCGTCCCGAAAGTGGTCCGCGACGTGTTCATCGCCGGGAACACCCTCACCAAGGCCCTCCAACGGAATTTCCAGTGCGACGCCAAGGCGGCCGAGGAGATGAAGTCACGCGCCGTCTTGCTGGCCACGCCCGAAGAGCGCGAAAAGGCCGTGGCCGAAGAGAACAAGGAACTCCTGCAGATGTCCACGGTCATGCTGCCCGTGGTCAAAGACCTCCTGGCGGAGGTGCAGCGCTCCATCGACTTTTATCTCTCCCAAGGCAGCGACCGGCAGGTGGCGCGCGTCCTGCTCTCCGGCGGCGGCTGCCGGCTGGGGAACCTCGTCGCCTATTTCAACCATGAACTGCGCCTGCCCGTCGAGCTCTTCGACCCGCTGGCCCGCATCGAAGGCGCCAAAGCCATCTCGCCGGAAATGCGGCCCCTCTTCGCGGTGGCCGTCGGCCTGGCCCTCCGGCGGGACGGGGACAACCTATGATACGCATCAACCTGCTGCCTCCCGAAATCCACGTCGCCGAGGTGCGGAAACAGGCGGCGATCGCCGGGGGCATCCTGGGGAGCCTGCTGGTGATGTCCATGTTGTCGTATTGGGGCACGCGCGTCATGAAGGTCCGCCGGATGGAAAAAGATCTGGCCCTGGCGCAGGAGGAACTGCGCAAATATCAGGCCATCGTGGACAAGGTGACCCAGCTGGAGCAGACGCGCAACCAGCTCCAGGCCCGGCGGGACGTCATCAAGCAGCTCGTCATCGGCGCCGACGACCGCGCCCTCGATCTGTGGATGAAGGGTCTCGGTCAGGATAGCCAGGGCGAAATCTACATCCTG